>JAZKEV010000041.1:5568-7375 GCA_040386765.1 Verrucomicrobiota bacterium | reverse complement strand
GCAGGCGGATGTGGTGACAGAGAACTTCCGCCACGGCACGCTCGACCGTCTGGAATCCAGCGGCGGCGCCCGCAAGAAGATCATCAAATTCCGCCCCGCCGAGCTCCCCTTCCCCGCGCTCACCGAGCTTGCCGAGGACAAGGCCACCGCGACGGCCGATGGCGAAGTAACGCTGCACGTGCCCAGCGATCAGGTCGCCGCGATCTCGCAAAAAATTCTGAGCGCCGGCCCGGTGGCGGACATCACGATTGAAGATGTGCCGCTCGAGGATGTGATCGCGGAGCTGTTTAGTGCTCAGACGTAAATACCCGTCTGAGCGCTAAGCTGGAAACCTGGCGCGCGCAGAGGCAGATTGCGGCAAGCTGCACTGAGCGCCGAAACGACCGGCGAAGCTCACAACCTGGCAGCACGCTTGCGACGGAAGGCTGCCACCAAGAGAGCAGCCGCGCCGAAAATTGCGGCATAGGTCGCGGGCTCCGGCACGGCAGTGGGAGTGTACACTAGGTTTAGCGTGCTGGCGGTGCCATCGAGATTGAACGTATAGTTGGAAAGCGAGGTGCCGCCGAGCAGGCTGCCCAAAGTAAACTGCGAAGCGGTAAAGTTGGAGGTAGCTGCGCTCGCGAAGTTGAAAAGCGTGTAGCTGCTGCTCGTGAGCGGATTGAATCCGCCGGCATCGGAGAGATTAAGCAGGATCGTGCCGACCAAGGGGCCGGTGAGCGTGGCCCCGGAAACGCGGACGGAATCGCTCGTCGTGCCGATTTGAAAATCGAGGATCGAACCGGAATTGAGCGTGAGGCCGTTCGTGAAGGTGAGCGTGCCTGGCGAATTACCGGGGGCGAGGCGGCCGCCGCTGGAGATTGTAGCGAGGCCCGCGGTGGTACCGCTGCCGCCGAGGGTTGCTCCGCTCGACACGGCGACAGCGGTGTTGCCGAGTGAGCCGTTTACGAAAAGCGTGCCAGCGCTGACGGTCGTTGCACCGGTGTAGGTGCTGGCCCCGGACAGCGTAAGACTGCCGGTGCCGAGCTTCGTGAGCCCGATGACATTCGCGCCGCTATTGGTGTTGGTGATCCCCGTGACGTAGTCGAAATTGCCGCCGAGCGCATTCGTCGTATCGAAGCCGATGAAGGAGCCATTGCGGAACCCATTGGTGGCGCCGCCCAAGACCTTGAGCGTATTGATATTCGTTGCCGTAAACTCATTGGTACCGCCGACGTTGAACGCCGCCGTGGCACCGGATTGGACCGTCAGCTTGGTGGCTGTCCAGTTGCCGGTGACATTATTGTAGAGCGAATTTTGGGTGGCGTAGATCAGGGTGCCAGCAGAGACGTTCGTGTTGCCCGTATAGGTCTTGGCGCCCGAAAGGCGAAGCGTGCCCGCCCCGGTTTTGTTGATGGCCCCCGATCCACTTATACCGCCGGTGAGGGTGGCATCGACCACGGCGCTGCCGTCCACCACGCTGATTGTCCGGACGGAGGAGCCCAACGTAATCGTGTTTGCCAGTGCGAGGTTGGTCCCTGCGAGTTCGAGCGTGCCACCGCCGTAGCTAAGTGTGCCGGTGCCCAGAGCTGTGCTACTTGTAACGCGTAGCGTCCCCGCACTGAGGGTGGTCGTACCCGTATAGGTGTTGTTTCCGCTCAATACCAGCGTGCCTGCACCGCTTTTAGTGAGGCCCAAGGTTCCCGTACTGGAAATGTTCGCGGACACGGTCAGCTCAGCCGTCGTGTTGGAGGAGTCTTCGATCGTGAAGACCGCCGTGTTTTGGTACAGATTGAGATTCCCGGTGAGAAAGGCGGAGCCGGGATCGTTC
>JAZKEV010000041.1:1421-5558 GCA_040386765.1 Verrucomicrobiota bacterium | reverse complement strand
CGCACCGGTTGAGATCGTATTGATGGCATTGGCTTGGGCATAGGCTCCTCCGAAATTGAGCGAATAGGCCGAGAAATTCTGGCCATTGGTATCGAAAGTGGCGCTTCCCCCGGCGGTTTGTGCATTGACCGCGAGATACCCGAACTGCTCGGTGCCAAACGCGCCCGCAACCCCGAGGCGTAGCGTGCCACCCGAGATGGTTGCGTATCCCGTACTAAAGGTGGAAGCCACATTCAGCGTCAGGACGCCGTCGCCTGTCTTTCCGAACTGACTCGTGGTGGTCACGCCACCGAGCGCGGCATTGAGGACAACGTTATTGCCGTTGGTGTGGAGCGTCGCGCCGCCCGCACCAATGTTGACCGTTGCTCCGGTCAGCGAGTCCGTGTTGCCCGGCGCCCAGCGGAGTTGAGAGCCGTTTTCGAGCGTTACCCCACCGCTCCCGAGGCCACCGGAGGAGAATTCCACGACGGCGCCGGAGGTCTGCAGGCTAAAGATGGAATCGACCTCCCGCCCCGAAATGGTCGTCCCACCGGCATAGGTGTTTGCTCCGGCGAGCTTGAGGGTGCCGGCGCCAGTCACAGAGAGACCTCCATTGCTCAGCACTCCGCTGAGCACCGCATCGGTAGCGGCGGAGCCAGCGTCAACTGTCACCCCTCGCGTGGTCCCGTTGAGATCGATATTATTGGCCAGCGTGACCGTGCTATCGGACAAGCTGGAACTCAGCATCAAGCTGCTTCCAGCTGCGACGAAACTGCCCCCACCCCAAACGAGGTTCAGGGATGTTTCGCCTCCGTCCTTGATATTGACCGTGCGGTTGCCGCCAAAGGCGGAAAAGCCGCCGCCGCTGCCCGTCCACTGGATCTGGCCGGGGCCGGTGCCGTAGGTGAACGCCCTGTCGCCCGCGAGCTCAAGCACCCCGCCATTCATCCGCAAATTGCCCGTGGCGGGAACCGCGGCGCGCAGTAGTCCGGCTGAAATCGTGGTGTCGCCGGCATAGGTGTTCGTTCCGCTCAGGACCAAATTACCGGCTCCAGATTTGGTGAGGCCCCCCGCCCCGCTGATATCGGCGGTGACGTTGAGCTCGAGGGTCGTGTTAAAGGAATCGGCGATATTGAAGGTGTGCGTGCCGGCCCCCAGCGCGAGCTTGCCCGCGATGACCGCAGTGCCGGGATCATAATACTCATAGGGGGATCCCTGACCGGCGTAGGTGACATTGCCTCCCACCGTCAGCGTTCCTGCCCCGGTGGTGACTATATTCACCGCGTTTCTCCCGGAGTAGTAGGTGCCCACGTCGAGCGAAGCGATCGAAAGGTTGTGCCCATCCAGGTCCAGGGTGGTGGCGAGCCCACTATCGTGTACGATCCCCGCGACGGTGACTTTGGCGCTCGAAGGCAGGGAGTTGTCCGCGGTGAGACGAAGCGTGCCGCCGTGAACGAACATCTCGGCGAGGTTCGGCGCAGAGACGAGCGTGAGGATGCCCGTTCCCTCCTTGGTCATACGGCCTGAACCGCTCAGCGGCGTCGCCAGAGTGACGTTATTGCCATTGGTATCCAACCGGCCATAATTGCCGATGGCTATTCCGCCGGCCAAACCGTCAGTATTGCCAGTGGCCCAACGCAAGATGGCATAAAAGCCGTTCATCGTCACCGGCCCGGAGCCAAAATTGGCGGAGGAGGAAAACTGGAGCGTGCCGTCGGACACGGTGGTGCCGCCGGTGTAGGTGTTCGTCCCGGTGAGGGCAAGCACGCCCGAGCCCGTTTTGATGAGGCCCACGCCCGTTCCGCTGATCGCGGCACTGATGCTGAGTTCGGTTGCCGTATTGGTAGAATCGGCAATATTGAACGTACGCGTACTCGAACCGAGATCGAGCTTGCCAGTGATGATAGCCGCGCCGGGATCGTTGCCCGTCAAGGGTGCAGCGTAGGCGACATTGCCGCCCAGCGTCAGGATACCCGAGCCCGTCGCCACCGTGTTGACGGCATTGGCTCCCGCAGTGCTCCCGCCCAACGTGAGCGTGGTGATAGCAAGACCATAGCCGTTGAGATTCAGGGTGGCGCTCCCGCTCGCCGTGGTTCCGTTGACCGTGTAGGGAAGGCCCGAAGGCAGGAAACCGGCCCCGCCGGCAAGAAGGGTGCCGCCGCTCACCGTGACAGTGGTGGCGCTGGCCGGTGCGGCATTCAGGGTGAGGATTCCAGTCCCTGCTTTGATCAGCGGGGCGCTGCCCGCCAGCGCCGAGCCGAGGGTGACATTGTTGCCGTTAGTATCGAAGGCACCGCCGCCCAAGGTGACAATCCCCGACACATCGACTGTACTGCCGGTGGCCCAGCGGAGGGCGCCCCCATTCAGATTAATCGCGCCGGAGCCGAAATTGCCAAGAGAGGAAAATTGGAGCACACCGCCGGAAATGGTGGTGCCGCCCTGATAGGTATTGGTAGCGGTCAGGCTGGTGACGCCCGCGCCGATTTGGGTGAGACTGCCCGTGCCGCTAATCACATTGGCTTCGGTAATAGTGCCGGTGCTGTTATATGTTAACACGCCGTTGTTGGTGACCCCACCCGTCCCCAGCCTTCCTCCGTTGCCCACTTGCAGGGTTCCGGCGGAAATAGTGGTGCCACCGGCATAAGTGTTCACACCAGAAAGTGTGAGAAGCCCGAGACCGGTTTTGGTGAGCGAACCGCTCGCGCCGGAGATCACTCCACTGACACTCATGTTCCCGCTTGCTGCATCCCAAGTGGAACTACCGCCGAGGACAACGGCCGCCGTGATGGTCTGCAGATTCGACGAGCTGTTGGTGACGCTGCCTCCGGTGGCGAGCGTGAGGGTATTCAAGGAGCTTCTGGAGATCGTGAAGGCACTCGCACCGGAGAGGAACGTGATGCTGCCGACCGTTACCGAAGACGTGAGATTGGGCGCGACGCGCCCGGAAGCCGGGGTACCGAAAAACACCGCCGTAGTAGCGGCATTGGCGGGGGTGGTACCGCCCCAGTTGGCGGCGGTGCTCCACGTGTTATTGGTGGTCCCAGTCCACGTGAAGTCGGCAGCGAAGGCTTGAGTCGCTGCGCCTCCCACAGAAAGCAAAATGGTCATCCCGAGGCCTCGCAAAGCTCCGGGTTTGAGGTTCCCGTGAAAGAAATCTGTCGCGACAGAGGCAAGGGCACGGCCCTTCTCCCCTAAGGGACAAAGGATATTACCACGAGACAGGGGCCGGGGAAGTCCGGCGCGGCATGGGTGGAACGGGTTTCGTGGCATCACGCCCACCCAAGGAGATACTCGGCGTCAGACGAGCACGGTGGGGTTAGCGTAGTGGCATTTGTGGCGAACGCGGCGGGAGACAACGTACGGATCCACTCGCACCGGAGCAGCGAAGCAATCCCCCGCCCTCCTCGGTTCGCCCCCTGTAAAACCGGCTTTGCTCGGACCGGATGACTGCCGCTCGGCCCACCTAGGCGCTAAGTGCCCGGAAAATGTTTCCTCAGTACAGCAAACAGCGTAGGCATCGCCACCGTCATCCGATCCACGGCTTTTTCCACAGGCTCATCGATCTCGAGACCTTTCGCGATAGTCCGAATCTCGGGTGAGCTTTCGCCCAACACGGTAGCCAGGATCACTTTCAGGCTCGCGAGCGTGTGCTGGGTCTTGATGCCGCAATCCGCGCCGCGTGTGGCCAGGTAGGCGAGCCGCAGGACTGCGTAGCGCTGAACATCGAGGAGAAATAGCGCCGCCAGCCGCTCGCCACGCGCGAAGAGCTTCGGAAACTTGCCGAGGTCGATCGCCAGCCCGTCCATCAGGTTTCGCACCTCCGCCGGCGTCGGCACCGTTTCCCGCACCAGTTGCAGGGCTGGCTGGCGCTTCAGGGCCTCGCCCGCTTTAAAGACAACCGAATCCGCCGAGGCCTGCGCGGTCTCTCCTGTGTTGATGAGGAGATCGACCGCCACGTCGTTTGCGAAGACGCACTCGTAGTTCCACACGGTCGGCGCGAGCTTGCTCAACCGCACCAGCGCTCCGCCCTCCGGTCCGATCCGCGCGAGCAGCTCCGCCGTATCCTGCTCGGTCCAGCGCGGCCCGTGCAGCCGGATGTCGGTATCGCTGTGCCGGTCGTCCTTCCCGGTGGCGCGACTGCCCGATATCCACAGACTG
>JAZKEV010000041.1:0-1411 GCA_040386765.1 Verrucomicrobiota bacterium | reverse complement strand
CATCGATGCCGGCGCCGTCCAGCCAATGGGGATCGAGAAATTCCAGCGCGCGCACCAAGGGTGCGTGACTCACGTCACCCGCAAACCGCCCCACCCACGCCCGCCAGTCTGTGATCTCGCTCATCGTAAATTTCCCTCAGCTATCAGCTCTCCATGTTCATCTCGAACATCCGGCACGCCAGGATGTTTCCCTCGCCATCGCGCACCATGTTCGCGGGCGAGAGGAGATCGCGCCGTTTCGGCAGCGCCATCCGCACCATGTGCGAAACGAGGTAAAAGCACTCCGCGCCCGGCTCCGGCAGCCCGACAACTTCGCCGTAAACGCCCTGAATGATCTGCACCGGCTTTCCCTCCACCTCGACCGTTCCGCCCGAGCGGTAATCGACGCCCACGCGCGCCACGCCGGCCTGCGGCAGCACGCTTTTCGAACCGTCCTCGTGCAGGATGCAGACCGGATGCGGGCAGAGGTTGACGAGCGTCATGACGCGATCCCGGCCGGCCAGCGCCACGCTCCCCCGAGCAGCGCCTCCGTCAGCGTGCGGCACGTCGCCGCCGTCTGCTTCGCGGCGGCGCGCAACGCCTCAGCGTCCGGCGTCGCCGCAACTGTCACGGCCGCCACGCGCGCATCGCCGTAGGCCTCGAGCCGGCGCGCATCGGGAAAGCTCACCTGCTTCTCGCGCTGCCGCAGCTCGTGCAGCAGCTTGAAATTCACCTCGGCCAGCTGGTGATGCAGCCAGCGCTGCGCCGCCAGAAATTCGCCGCGGTCGATCTTGCCCTGCGTCGACACATAGTCGCACACAAAGCCATCGACCAGCTGCCGCACCTCGGCATCCGAGAGGCGCGCCGGCGGCACCTCGCTCGCGACCGCCTTGTAAAAGGCCCCGAAATCCTCCTCGCCCTTGAGAATCCGGTAGCCGCCCTGGAGCACCGCGGCGAGGTCGGTCAGCGCGCGCGCGATATTCGGATCGGCCATCAGCGCGCGCAGCGGCACCTTCTGCTGCGCGAGGCCGCGCAACGCGACGGCGGGAATCGTGATGAGATCCAGCTCACCCTCGGCGAAGAGCGCGGTGACTTTTTGCGCGCTGCCCAGCCGGCCGGAGCGAAAAACGTAGTGCAGCGGCTTCAGCCCGGCCGCCTCCGTCCACTTCGCCGTCGCAAACATCTCCGGCTGCGTCGTCGCGAGCTGGAAATCCCAATCCGAGTAGCGATCGGCGCTCGCGACTTGCGTGGAGGCACGCGTCTGCGAGCCGATCATCACCAACCCCATCGTGCTGCAGGCAGTAATTCCGTGCAGGCTGGCCGACCAGGACCATCTGACCTCCGCCGTGTGCGGAGTATATCGAGCCAAGTCCACGCAACTCTCCAGCGACATCAGCCGCAAGCTCATCGAAGCGCTCGTCTGGCGTCCGGT
>JAZKEV010000040.1:16982-17861 GCA_040386765.1 Verrucomicrobiota bacterium | reverse complement strand
CTTGGTGCTCTGCATGATCGCGTACCACACGATCAATTATTTCCGCTACGATCCCAATCTCCTCCGCCATCTCCACTTTCTCCCGCCCTCCTTCATTTTCATCGCCGGCTTTCTTGTCACGCACGTTTACCTTCCGAAAATCCGTTCTGGCGATACCCGCGTGCCCACCCGCCTCTTCGTCCGCGGGCTGAAGACCATCGCGCTCTTCCTCGCTCTTAATCTAGCCTTGCCTCCTTCGTCGACCGCCTCGATGTCGTCTTTCTCACCGGTGAGCAGCGCGCCGCGGTTTTCGGCGTCCTCCTACCGATCGGCTACGTCCTGCTCCTCGCGGCCCTTCTTCTCCGCGCGTTCGCCTTCGCCCCCTACGCACTCCCGCTCGTCGCCGGCCTCACGCTGCTCGGCTGCATCGTCCTCGCTCAATCAGGTCGCCTCGTCGCCAACCTCGATCTCCTCAGCACGGGCCTGCTCGGCACCGCAGTCGGCTTCATCCCACGCGCGCACCTTGATCGCCTTGCTCGTTTTCTGCCGCTTCTTGTCCTCGCTTACTTGGGCTACTCGGTCGCGGTGCGCTTCCAGTACCCCACCTACGCGATGAATCTCGCGGGCGTCACTTTTTCCGTCCTCCTCTTCTACAGCCTCGGTCAGCGTCTCGCGCTGGGCGGCGTGATCGGCGATTCCCTCCGCCTCTTGGGCAACTACTCGCTGTTCTCGTACCTCGTCCAAATCGCATTCCTTCAGCTCCTTTTCCGCGCCGCCCGCCATTTCGGCGTCCTCACCGACGACGTCATGGTCCCGCTGTTGCTCACCACGCTGGCTACGTTCGCGCTCGTTAAGCTCGTCGACTCCCTCCGCATCTTCCCCGTCGTTGATCGTCCTTAC
>JAZKEV010000040.1:3310-16972 GCA_040386765.1 Verrucomicrobiota bacterium | reverse complement strand
AGCTATCTTCGCCTGAAGGTAGGGCGCGTCATCCTTAACGCGCCGCACCCGCATCATCCGCCAACAGCGCCCGCCCGCACCGATCAGGCGAGGACCTCCCGCTCCCGCCAGTCCCGCGCGCCTCTGAGAGATTAGCGCAGATAAGCGTTTCCGTCCTCCGTTTCTCCGCTCTCCGTCCGTCTCTCTCCGCTCGCTTCCTTTCGCCGTTTCGCTCCGGGCCATGCTCTTCAATTCCCTCGAGTTCGCCCTCTTCTTTCCGCTCGTCTGTGTCCTGTATTTTAGTCTGCCGCACCGTGCGCGCATCCCGCTTCTCCTCGTCGCGAGCTGTGTGTTCTACATGGCGTTTGTGCCGGCGTATATCCTGATTCTCGGCGCCACCATCGTCATCGATTTCACCGCGGGCATCTACCTCGAAAAGTCCTCCGGCCGCGCCCGTACCGCCCTTCTCGTCACAAGCATCGCCGCCACTTGTGCGATTCTCTTTTTCTTCAAATATTTCAACTTCTTCGCCGACTCCCTCGTCGGCCTCGCGACCTTCGCCGGCTGGACGCCCTCTCCCGTCACGCTGGACATCATCCTCCCGATCGGTCTCTCGTTTCACACCTTCCAGAGTCTCAGCTACGTCATCGAGGTTCACCAGGGCCGTCAGCGCGCCGAGCGCGATTTCGCGACGTTCGCCACGTATGTGATGTTCTTCCCGCAGCTCGTCGCTGGCCCGATCGAGCGCCCGCAGAATCTCCTCGACCAGTTCCACGAGCAACACCGCTTCGACTACTTACGCATGACCAGCGGCCTGAAGCGCATGGCGTGGGGCTTCTTCAAGAAACTCGTCATCGCCGACCGCCTCGCTCTCTACGTCAACGACGTCTACGCCGCTCCGCAGAATTTCACCGGCCTCCAGCTCACCATCGCGACCGTCTTTTTTGCGTATCAGATTTACTGTGACTTCTCGGGCTACTCCGACATCGCGGTCGGCTCCGCGCGCGTCCTCGGCTTCCGGTTGATGGAGAACTTCGACCGCCCCTACGCATCCACGTCCATCGGCGAGTTCTGGCGCCGCTGGCATATCTCACTCTCCACCTGGTTTCGCGATTATCTCTACGTTCCGCTCGGCGGCAATCGCGGCGGCGCCATCAAACACGCTCGTAACCTTCTCATCACCTTCGGTGTAAGCGGCCTCTGGCACGGCGCCAGTTGGACCTACGTCATTTGGGGCCTGCTTAACGGCGTCTACCTCGTCTTCGGTCGTTTCACCAAGGATTTCCGCGCCCGCTCCCTCGCCGCCGTCGGCATCGGCTCCGACTCTCGCACGAGGCAAGTACTCGCCTGGGCCACGACCTTCGCCCTCACGTGCGTCGCTTGGATTTTCTTTCGTGCCAATTCCCTCGGCGACGCGTGGTATATCCTCACTCACCTCGGCAGCGGCTGGGACTTTCAGCGCATCGGCACCGAGCAATTCCTTCTCCGGCAAATGCCCGTCGCCCTCGCCGGCATCGCCGTCCTCGAACTGGGTCAATTCCTTCAGGGTCGCGTTTCGCTGCCCCGATTCATTGCTAATTTTCCGGTTGTGCCACGCTGGGCCGTCTACGCCTGCTTCGTCGTCGGCGTCCTGATGTTCGGCATCTATCGCAGCGAACAGTTCATTTATTTCCAGTTCTGATGCCCGCCGCCGCTTCCACCCTCGATCATCGGCCTGGTGCCAGCGCACCCAGTGCGGTTCCCCTCATCCCTCCCGTCGCTCCCGCGCGCGCGCGTAATCCCCTGACGCGAGCCGTACTCTTTCTCGCGCTCCTCACCGCGCTCATCGGTGGCGTGCATGCCTCGATCCACTTCGGTCTTCGCCGCATCTCCACGTCCTCGTTCGGCATCACCAATCGCATCGTCGCCGGCCAGATCAACGCCGACATCGTCGTCACCGGTTCCTCACGCGCGATGGTCCACTACGATCCGCGCGTCCTCTCCGCCGCCACCGGCCTCTCCGTTTTCAATCTCGGTCGCAACGGCTCCCAGACCGACCTCCAACTCGCGGTCCTCAAAACTTACCTCGCGCACAACACCGCACCGCGCCTCGTCATCCACAATCTCGATCTCTACGCCTTCGCCACCTCGCACGAGATCTACGACCCCGCGCAGTATCTCCCTTACCTCTCCGAGCCTACGCTCTACTCCGCCGTCCGCCGCGTCTATCCCGATGCATGGAAGTGGAAATACCTCCCGCTCTACGGCTACATCGTCCCCGATACTCGCTTCACCTGGCTCCTCGGTCTGAAACGCACCTTCGGCTTCGAACCGCGCGAGGATAACATCGACGGCTTCGTCCCACGTCCATGGGCGTGGACCAATGATTTCGACGCCTTCCGCCGCGCCAATCCGCAGGGCACCCGCACCGCCTTCGAGCCTCAAGGCCTGCGCGACCTTGAAGACCTTCTCCACATCTGCCGTGACCGCGGCATCCGCGTCCTCCTCGTCTATTCGCCCGAATACTTCGAGATCCAGCCGCTCCAACTCAATCGTGCGCATATCTTCACCCGCTTCCAAGCGTTGAGCCGGCGTTTCGAGGCCCCGCTCTGGGACTACAGCGATACCATGCTCTCCCGCACCCGCGCCTACTTCTACAATTCCCAGCATCTCAATGCCGATGGCGCCGCCGCCTTTTCGCAGGCACTTGCGCAACGCCTCGCTGCTCCCGAGTCTGCCGCAACCCTGCTCGCTCCACGCAGCTAACGCGTCGCAGCGCCTTCGCCTGCCGCATTTCACCGTTCCGTCCCGCGCGCATCGTATCTGTCAAACTTCCCTGAAAGCGCCGCTGCCCCCTCGCGCACCCCTTGACCGACCCCGCGCCGCGTCCCTCGCTCCGCCGCCATGTACCCTCAGGTAAACACCTATCCGCCGTCCGCCATGCGCCCTTCACTCATTCCACGTCCTCGTGGCTCCCGCTTCCCGCGAGTCCTTTCCGTCGCGCTCTTTACCGGGACTGCCCTCTGCGCTATGCTCTCCTCAGCTCGCGCCGAGCTGATCCCCGCTGTCCGCCTGATCGACTGGACCCCGGGCGTCGCCACTGGAGTCCCCGGCGGCATTCCCGATGATCGCACACGCGTCGTCGATGTCACCCGCGCGCCGTATAATGCCGACAAGACAGGCAACACCGATGCCAGCTCCGCCATCTCCGCCGCCATCTCCGCGGCCACTGCTGGCGACGTGATCTATCTCCCCGCCGGCACCTACCTCTGCCGCAATCCGATCGTCGTCGGCTACAAGAACGGCATCAGCATCCGCGGTTCCGGCGACAGCACGGTGCTAAAGAGCACGGTCGGGGGCTCGAGCTTCATCCAGATCGGCGGTGGGAGCGACTACAACTGGTCGTGGCCCAACTCCGGCAACACCATCACCGGGGGCCTGCACAAGGGCAGCAGGCAGATCACCATCGGTGACACCTCCGAGTTCCGCGTCGGCCAGATCGTGAACATCGCCCTCGATAACAACCCCGCCACCCCCGTCGTCAGCGTCTTCGGTTATCAAGGTTTGCAACGCCAGATGACGCGCGTCACCGGCAAATCCGGCAACAAGCTAGAAATCTTCCCCGGCCTCTACGGCGACTACAGCGCCACGCGCGCCGTCATCCACGTTGCGCAGTTCCAGGCCAATTTCGTCGGTCTCGAGCACATGCTCATCGATATGAGCGGCTCCACCGCGCCTTTCTCAGTGTGGCTGCAGCAGGCCTACGGCTGCTGGGTGAAGAATGTGCACGTCAAGAAATCCGCCAACTATCACATCTTCCTCAACGACTCCCTGAACTGCGAGGTCCGCCAGTGCCACCTCGACGAACTCAACCACGTCGGCACCAACGGCGCCGGCATCCTCTGCAACACCATCTCCGGCTGCCTCATCGAGGACAACATCATCTACAAGGCCTTTCCGCTGATCGAGGTGAACCATGGCTCCTCCGGCAACGTCTTCGCCTACAACTTCTGCGAGGACAGCTCGCCCGGCGTCGCCATCGATTCCAACCACGGACCGCACAACGCCTACAATCTCTACGAGGGCAATATCGCACCAAATCTCCAGAGCGACGGCTACTTCGGCTCCACGTCGCAGGACACGCTCTTCCGCAACTGGTTTCACGGCATCCTCAACGGCCGCATGGGCTGGACGCTCAGCCTCAACCGCTTCACCCGCGACTACTCGATCATCGGAAATATTTTCCAGAAAGCGGGCTATTCGCTCAACGGCGACGGCGTGAGCATGGGCAATCCCAACATGGGTAACAGCAGCTTTGTCGGCAACGGCCCGCCGTGGACCGATTCGCTGCGCATCGGTATCGGCATGCTCTCGCAGAGCGGTTCCACCGTCACCGTGAGTTCCCCCATATTCACCGCCGCGCACGTTGGCTGGTTCATCATGACGCCCACCAACAGCGTGCTCGCCGCCATCACCGCCTACAAGGATCCGCAGACCGTCACCGTCAACAACTCCAAGGAACTCTCCGGCATCCCCTACATCCTCACGCCGGGTCCCGGTGGCTATCAGGCGTTGGACGACGGTGTCGCCAGCAGTGCGATCCGTAAGGGAAATTATTACTACTACGGCAACAAGATCCCCGCCAGCGAATCGCTCGGCGGCGAGCCCCTGCCCGCCTCGCTCTTCCGCACCTCGAAACCCGCCTACTTCGAAGGCCTGGCTTGGCCGCCCTTCGACCCGTCGAATCCCAACCCGCGCAACGAATCGATCCCCGCCGGCTACCGCTATGCTACCGGCGCCGCTCCTGCTCCCGGCTCCGGCACCAACCCTCCGCCCGACGTCCAGCAAAAGCCGATCAACGTCCGCATCTCGAACGAATAGCCGCTTTCCAACCCGCTCCTTCGATTGTAGGAGCGGGTTTACCCCGCGATCTCACGGGGTCCGTTGCATCGTAGGCCGCCGGCTCGCAGGCGCTCCGTCAGACTGACTCCGGATCCCGCCTGCGTACATCTTCGCCGGCTCGCGCGCCCCGCACGCCGGCCAGCCCTGTTCTTTCTCTCGTCCTTCACTCCCGCCTCGCCTTTGTCTCGATGGACCGCGCCGCGCGCTTTCGCCAGATCACCTGCACCGAGCACATCCGTCGCGATCTCGCGGGCCGTTCGGTCCGCGCCGCGCTCTTCACCAGCACCGCTGGTTTCGCCGATTTCGCCATCCGCCTCGGCTCCACCGCGATCCTGGCGCGGCTGATCGTTCCCGAGCATTTCGGCCTTGTGATGATGGCCTCCGCCGTGATCGCGATCGCCGACCAGCTCCGTGAGCTCGGGCTTTCCTCCGCCACCGTCCAGCAGCCCGAGATCACTCATGCACAGGTTTCGAATCTCTTCTGGATCAATGTCGCCGTCGGCGCCGGTCTCGCTCTCGTCACCTTCGCCGCCGCGCCCTTCATCGCCAGCTACTACCGCGATCCCCGCCTCTTCAGTATAACGGTCATCCTCGCGACCACGCTCCTTGCGGGCGGGCTCACCGTCCAGCATCAGGCGCTCCTCACCCGCCAGCTCAAGCTCGGCCACACCGCTGCCATCCGCCTCGCCAGCAGCCTCTTCAGCACGGCACTCGCCATCGCGCTTGCGTGGTGGGATTTTGGATACTGGGCGCTCCTTTGGCGCGAAGTCGCCCGCGCCGCCCTTCTTGCCGCGGGCATGTGGGTTTGCTTCCCATGGCTCCCGGGCCTGCCCTCACGCCGCACCGATGTCCGCTCCCTCCTTCGCTTTGGGGCAAATCTCACCGGCGCAAACATCCTCTCCAGCATCGCCAGCGGTTTCGATCGCTTCCTCCTCGGCCGCTTCTCCGGAGCCGGTCCCGTCGGTGTCTATCGCCAGGCCTTTCAACTCATCGCCGCCCCCACCGATCAGTTGCTCAGCCCGCTCTACCAAGTCGCGCAGCCCAGTCTCAGCCTGCTCCAGAACGACGCTCCGCGCTACCGCCGCCTTTACCTGAAGCTCCTGACGCTCGTCTGCCTGCTCACGATGCCGTTGAGTCTCTTCGTCGCGGTCTACGCGACCGAGCTCACGCTCGCCTTCCTCGGCCCCACCTGGCTCGAAGCCGCTCCGCTCCTCTGCCTCTTCAGCTTCGGCACGTTCATCAAGCAGGCCGCCGGCTCCGCCGCCTTCATCCTCATCACCCGCGGGCAGGGTGCGATCTATCTCCGCCTTACAGTCCTGCACAATGTCGTCTCGGTCGTCGCGCTCTGCATCGGCGTTCGCTGGGGCGCGATCGGCGCCGCTCTCGCCGAAGTCATCGTTACCTATCTAATGCTCGCGCCGCGCCTGCGCTACTGCCTCGCCGCTTCTCCGGTCGATCTCCGCTCCTACCTTACGATTCTTGCCCGCCCTGCCCTCGCCACCCTCGCCATGGCGTGGGCGCTCCTCGCAACGCACCACCAAAGCGCGCACCTCACCACCGCCGCAGCGCTTACCCTCGGCGCCGTCGTCGCCTTCCTCGTCTTCGCCGCCACCTGGCTCCTGCTTCCCGGCGGCCGCAGCGAACTCCTCTCGCTTATCTCCGATCTCCGCAACGCCCTCCGCCGCAAAGCCGCCCGCTCCACCGCCCTCGCTCCCGCGCCCGCCTCGTAGGCCTGGACACTTCGCCGATCAGGCGAAGCCAACCCACCGCCACCCGCCCGTCGCTTCGAAAAAGATTAGCGCAGATTAGCGTCACTCTTCTCGCATCCGCCATGTCCGACTCGTCGTCCCCGCTTCACCGCATTTGCGTCACGCCCACGCGCAACGAAAACTGGATCGTCCAGAAATTCCTAGCTGCCGCCAGCACGTGGGCCGACCGCATCATCGTCGCCGACCAACTTTCCACCGACGGCACTCGCGAAATTCTCAACTCAGCTCCCGGCGTCGAATTCATCCTCAACGACGCCCCCGCCTACGACGAAAGCCACCGCCAGCGTCTTCTGCTCGCGCGCGCTCGCGAGGTTGCCGGCCACCGGATCCTCTTCGGCCTCGACGCCGACGAAGCCCTTTCGGCCAACTGCCTGATGAGTCCCGAATGGGAGAAGATCGCCTCCGCCGCGCCGGGCACCATCCTCCGCTTCCGCTGGGTCAACATCCTGCCGGGTTTCGAAAAAGCCTGGATTCCTCCCGAGCCGCGCCCCTTCGGTTTCATCGACGATGGCTCGGCTCACTCCGGTCAGCGCATCCACAGTCCCCGTCTGCCGCAGCCCGCCGGCGCACCAACCCTCGATTTCGAAGACATCGTCGTTCTTCACTTCCAGTACGTCGCCTGGGAGCGCATGGCCAGCAAGCAGCGTTGGTATCAGGCTTGGGAATACACGCGGCATGGCCAGAAGGGCCCGCTCGATATTTTCCGCCAGTACAATCACATGCACGGCAGTTGGTCGCCGGAGGAGATTCACCCGATCCGCCCTGAATGGTTGGCCGCCTACGACCGCGCAGGCATCGATTTCCGGTCCCTCGCCTGCGAACCCGTTACGTGGTGGGACCGCGAGATCGTCGACATGCTTTCGCAACACGGTCCGCGTCACTTCCGCCGCGTCGCCATCTGGAATCACGATTGGACCGACGTTGCCCAGCGACTCGGGCTCCCCGCCGCTCGCTTCCGCGACCCGCGCTCACCCTTTGAGCGCACCGTACACCGTCTCCTTGCCACCACCCAAAACCGCCGCGCCGAGTGGTCCGTCCGCGGCCTCGAAAAAATTCTCCGTCTCGCCGGGTGGTGAACAAGGTCGGCCGCCACCAGTCCGACATCTGCTCCCACACCTCGCGCACCTCGCCGATCAGGCGAGCCCCTTTCACGCCCGCCGTGCCCAACGACTCTTAAGAGATTAGCGCAGATTAGCGTTCCTCTTCATGGAAACTCTCCTTCCTCCCGCCGCCTCGCGTGTTCGCGAGATTCCAAATCTCACCTCCGGCCTCATCGAGCGCACCGAACACGGTCTCACGATCCTCTCGCCCGCCCACGGCCGCCCTATCCGTCGCGTCCTCTACGTCAATTCCTACGGCGGCGGCGCCTACTGGCAGCAGATCAAGCGCGGTCTCATCGCCCCGCATCATCTCTGGGGCTGTCTGGAGTTGGTGCAGCGCGGCTACGAAGTCGCCCTCGCCGAGCCTCTGCCGGACTTCTATCTCCACCGCAACCCGCTCCCGCACGATCTTCGCCTCCTGCGCGTCGTGCGCTCGTGGCTCGGTCGCGACGGCATCGTATACTGCGGGCACAACGTCCTCTACTGGATCCCGCTCCTTCGCGCGCTCGGCGCGCTTCGCTGCCGGGTCGTCTCACTTCTTTTCGCCCGCGAGCCGCTCGACCAAAGCCGCGCGCACAGTGGTATCGTCGCTTTAACCGGTGCCGCGGCGGAGCAGGCGCGCAAGCTCGCCCCCCGCGCCAAGGTCGCGCAACTCGCCTGGGGCGCCGATCTCCGCCTGTATCCAGACCTTCCCTACGAGCCTGACTTCTTCCTTTCCTGCGGCCGCACTCTCCGAGATCACCCCACACTCTGCGCCGCCGCCCATCTCACCTCGAGCCCGCTCCGCGTCATAGCTCCACGTCTCGCCTCCAATCTCACCTGGCCCGGTAACGTCCGCGTTTTCTCCGGGCCTGCCGACGATGCCCTGCCCTACGGCGAGCTACTGCACGATCAGTATGCCGCCTGCGCCGCCTCGCTCATCATTCTCAAATCCGACCCGGCCGAGTACACCGCCGTCGGCATGACCAATGTCATCGAGGCCATGGCCATGTCCCGCCCCGTCATTGTCACGCGCACCGGCGCGCTGCCCACCGAGATTGATGTCGAAAAAGCCGGCTGCGGCCTCCACGTACCGCCCAACGATGCTCCCGCGCTCGCACGCGCGATCGAAACGCTTGCCGCCGATCCGCAGCGCGCCGCCGCCATGGGCCGCGCCGGCCGCATCCAAGCTCGGCAGCGCTACAACATCGAGCGTTACGCCACCGACCTTCATCACTTTTTCGAGTCACTCTGATTGCTTCACCCATGCCTTCCGCCCGCGCCATAGCGTATTACCTTCCTCAATACCACCCCGTCCCCGAGAACGACGAATGGTGGGGCAAGGGCTTTACGGAGTGGACCAACACCGCCAAGGCCCGTCCGCTCTTCTCCGGGCACTACCAGCCCCACGTTCCCACGGAGCTCGGCTTCTGCGATCTCCGCGTCCCCGAGACGCGTGAAGCCCAGGCCCAGCTCGCCCGAGAGCACGGCATCGAAGCCTTCTGCTATTACCACTATTGGTTCGGCCACGGTCGCCGCCTGCTCGAGCGCCCCTTCGAGGAAGTCCTCGCCTCCGGCAAGCCCGACTTACCGTTCTGTCTCTGCTGGGCCAACGAAACATGGACCGGCGTCTGGCATGGCGCGACCAACCGCGTGCTCGTCAGGCAGAACTACCCCGGCGTCGCCGACGAAGAGCATCACTTTGCTACACTGCTTCCCGCTTTCCGCGATCCGCGCTACGTCACGGTCGAGGGCAAACCACTTTTCCTCGTCTACAGTCCGCACGAGCTACCCGACCCCGTCGGTTTCACGACCCGCTGGCGTCGTCTCGCCGCACGCGCGGGTCTTCCCGGCCTCTACCTGCTGGGGGTGCAGAACGAGCCGTGGTCGCCGGAGGACAATGGCTTCGATGGCGCCACCGTCCGCAATCTCCACCGCGCCTACGTCCTCGATGGCGGCGAATGGTCCACGCGCATCCGTCACCACGTCCGCCGCCTGCAGGGTCGCCCCAAGCGCTTCTACCGCTACGCCGACGCCCTCCGTCGCTTCGCCTCCGAGGAGTGCAGGCAGCCGCACAAGCATCCGTGTGCGATCCCCAATTGGGACAACACTCCGCGCAGCGGCCTACGCGGCCTCGTGCTCCACGACTCCACGCCCGAGCTATTCCGCACGCATCTTCGCACGCTCCTCGCGCAGATCGCCACCAAGCCCGCCGAGCATCGCCTGCTCTTCGTAAAGTCGTGGAACGAGTGGGCCGAGGGCAATCACCTCGAGCCCGATCTCCGCTTCGGCCGCGCTTATCTCGAGGTTCTGCGCGACGAGCTTGGCTCCCAGGCGTTTCACTCCGCCGTCTTGCGTACGAGCGCAGACTCCTCTCACCCACACCTCACCCCACAGGTCGCTCGCCCATGAGCCGTTCCCGCCCTCGCATCCTCTATATCTGCCCCGCCTGGCCTCACGATAAAACTTACGGTGGTCAGCTGCGCGCCCTCCATGTCGGCCGCGCCTTGAAACAGATCGGCGATGTCCGCCTCGTCGTCGTCAATGCCGCGCCGGAGACTCCCGACGCCATCGAACGCACCTCCGCCGAATTCGATCTCGCAGCGACCATCAAGGGCGCTTCGCCGCTTACGCGCGGTCTTCGCGATCGTCTCGACTGGGCCCTCAATCCTCGCTGTGAAAACGTCCACGGCTGCCTCGCCTCGCCTGCCGAGATGGATCGGCTCGAAGCACTCCTGGCCGAATCCGACCTCGTATGGTTCCTGAAGCTCCGCAGCGCCAATCTTCTCAATCGCTGGCATTGGCCACGCTCGGTCATGGACATCGACGACCTCCCGAGCGTCTTCGCCCAGGCCCAGCGGCAGGCCGCCCCCGCCATTTCGGAGCGTCTTCACGCCACGCTGCATAGCTGGATTTACCGGCGCCGTGAGAAGCTCCTGCTCGAGCGCTTCGGCGTGCTCGCGGTTTGCAGCGCGCAGGATCGCCAGCGGCTCGGTTTCAGCGACCGCGTGCACATCATTCCCAATGGCTTTGCCCGTCCCGCGCACACGCCGCAGCCGAAGCTCCATTTTCCTCCGCGCCTCGGCTTCATGGGCCTTTACAGCTACCTGCCCAACTTCGACGGGGTCCGCTGGTTCGTAGACAACTGCTGGCCCCTCGTAAAACGCGAGCTCCCCGATGCCCGCCTCCGTCTCGTCGGCGCCGAGAGCGACGGCCCGCTCAAGCCCGCCGACGCCTCCGTCGATGGTCTCGGCTGGGTAGCCGATCCCGCCGCCGAGATCGCCACCTGGTCCGCGATGATCGTCCCGATCCACACCGGGGCCGGTACCCGTATCAAGATCGCGGATGCGTTCAGCCGCCGCTGCCCCGTCGTCTCAACTCGTTTTGGCGCGTACGGCTATGACGTCGAGCACGGCAAACAGCTCCTCCTCGCCGACGACCCCTTCGCCTTTGCCCAGGCGTGCATCCGCTTGATCCGCGATTCCCGCTACGCTCGCAGAATCGCCGACACCGCCTGGGACGACTTCCTGCACCGTTGGACGTGGGACGCCATCGCCCCTAGCATCCACGACGCCGCTTACGACTGCCTCCGTCGTTCCGCCACCCGGTCTTCATCGGTTCACTCGTTTTCTTAGTCTCCGCCTCTCCGTCTCTCTATCGATCACGAGTACGAGCACGATCAGGAACACGACCCAACCCGCCTTCGTACTCGTGATCGTACTCTTGCTCGTGCCCGCGTCCGCGCCTCTCGCGCACCGCCCGCTCCCTCATGCCCCTCGCCCTCATCTCCCGCCGCGAGCGTTGGGGTCTCACACTTCGTGGTTGGTTCGTTCTCCTCGCTCTTGGCGCTCTCACCGCTCTCGTCACCGTCTTCACTATCCACCCGTTCCTCGCCGTTACCTCGCGCACCCCCGCGGAGTATCTCGCCGTGGAGGGTTGGATTCACGACTACGCGATCGTCGCCGCGAAGGATGAGTTTACCGTCGGCCGCTACGGCGCTGTTATTGCCACCGGCGGCCCCGTCACTGGACTCGGCGGCTATCGCAACGATTACGGCACCGCAGCGAGCCTCGGCGCGCAGCGCTTGAAACGCGAAGGAGTCCCAGAAGCCAAAGTCCACCTCGCACCTTCGCGCACCAGCCTGCGTGATCGCACCTACAGCTCCGCAGTTGCACTGCGCGACTGGTTTCATAGCCACAAAATCGCGGTCAAGGCGCTCAACGTCGTGACCGAAGACGTCCACGCGCGCCGGACCCGCCTGCTTTTTCAACAGGCTTTCGGGCCCGATGTCGTCGTCGGAGTGATCTCGGTGCCGAACCCCGACTACGACGCCCGTGGCTGGTGGCGCTACAGCGAGGGCGTACGCGATGTGCTCGGTGAGACTATTTCCTACCTCTACGCCCGCTTCCTGTTTTTCCCGCCGGCCTCGCCGCCAAACGACGCTCGCTCGCCCAACGAAACTTAAACGCTCCTCCAAACCACGCTCGTCCATGACCACCGCCACCACCTCGCTCTCCACCTCCGCCCCCAGTCACCCCTCCGCTGCGCCCGCCCTGGCGCCGCGCGATCCCGCTGCCACGACGCTTTGCATCGTCGGCCTCGGTTACGTCGGCCTCCCGCTCTCGCTGCAGTTTGCCCGCTGCGGCGCCAACGTCATCGGCCTCGATATCGACGACACCAAGGTCGAGGCGCTCAACCACGGGCGCAGCTACATCAAGCATATCTCCGGTGAGGCGATTCAGTCAGTCGTCGACGCTCACCGCTTTGTCGCCTCCGCCGATTTCTCCCGGGTCGGCGAAGCCGATGCCGTCGTGATCTGCGTCCCGACTCCGCTCAACAAGAACCGCGAGCCCGACATCTCCTACATCGTCGAGACTGGCAAGGCCATCGCCCCGTACCTCAAACCCGGCGCCCTCGCGGTGCTCGAGTCCACCACGTATCCAGGAACCACGGACGAAGATCTCCGCGCCGTGCTCGAGCAGGGCTCGGGGCTTAAGGCCGGCGAGGGTTTCCATCTCGCCTTTTCGCCCGAGCGCGAAGATCCAGGCAATCCCAACAGCGTCGTCGCCACGATCCCCAAGGTCGTCGGCGGCCTCACGCCCGCGTGCCTTGAGAAGGCGATGACGCTCTACGGCATCGCGATCAAGACACTCGTGCCCGTTTCCTCCTGTCGCGTGGCCGAGGCGACCAAGCTCCTCGAGAACACTTTCCGCGGCGTGAACATCGCCTTGGTCAACGAACTCAAGGTCGTCTACAGCGCGATGGGCATCGATGTGTGGGAAGTCATCAAGGCCGCGAAGACGAAACCTTTCGGTTTCATGGCCTTCTATCCCGGCCCCGGGCTCGGCGGCCACTGCATCCCGATCGATCCTTTCTACCTCACGTGGAAGGCGCGCGAGTACGGGCAACACACGCGCTTCATCGAGCTCGCCGGCGAGATCAATACCGCGATGCCCGAGTACGTGATCCACAAGGTCGGCGATGCGCTCAACGAGCAACGCAAGTCCATCCGCGGCAGTCGCGTGCTGATCGTCGGTCTCGCTTACAAGCCCGATGTCGATGACGAGCGCGAGTCGCCCAGCTACATCCTGATGGAGATGTTGCAGCAGCGCGGCGCCGAGGTCGCGTATCACGATCCGTATGTCCCGGTCATCAAACCCACGCGCGAGCACGCGCACTGGGCGGGTACGCGCTCGGTCGCGTGGACCAGCGAGACGATCGCGCGCTTCGATGCGGTGGTCGTCGCCACCAATCACGCCTGCGTCAACTACGCCGAGCTCGCCGAGTGGGCCCCGTGCATCGTCGATACCCGCAATGCCATGGCCGCCATACCCACAGTGCCCGGCCAGGTTTGGAAAGCCTGATCTCTGCCATGCACTCGATCTCCCAACGTACGCGCGCGGTTCTCGCGTGCGCCTTTGCCGGACTCGCCACCGCGCACGCCCAATCCGTCG
>JAZKEV010000040.1:2541-3300 GCA_040386765.1 Verrucomicrobiota bacterium | reverse complement strand
CCGTCGTGGCGCCTGCCACCACGCAGCCCAGCAGCGAGTCGAGCCGCACGGCCGAGAAGGCCCGCGCGCGCGGCTCGCTCTCCAGTTTCTCCTCCGCACTCTCCTCCGGCGCACCGTTGATCCAGCGCGGCCCCATCGCCATCCGCCCGCATCTCTACTACCGCTTCCTCTATGGCGACGGCATCGAAGCCGGCCCGGGAAATCCGCGCGAGACCTCGATCCAGTCGTTCTCGCCCGGCACACTCGTGGAGATCGGCAAGCACTGGACGTTCGACTACACGCCGACCTGGATATTCTACTCCAACGCGGCGTTTCACGATACCTTCGACCACACAGCCAGCCTCGGCGGACGCTATGTTTACGGCGACTGGATCTTCGGTGGCACGCAGGCTTACGAGTCGTCGCACGCCATGCTCGTCGAAACAGGCCGGCAGACGAAACAGGAGAAGTTCACCACCGGCGCCGAGGTGGGCTATCGCCTCGGCCGCCACACCAGCCTCGAGGCTAGCGTGAGTCGAAGCTCGCGCGACGCCAATTCCGTGAGCGACGCCCCCGAGTGGACCACCTCCGACTGGCTGCAATACTCCTCCTCCGACTGGCTCCGCTATCACGTGTCGCCGCAGCTCAATTTTGCCGTGGGCGTCAGCTTCGGCTTCGCCGAGGTCAGCGTCGGCGATGACATGAAGTTCTACCAGCCGCAGGCACAGATCACCTGGCGGCCGACCGTTCGCTGGTCGATCCAGGGCAACGCCCTGTTCA
>JAZKEV010000040.1:1528-2531 GCA_040386765.1 Verrucomicrobiota bacterium | reverse complement strand
CGCAGGGTGGCATCGAGACGCGCACCTTCAGCTCGGGCAACGATGCCACGCTGGAGACGCCCACTTATTCCGGCGCCTTCACCTACCAGCCGTTCTCCACCACGAAGCTTCAGCTTCAAATCACCCGCGGCATCTCGGCCTCGTACTTCGCTAACGAGATTACGCGGAGCCTCGGCTGGTCCGTGGGCGTCGAGCAACGTCTGCTGCAGCGCTTCTTCTTCGACGCGACGTTCTCCGAGAGTGACACCAACTATCTCGCCACCCGCCAGCTCACGGTCGTGCGCCGCGACGATAGCTACCGTGCCGTCAACACGCGGCTCTCCACCGTGGTCTTCGGCCGCACCGCCTTTGCGCTGCTCTTCCAGACCGGCCGCAATTCCTCCGACGATGCCGCCTACGAGTTCACGAGCCATCAATTCGGCTGCGAGATCAGCCACCGATTTTGATGCGCACGGACCTACCCCGCCCCGTCGCCGCGCCGGTCGTCGCCCGCGGCGAGGGCCGTTCGCGCACCTTCCCGCTCGCGCTTGGCGCCCTCGCCCTCGTTTTCAGCCCGACGCTTTACGACCTGTTCCGCTTCGCGCTCAGCAGCGATCTCTTCTCCTACATCCTGCTGATCCCGTGCATCGCCCTTTATCTCGCCTGGGATGCGCGTTGCCGGCCCGCCGCGATGGGACGCCCATCGCGGGGGATCGCGCTCGCCTTGATCACGGTCGGTCTTGTTGCGCTGCTCGGCAGCACACTTGGCCGCCTGGGCGGTTACCTCACTGTCGCGCAGGATCGTCTCGCACTTGAAACGAGCGGGCTTCTGATCGCGCTCTACGGTACGCTCTGCTGGTTTTACTCCCGCGCCACGCTTCGGCCGTTCGCCTTTCCGCTCGGGTTTCTTGTCTTCATGATTCCGCTGCCCGTGGCGCTGATCCATGGCATCGAGACGTTCATGCAGCACGGTTCCGCGGCCGCGGCCCGGTTGCTCTTCGAGGCCGCCGGCAAAGTCTTCGAG
>JAZKEV010000040.1:0-1518 GCA_040386765.1 Verrucomicrobiota bacterium | reverse complement strand
AATGCAGCGGCATCCGCTCCACGCTCGTCCTCCTCATCGTCAGCGTTCTCACCGGATATTTTTTCCTTAGGTCGCCCGGTAAGCGCACCCTTCTTGTCGCCGTCACCATCCCGCTGGCCCTCGCGCGAAATGGTTTCCGCATCTGGGTCATCGGCGAGATGTGCGTCCGTCTCGGCCCCGAGATGATCGATTCCTTCATCCACCGCCGCGGCGGTCCCATCTTTTTCGCGCTCTCCCTCATCCCTCTCTTCATCTTCCTCATCCTCCTTCAGAGGAAAGAGCGCCGCACGTTTTCGTCCTAGCCACCCTTCGCCGACCAAGCGAAGCCCGCGCGCTCTCCGCTCGTCTCTGCCACGATCAGCATAATCAACGTCTCTTCTTCGCCACGCCCCGGCCACCGCCGTGCGTGGCTTCTTTTTTCCAACCATTCGAACGCATGCACACCACCCGACACCCCCAATCCCGCCCGCTCGTCCTCGCCACCTTCGCTGTTCTCTCGACGTTCGTCGCTCCGGGCTGCTCCAAAGCCGCCCGCACTACTCGCATCTTGGAGCAAGCCAACGTCCACCTGGCCGCTGGCGAGTTAGAAAAAGCCGAGATCGAATTCAAGAACGCGCTCCAAACAGACGGTCAGAACGCCGAGGCCATCAGCCGTCTCGGTCTTCTCTATCATGAGCAGGGCCGCGATAGCCGCGCCGCCGCATTCCTCCTGAGAGCGCGCGAGCTTCAGCCTGAGAATCTCGCCATCCGTTACCGTCTCGGCCTCGCGCACCTCTCTGCCGGTGGTGCCAAGCAGGCCCGCGAGGAGGCCCTCTTCATTCTGGAACGCCGCCCCGACGATGCCGAAGCGCCGCTCCTTCTCGTCGAGGCCTCCGTGACTCCGTCCGAGCTTGAAGAGACCCGCCAACGCCTGCTCGCGCTCAAGCCCACCTCCGCCAAATCGCCCGCCGGCCTCGTCGCTCTCGGGAATATCGCCCTGCGCCAGAATCGATCGAAGGAAGCCGAAGAATCCTTCCAAGCCGCCATCGCCATCGACCCCAAGTTCGCCGCTGCCTACGGCAGCCTGGGCCTCCTGCATTGGTCGAAGAAGGACGCCGCTGCGGCCGATGCCGCGTTCAAGCAGGCCTTCGACCTCTCGCCCGACCGCTCGCCGCGCCGTCTCCACTACGCGCAGTTCAAGCTGCAGAGCGGCGATGTCGCGGAGGCGCGGCAGATCCTCGAGGCCATGGGCCGCAAGACGCCCGACTATCTCCCGATCTGGTCCACGCTCGCCGAAATCGCTCTGAACGAGCGCAAGCTCGACGAGGCCGAGGGCTTCGTCGCCAAGTCTCTCGCCCACGAGTCTCAGCACGCCGAGACGCTGCTCGTCAGCGCCCGCATCCGTCTCGCCAAGGGCGAGGCCGCCAAGGCCGTGGAAGAACTCGACCGGCTTGCCACGATGTTTCCGCGCTCTCCTCAAGTTTCCTATCAGCTCGGTCTGGCCTACGCCGCCAATGGCGATACCAATAAGGCGCTCAC
>JAZKEV010000039.1:0-4986 GCA_040386765.1 Verrucomicrobiota bacterium | reverse complement strand
GAATATGCTCACCGTGCCCGGCTGAAGGTGTGGAAAGATTCGCCGGAGCAGGATCGCCACCGAGTAAGGCTCTTCGCCGCTCGAGCAGGCCGCGCTCCAGATCCGCAACGGCCGGCCTTGCGCCTGCCGGGCCGCAAAGCGCTCGGGCAGGATGCGCTCGCCCATCAGGGTGAACGATTCGCGGTGCCGGAAAAAATAGGTCTCCCCGATCGTGAGATGGTTGGCGAGGGCCTTGATGTGCGCGGTCGTGGCATTCCCCGCGAGCAGCGACTCGACCCAGCTCTCGACATCGGAGATGCCCAACTCGAGCGCCGCCGAGGCCACGCCGCGCGCCAGCTCGCTCCACCGGTCCGGCGGAAAGCGCAGGCCCAGCGTCTCGGTCGCAAGATCGCTCAACCGGGTCAGGACATCGTCTGAAAAGCCCAGCGTCATCGCGCTTCGGCGGCCTCCAGCGCCTTTTCCTCGTCGAGCGAGAGGAAGGTTTCCAAGTCGTGAATGAAGACCAGGCCATGCGGTTCGAGCCGCGTGACGCCACGCAGGTATTCGAGGCCGGGCGCAACGGTATCTGCCGCCACGCGCTCGGAGGCCGGAGTCTCGAAGACGCCTTCCACTTCATCGACGATCAGGGCTACGCGCCGCCGGCGGGTGCGCGCGATCACGAGGAGGTCGCGCACCGTCGGCGCACGCTCCAGCAAACGGAAACGACGGCGGATGTTCAGCACCGGCAGCAGTTCGCCGTGCAGGTCGATCGCGCCGCTGACGATCTCGGGGGCCTTGGGAAAGGGCGAGATTTCGACCATGCGCAGCACGCGCTCGACCGCGGTGAGCCCAATCGCGTAACGCTGGTCGTCGAGCCGGAAGACGACGAGAGATTCGTTCGCTTCAGCGGCTTGCGCCGGGCTCATGAGGCGGAGCCCGCCAGGTCGAGCGCCGCGTTGTGACGATCCAGCACCTCGGCCGGCAGGCGGTTATGTTTGAACCAGAAGGCGTCTATCGCGCGCAGAGCCTCGACCAACCCCTCCGGTTGCGAAGGCTTGACGAGGAAGGAGGTGGCTCCGAGCCGGTACGCCGTCTCGATATCCTCCTCCTGCTCCGACGAGGTGAGGACCACCACGGGAAGAAAGTTCAGCAGCGGCTGCCCGCGCATCCAGTGCAGCACTTCGAGGCCCGTCACATAGGGCATCTTCAAATCGAGCAGCACGAGACTCAGGCGGGGCGAGGCGTTGGGCGCTTCGGTGAACGTGCGCAGCACCTCGATCGCCTCGCGTCCGTTGCTGGCCACGCGCAAATCGTGCGACAGGCCCGCCTTTTTCATCGCGATCTTGAAAAAGAAGACGTCGTCCTCGGTATCTTCGACTAAAAGGAGGGATTTTTGCATGCTGGAACGGCAATCCACCCAAGTTAACCTATTGCCCCCTCGCCCCCTATCGGGAGTTTCCCGAATCTCATCCCGGTATTCGTCTCCCTCTTATTGCATATCTCGGACAAATTACCTCAATTTCCGCCGCTCATGCATCGCGACTCGGAATACGACGCAAACCCCATCCTCACGCTCGCCCTTCAGGGTCTCTCCACCGCTCTCGCGCTGCCGAGGATCATGGAGATTGTCCGGCAGACCGCCCGCGAGATCGTCGGAGCCGACGGTGCGACCTTCGTGCTCAAAGACGGCGAGTTTTGCTTCTACGCCGATGAGGACGCCATCGGCCCGCTCTGGAAGGGCCGGCGCTTTCCCCAGACCTCATGCATCAGCGGCTGGGCGATGATGTATCGCAAGCCGGCCGTGATCGAAAACATCTTCGAAGACCCGCGCATCCCGGTCGATGTCTACCGCGCAACGTTTGTGCGTAGTCTCGTGATGGTACCGGTCGGCGAGCGCCTGCCGATCGCGGCGATCGGCGTCTACTGGGCAAAGGTTTACCGCGCCACCCCGATCCAGCTCGGGCTGTTGCAAACCCTCGCTCGCGCGACGAATGCCGCCATCGAGAAGCTCAGTCCACAGGGCGAAACATCTGGCGCGGTGGGTTCGTAGTTCCGGCTTCAGCCGGAATCCGACGAGTCCGCGCGGTCTCGGGCGGGGCGCTATCCGTGCCCCTCGTTCGCTCACGCCCACAGCCGCTCACCGAAGAACCGCAGCGTATCCCGCAGGTGCGTTTCCCAATACGGCCATTCGTGGCCGCCGGGGTGCTCCTCGTAGGTGTGAGGCACGCCCTGCTCCTCGAGCGCGGCGTGCAGCGCGCGGTTTTCCGCAATCAACAGGTCCGAGGTGCCGCAATCGAAACGTAGCGGCGGCAGGCGGTGGCGGTTCGCTAGCAGCGTGCGCAGCACCGACCGATCTTCGTCCAACGCCATGTAGCTCGCGAGCCGCTCCTCGACGAAGAGCTTCATCTGCTCGAAATCCGTGATCGCCGAGTGCGCCGCCGCCGCCGCAAACCGCTCGGGAAACTTCCCCGCGAGTCGCAGCGCGCCGAAGCCACCCATCGACAGCCCCGCGATGCAGACGCGCGAGCGCCCGCTCACCGCGGGGGTCGCGCGCGCCGTGGCCGCCGGCACCTCGTCGACGATCCAGCGCTCAAAATCCTGACCGCGATGCGGCAGATAGCCGCTGCCATCGCCCCACAGGCCGTCGGACGGCATCGCGAGGACCAGTGGCGGGAGCTCGCCCGCCTCAATCATCTGCTGCGCGGTACGGTGCGCCGCGCCTTTCAGCGCCCAAGCCCAGTGGCTGCCATACACCCCGTGCAGGAGGATCACCACCGGCACATCGACCAGCCCCTCGATCTGCGGCGGCAGGTGGAGCGTGATATCAGCGCGCCCTTGCAACGCCGCGCTCTTCACCGTGACCCAGTGCAGATGCTCATGCGCGAACCGCGCATCGGAAATCTCGAAGGTGCGAAAGGCCACCGGCGCCTGCGCGCCTTTCGGATCGACCGTCATGAAGAGAAGTCGCGATCCAGCAACGCGCGCAGCACCAGTTCCTGTGGCACGACGGAATCTTCCATCCGCACCAGCGCCACCACCGCATCGCCGACCTGTTTCACGGTGAGAAAATTCTGCACCGGCATCGGGCGGTCGCCCACGGCATCGGGCCAGAAGGGTGTATCTACCCCGCCGGGCAGCACGCCGCTGACGCGAATCCCCAGCGGCGCCGCTTCCTCGCGCAGCCCCTGGGTAAAGCCCCGCACGCCCCACTTCGCCGCACAGTACACCGACTCCGTCGGGATTCCGCGGAGACTTGCGGTCGAGATGATGTTGATGATGTGGCCCGCGCGCTGTGGCGTCATCGCGCGGAGGGCAGCCTGGCTGCCCGCGATGGCGCCCTTCAGATTCACCGCCAGCTGGAGGTCGATCTCTGCCTCGGTGTAGTCGACGATCCGCTTGTGCCGCGCGAGGCCGGCATTGTTCACCCATACGCGCACGGGGCCGAAGCGGCGCGCAGCCTCGTCCGCCAGCGCGGCCATCGAGGCGACGGAAGTTACGTCGGATTTTACGCCGGCAGCGGTGCCGGACTTCGTGGCCGCGACCGCGGCGCCGAGCGCGGCGGCATCGACATCGCCGAAGATCACCCGCGCGCCTTCGGCGAGCAGCGCCTGTGCGATCGCGAGGCCGATGCCCCGGCCCGCGCCCGTGACGACACAGCATGCGCTCTCGAGCTTCATGCGGAGGCTGCGATCTCCTTCAGATCGGCACGGGCGGCGGCGTAGCTGGTGTTGTACGCGAGCGCGTGCGGCTCGGGGGTCTTGCCCCACTTCTCGCACGCCACGCGGTAGAGGTCGGGCCACCAGTTGAAATGCAGCGTGCGGCCATCCGTTTTGTAGGCGTTCCAGTCGATGAGAACCTTCGACCAGTTCTTGTCGCCGTACTCGATCGCCTCCTTCGTGTTTTCAAAGGTGGTCACGTACCAATCGCGGCCGATGCGGGCGTGCAGCACCTCGTCGGCCCAATCGAAGTCCTGGCAGAGCGTCGAAAACGGGTCGCCCGACTCCATCGCGACCTCCCACTCGTAGCGCTTGCCCGTCTTGGGCATCAGACCCTGCTCGATGAAGTAGAGCACGGAGTGGCGCTCTCGTGCGCCGAGTTGGGTATTAAGGGCGAGCGACCACGTAAAGTTCACGCGCACGAGCCGGCCCCAGTCGATGCCCTGCCGCACAAAGCCCACCTCGCCCATCATCGCGTGCCGGGCCTCGTCCCAGAGCTGCCGCGTCATGTCGAGTTGATAACCCCAGGGCTTCTCGGGGGTCTGGCGGATGATCGAGGCCATCATCTCCGGCACGTCGATTTCGCGCAGCCGTTTATAGAACATCATGAGCGTCTTGTCCTGCG
This sequence comes from Verrucomicrobiota bacterium, assembly GCA_040386765.1. Classification (GTDB taxonomy): domain Bacteria; phylum Verrucomicrobiota; class Verrucomicrobiia; order Opitutales; family Opitutaceae; genus ER46. Next base: position 666 of record JAZKEV010000039.1, on the reverse strand, counting down.
GCGAGAACTGCTCGTCGTACAGAAACACCTCGGCATGCACGCCCATGTTATACGGATCGGGGAAACGCTCGTCGCGCTTCGGCGCGAGGTCGTAGGCGAAGGGCTTCGCGGTATTCATCCGCTTCGTGGGCAGCGGCCCCTTGGTGCGGATGCCATCGAGCAGACCCGCTGCGATGAGCAAGCCATCGAGGTGCTGCAGCCATTCGGTTTGGGCGCTGGCGGCCTCGGCCGAGACAAGGGCTGTGCAGGCACCCTCGCCGTACGCCAGCATGTCCGCGACCTCGAGCGCCGCGAAGCGGCACAGGCGCACGCTCGGCGCATCGGTGAGACGATTGGTCTCCGCTTGATAGCGGGCGAGCGCCTCCGCCAGCGCAGGTAGGGCCTTGCCGTAAAGTCCCGCGAGCAGAGCCGGCGTGTCCGGCGCCGCGCGCACCTCGTCGAAGAAGAGTTCCAGCGCCGGGTCCGGCACCACATCGAGACCGAGGGGAGGCTCGCGCATCTCGGCGACGCGTTTGCGCAACGCGGCCACGTGCTCCGCCGCAAGGTACGCGTGGTGGCTGAAGGCCATCTTCAGCTCGTAGATCGGCTCCGCCGTGAGCCGCGCGATCCAGATCTCGTGCAGGCGTCGGAAAGCGTAGTGCAGCCGCTTCAACCGGCTCACGCACG
>JAZKEV010000038.1:4079-5043 GCA_040386765.1 Verrucomicrobiota bacterium | reverse complement strand
TGCGCCTCGCGGAGATAAGCCCAGAGCTGCCCCGTGATATCCGTCGCCTGCTCGTAGTTGGGCAGCTGCACGAAATAGAACGGCAGTTCACCCTGCCCAAACGCCTCGCGCCATTGGCGGATCATCGCGGGAAACAACGCGCGATACTCCGCCGCTTTCGTGTAATTCGACTCGCCCTGATACCACAGGATGCCACGTAACGCATACGGCAGGCTCGGGCGGACCATGCCCTCGAAGAGCGCACCCGGCGCGCTGTTCGCAATGCCTCTGAGGTCCTTCGGCTTGTTTCGCGACGGGTCCGCCTCCCACGCCTTCACTGCCCGGTCGTAGTCGCTCTTGAGCTTGGCATAGTTGACCTGAGTCTGCTGCCAGGCCTCCCGCACATTCTGAAACGCCGGATCGCTCGCGAGCGCGCCCGGCTCCATCCACGCCTCGACCCGCGTCCCGCCCACGGCCGCGCGGATGAACCCGATCGGCACGCCGAGGGCGCGGTGGAGTTCGACCGCAAAATAATAGCCCGTGGCCGAAAACATCCGCACGATCTCCGGCGACGTGACGCTCCACTTTCCCTCCGTACCCGCCCGCGGCTCCTCGCCCGGCGTCGGCACATCGTACTGGCGGATCAGCGGAAAATTCGCCGCCGGCACATCAACCTTGGCCGTGTGCGAGCGCGAGACGCGGAAGCCCATGTTCGACTGCCCTGCGCACAGCCACACCTCGCCGACCAGCACATTGGCCACGCGCAAAGTATTGCGCCCTTCCACGACCAATTCCGTGGGCGTAGCCGAAGCCGCCATCGGCTCGAGCGCTACCCTCCACTGCCCAGTCGCATCGGCCTTGGTCATGGCCTTCCGCTCGCCAAACTGCAACCGCACCACTTCACCCGCCGCCGCCGTGCCCCACACCGGCACCGGCTTCTCGCGTTGCAGCACCGCGCCATCGCGAAAGATCGGCGCGAGCACCA
>JAZKEV010000038.1:0-4069 GCA_040386765.1 Verrucomicrobiota bacterium | reverse complement strand
GTCGAAGTCGGCGCGTGCCAGCGCCACCGTCGCACAGAGCCAGAAAAGAAGTTGCATACGCTTCGGACTCACGCGGCCAGCCACTAATGGAGGCACGATGCCCCCACCGCGCGGGTTCGAGGCTACGCTCGCCCCAGCCCGCCCGCTGAACACCCCACGTCTCCAATTATAAACCGATCTCATTTAGAAAAAATTCCCCGCCATCCATACTCAAAAACTGGATACGCGTTACCATCACCACCATCCCCCTTTCTTCACCCCCGGCGTTCACTCGCATTACTGGTTTCATTTCCCGCCCACGCTTTCGAGATAATCGCTCAGCGCACCCGCACGCCGCATGTATTCAGAGGTCGTGACGAGCGGTTCTTCGGGCGCGCGTTTCGTAATCCGCCCGCTTTTGATCCAGCGTCCCTCGGCATCCAGCGCCGCAATAGCCTCGCGGGCCGCCGCTTCGCGTTTCGCCAGCGGGGCCGGTCTCTTACCTTCCCTCACCACCGGCTTGCCCTGCTCGGCTAGCGCGGCGCGGCACTCGGCGAGCACCGCAGGAAGATGAAATTCGCCCTCCCAGCCGTAGCCGTTACGGCGCTCGGGCGTAAGCTCCGCGAGCGTGTAGTGGAGGTTGCCGTCGACATCGCCGTAAATGGGACGATTGGTGCCGAGTTCGTACATCCGCGCCCAGCGACCGGCCGCGAGGGCCGAGCGCTCGATCCACGCCACAGCCGCCGCGATGGGCTTGAGATAACTGCGATCGCCCGTCTCGCGGTAGAGCAGCACGAGGGCACGCAGCGCGCTGCCGCTTTCATTTGAAGCGATGGCCGGCGGCTCGAACGCGCGCGCCCACGAGGGCTCCATCGCCTCATTATACTGCTGCGCCCAGGCGGCCTGCGGCTCCGGCAATTGCGCGCGTACGAGCCACTCCCCGCCCCGCTTCGCCGCCGCCACGTAGCGCGGATCGCCCAGCTGCTTGCCGGCCTCCAGCAGCGTGCGGATGAAGTCGTACTGCGTGTCGTCGTTGAGGGTGTAGTTGCCGGTGTAGTCGAAAGCCTCCGACCAGGTCCGCGGATATTCCTTTGGGATGCTCGCCTTTTTCGGCGCGTGCGCTGCCGGGTCGCGGGGCTTGCCGTCGAAGCGCTGCGGCCACGCGCCATTGCGATACTGCGCGCGCAGCATGCCCTCGAGCGCCCGGTCCAGCATCGCGCGGATCGCGCGGTCGCGCGGCGTCTCACTGCCCTTCGTCGCTGCCACACACGCGAGCAGGAAACGCACGGCGCTCTGCGTGTTGTCGTCGTCGTACGTCGACATGATCGTGTAGTGCGGATTGATGTGCTTGCCGGGCTTTGCCTTTGCGAAGTTCTTCCCCTTGTAGTCGAGCAGCCCGTCGCGGTTGTTTTCCGGGTTCACCATATCCACGGAGTAGTGCCAGCCACCGGAGGCGAGCTGCCCTACGGCCAGTGCCTCCGCGACATCGCGGGCCGCATGGAGGTACCTGACATCCTTGGTGGCCGCGTACGAACGTAGGAACGACATGCCCATCGCTGCCGTCCCCGGATTCTGGACCCAGATAAGCTCCGCTGGGGCGATGCTCTCACCCGCCCGCTTCTGCAGATCGAGCGAGTAGCTCCAAAGATATCCGCCCCGCGCCGAGATCGACTGCATGTACGTCGTCGCCCGCGCGAGCGTCGCCGCAGCCTCCGCTTTCAAGTCCGCCGGCTCGGCGGCGCGCAACCCTCCGGCGCAAACCAATCCTACGCCCACAGCGAGCCACCGTTTCATCGCATCACGCATAGAGAATTCTTTGATCGTCGTTTCGCTTGGCGGTCGACGGATGATCAACGTGACATCCACCCTCGTCCTCACAGATCGAACGTCGCGCTAAAGATAAACACCCTCGGCTCGATGATCCGGTACGCATAAGGCCGGCCATCGGGAAAGGCCGCGATCGCCTGGATCCGTCCGTCCTCGGTGACGTTGCGCACATTGAGCTGGAAGCGCGTGCTCACCTTGTCGTTGAAGAGCCGCGCGCGATAACCCACGAGCAGATCGAAATACGTCCGCGCCTTGTCGTAGATGGGGCGGTTCAGATCGTAGCTGGTGATGATCGCGGGCAGCTGCTGCGCACCGTAGTAGCCGATGGCCGCCTTGTCCTCCCAGCGCACCGCCCCGCCGACATTGAAGCGCTTGAGCCACTTGTTGTCGGTGATCCCGGCGAGGCGGAAGTTGGTCGTGTAGTTCATCCGATACTTGCGGATCTGCGGCCGGCTCTGGCCCTCGGTCGCGCGCAGCTGGTTGATCTGCGAGGTAACGTTGGCTTGGAGGAAGCCCGCGGCGTTGTTCAGCGCCACGTTGGTGCCCGTGCCGTAGATCGAGGTGAACCACGGCTGGCCCGTCGTCGGATCGATGATCGACTGCCACACCGGCAGGCGCTCGTTCACCCACTGCTGCAGCTCCGGCGCGATTCGCTCGTTCAACGTCTCCTGCTTCGTCACGTTGATCTTCATCGTCCACGCCGGCGTCGGGTTGTAATTGCCCTCGAACTCGAAGCCGCGCGCGAGCGTATCGTCGGCCGCGCCATTGGAGAACGGCGGCTCCTTCATGTATTCGACCGGCAGCTTCATGATGGCGGCCACACGCGTGTCGACTTCATCGTTCGAGAGCGTGCGCCCCTGCGCGGCGGCCTCGGTCCGCACCCAGCCCCCCGCCAGAGATTGCAGGGTGAAGGGATCGACGCTCGAGGGGGAGTCCGCGTTATATTCCGTGAAATCCATCCGGCGGATGCGCGAGACGAAGGTCGCGCTCGGGCCATTGGGCGTCTTGAGCTGGCGCGTGATGTAGCGATTGAAGCGCAGCACCAGCTTTTCTTTGAACAGGTTTAGCTGGATGCCATAGTCCTTGCCGACGCCGCTCGGATCCGGGAGGCGGTTGAGGTAGAGATCCTGCTTCGGCGCGGAGGGGCGGAAGCTGTCGGATTGGTTCCAGTAAAAGCTGATCCAGCGCAGCGGCTTGATGACGATGCCCTTGGTCGTGGTCGGACCTGCGTTCTTCGTCCAGTCGCCCGGCGCCCACGCGTTGAAGGTGTTGTAGTCGATATTGACGCCGTCGGGCGAGACCCAGTCCGCGCCGATCTTCGTGTAACTCTCGTCGTGCCGCCAGCCGAGGGTCGGCACGATGCGGTCGCGGAGCAGATGCCCCTGCCACACGATGCCGCGGCTCTTGAGCAGCGAAAGATTATTGCCGCCGATGCCGGTGCCGCTGGCCACCGCCGGCCCGAGCTCGATCTTTTCGCGCGTGATGTTGTTGCCGTTGCCGAAGGCGAGCGTCGCGGTGCCGGTGGGATAATAGCTGCTGCCGTAGTCGACATTGCCGTCGATATTGTCGCCGACGTAGAGCCGCAGTCCCGGAGCCGCTAGCACGTTGGTGGGGATGCCCGGGCGGCCGCCGATGATCTGGCCGGAATTGCTGCCCCGGCCCACGCCCGCCGGATACCACGCGTGATTCGAGAGGATCGTATGCCGCCAGCGCTCGCGCCGCGAGATGACGTTCTTGTACTCGCCGTAGGCCGAGACCGAGTGCGCGCCAAACCACTTCGTCCAGTTCTTTTCGTCGCGGAGATCGAGATTATACGCCGCCTGCAAGCGATAGATGTCGCGCTCGGTCGGTGCCACTTCGAGGTAGGGCTGCGTGCTCAGGTACGGCCGGCCAAAATTAGGATTGGTCGTGCCATCGAGCAGGCGCGAGTTGAAGTCGACGAGGAGCATCGTCGAGCTGGGATTGCTGCGTGGGATGCCCACCGCCACGCGCGACTGGTTGTCCGTGTCCTCGCGGAAAAACGCGAACTGGCGGCCCGCATGCCGCGCCTCATCTGTCGGCCCATACAGCCGCTTGACCGTACCTTCTTCGACGGCGCCGAGCTTGAGCACGCCGCGCGCCATCGATGCTTTGCGCGTGCGCACCGTCAGCCGGTTGACGCGCAGCACCTCGGCCGCGATCTGCATGGCCAGGCGCACCGTGCGGCGCGTCAGGCAACCGGGCCCGTAGAAATGCAGCTCGGCGTCGCTGCCGTTCCATGTCG
>JAZKEV010000037.1:0-6269 GCA_040386765.1 Verrucomicrobiota bacterium | reverse complement strand
TGGTTATTGAGAGTGCGGAGGGAGGAACTCAGCCGATCACGCCGAGGATGTCGTCTTCGCGCACGAGGGTGTACTTCTTGTCGTCGATCTTCACTTCGGTGCCGCCATATTTGCTGATGAGCACCTTGTCGCCGACCTTGACTTCGAAAGCGGAGACCTTGCCGTCCTCGCCTTTCTTGCCGGTGCCGAGGGCGATCACTTTCGCCTCCTGCGGCTTTTCCTTGGCGGAGTCCGGAATGATGATTCCGCCGCGCACTTGCTCTTTTTCTTCGACGTGCTCGACGAGTACGCGATCCCCGATGGGCTTGATTTTGACGTTAGCCATTTTGATTTTGGTTTGGGTTGAAGGGTGGAGTTTTCGTTTTTTGTGGTGAGCAAAGCGCGCCTGCCGCGGGCTCTCCGCGATAGGCGCGCAAAGGGTGAAAGTGAGGCTTACTTCTTCTTGTCGTCGTCTACAACCTCGAAGTCTGCGTCGACGACGTCCGCTTTCTTTTCCGTTTTCTTTCCGGAAGTTTCGGCATTCGTCGCGGCGCCGGCCTCGGGGCCGGCCCCACCGGGAGCGGCTCCGGCGGCCTGCGCCGCCTTGGCTGCTTCCTGGTAAATCTCGCCGCCGACCGCGGTCAGCTTTTCCAGCGCGGCTTTCATCCGGTCGGGATCGTTGGACTCGAGGTCCTTTTTCCCGTCGGCAATGGCGGCTTCGCCCTTGGACTTGATGGCGGGCGAGATCTTGTCGCCGGCATCCTTGAGCGCTTTTTCGAGCCCATAGATGGCGCTGTCGAGCTGGTTCTTCGACTCGACCGCTTCCTTGCGCTTCTTGTCCTCGGCGGCGTGAAGCTCGGCTTCCTTGGTCATCTTCTCGACCTCTTCCTTGGAGAGACCGGAGGAGCCTTGGATGGTGATCTTCTGGTCCTTGCCCGTGCCGAGATCCTTGGCGGAGACGTGGAGGATGCCGTTGGCATCGATGTCAAAGGTGACTTCGATCTGCGGCTGGCCACGCGGCGCCGGCGGGATGCCGTCGAGCTTGAACGTGCCGAGCACCTTGTTGTCGCGGGACATCGGGCGCTCGCCTTGGAGCACCACGATTTCCACGCCCGGCTGGTTGTCGGCGTACGTGGAGAACGTCTGGGTCTTCTTCGCCGGGATCGTCGTATTGCGCGAGATCATGGGCGTGGCGACCTGGCCGGCCGTCTCGATGCCGAGCGTGAGCGGGGTCACGTCGAGCAGGAGCACGCCGCCCTGCACGGCCGCGCCGATGGCGACGACTTCGTCAGGATTCACGCCTTGGTGCGGCGGCTTGCCGCCCAGCTGCTTGGCGATATCGACGACCTTGGGCATGCGCGTCATGCCGCCGACGAGCACCAGCTCGTCGATTTGGGCGGCAGTGAGTTCGGCGTCCTTCATGCACGCCTTGAACGGCGGGATGCAGCGCTCGAAGAGCTGCTCGCAGATCTGCTCCATCTTGGAGCGGGTGAGCTGCAGATTGAGATGCTTCGGGCCGGACGCATCCGCCGTGATGAACGGCAGGTTGATGTCGACCGACTGCGTGGAGGAGAGAGCGATCTTCGCCTTTTCCGCCTCTTCCTTCAGGCGCTGGAGGGCCATCGGGTCCTTGCGGAGATCGATGCCGTTTTCCTTCTTGAAGGTGTCGACGAGCCAGCCGATGAGGGCGTCGTCCCAGTTGTCGCCGCCGAGATGGGTGTCGCCATTGGTGGCCTTCACCTCGAAGACGCCGTCGCCGATCTCGAGCACGGACACGTCGAAAGTGCCGCCGCCCAAGTCGAACACCGCGATCTTCTCATCCTTCTTCTTGTCGAGACCGTAGGCCAGCGAGGCGGCCGTGGGCTCGTTGATGATCCGGAGCACTTCGAGGCCCGCGATCTTGCCGGCGTCTTTCGTCGCCTGGCGCTGTGAATCGTTGAAGTACGCGGGCACCGTGATGACGGCCTGCGTGACTTTGTCGCCGAGGTAGGCCTCGGCATCGGCCTTCAGTTTCGCGAGCACAAAGGCCGCGATTTGCTGGGGCGCGAATTGCTCGGTCTTATCGCCGACCTGCACCTCGATGTAGGCGTCACCGTTTTTGCCCTCGACGGTCTTGAACGGCATGTTCTTCGCCTCTTCACGGACTTCCGTGAACTTGCGGCCGATGAAACGTTTTGCGGAGAAAACGGTGTTACGGGGATTGGTGACGGCCTGGCGTTTGGCGGCTTGGCCGACCAGACGTTCGCCAGACTTGGTAAATGCGACTACGGAGGGGGTCGTGCGCGCGCCTTCCGCGTTGGGGATGACCACGGGCTCTCCGCCTTCCATAACGGCCATGCAGGAGTTGGTGGTTCCGAGATCGATACCTAGAATGCGGCTCATGCCCGCCTTTTAGCAACGCATGTGCCCCTGCCTTCCTCACTTTCACTAACTATTGGTCTACAGATACTAGAAAGTTCTCTAGGGCGTTACACGGGGTCGATTGGTGCCGGTTTTTGCGGGATTCCACGCCATTATGGCACACCTGTGTCACAGTTCGACGCGAGATTACCGGGACGCTGTCGCACGTGTGTCCCAAGTGTGTCACGCGTCGTTGAGGGAGTTGAATTTGGCTCACCTCAGGCTTACACTCTCCGCAATGGAAATGGAAATCACGCTCCCGGACGAAGTGCCGGTGATGACGCTGCCCCACACCGCCTTTTTCCCCCAAGCCCTGATGCCGCTGCATATCTTCGAGCCGCGCTACCGGCACATGCTGCGCGATGTGCTGGCGACCAACCGGTTCTTCGCCGTGGCCGGCCTCAATCTCCAAGAGATGAACGACCCCGACAAATTTGAGCCACCCTACCGGGTCGCCACCGTCGGCATCGTGCGCGCCTGTCAGGAAAACGACAACGGCACCTCCAATCTCCTCCTTCAAGGCCTCTGTCGCGTCGCGATCAAGGGCATCGTGCGGGAAGAGCCCTACCGCAAAATTCAGATCCGCGCCCTTTCCAGCGAGCCGGGTGCGCCCGAAGACGAAAACCAAACCCTTCGCCGCGAACTCGCCCGCCTCCTCAATGTGAAGCTGCGCCTCTCCTCTGTGGGCAAGGGCAGCGGCCCGGGCGAAATGGCGGCCTTTCTCAAGACCGTCGAGGATCCCGAGGCATTTGTGGACATCGCTGCCTTCAGCCTCTGCGAAGATGCTTCGCTAAAGCAGAAGCTCCTCGAGACGCTCGACGTGAATCACCGGCTATCGCTCTTTGGCGCGCGCCTGAAACGCGACATCGAGCAACTTAAATTACGCCGGAAACTGCAGGGGCGCCTGCCCGACGACCGCATCTCGGATAACTGATCGTCGAAAGGCAGGGGGCGCAGGCTTCGTTTTTACCCTTTTTTGCGTGTAACGCCGAGAGTTGGGCCTCGTCGTTAAGGTTCACATTCATCAAGGTCCTTTTTGCCCGTTTCAATGTCTCCCACGCCCGTCACACCGCTTTCAATTCTCGTCGCCGATGATGAGGAAGGCATCCGACAATTGCTCCACCACTGGCTGGAGCACGCCGGGCATACGGTCACGTGCGTGGGGTGCGGACGGGATGCCTCGCGGCTGCTGCAGGCCCGGCCCTTCGACCTCATCATCACCGATATCGTGATGCCGGATGGCGACGGCTTCGAGCTGATCGCGGAATTTCGCCGCGCCCGCCCTGCCGCGCGCATCCTCGCGATCTCAGGGGGTGGAAAATACCTCCAGAGCGGTGATTGCCTGCGGATGGCCCGCGGCCTCGGCGCCCACGCGGGCGTCATGAAACCCTTTACCCGGCAGCAGTTGCAAGAGGGCATCGATGCCGCACTGGTCCCCCCGGTGCTCGCTGCAATCCACGCCTGAACGCGGGTTGGCGGGCAAAAATACCCCGCCAAAGCGCTTGGTTGGAAAATGGTGCTTGCGCTTGCCCGCGCGGAGTCTTTTTTCCGCACTTCTCGCGCGTGCCAACATAGCTCAGCTGGTAGAGCAACGCTTTCGTAAAGCGTGGGTCATCGGTTCAAATCCGATTGTTGGCTCCAGCGCCCAGCGCGCATTGCCGGGGTCGCCGCGAGGTTTTTTTTTTGCCTCCGCTCTCCGCCGATCTCTTCGACTATCCCCTGCCGCCGCAGCTCATCGCGCAGACGCCCGCGGCCCGGCGCGACCGCTCGCGCCTCCTCGTGGTGCATCGTGCGACGCGTACGCTCGAGCATCGCCAGTTTTCCGACCTGCCGGAGTACCTGCGCACGGGAGACACGCTCTTTCGGAATAATGCCGCCGTCCTCCCCGCCCGCCTCCATGCGCAGCGCCCCACTGGCGGCCAGGTCGAGTGCTTCCTGCTCCGCCCGCTCGATGAGCGCACGTGGCGCTGCCTCGTGAAGCCTGGCAAAAAGCTTCCGCCAGGCGCCACGTTTGCCCACTCCTCGGGGGCGTTTTCGGGCGAGATCGTGGGCCGCGAGCCCGATGGCTCGGCCACCGTGCGCTTCATGACGCCCAGCGGCGAACCGATCACCGAAGTCGCCGCCCGACTCGGCGACGTGCCGCTGCCGCCCTATATCGAACGCCGCCACGACACTCCCGAAGCCCACTCGGCGCAACGCGCCACAGATCTCGAGCGCTACCAGACGGTGTACGCCAATCGCGCGCGACAGGTCGCCGTAGCGGCGCCGACCGCCGGCCTGCACTTCACGCCCGAGCTCTTCACCGAGCTCGAAAGCCGCGGCGTCCGCGCGGCCGATGTCACGCTGCACGTGGGGCTCGGCACGTTTCGTCCCATCACGACGGATACGGTCGAGGCGCACGATATCCATCGCGAGATTTACGAGATTCCCGCGGCCACGCAGCGCGCGCTTTTCCCTTCTCCGGCTGCTTCGACCGCGCGACGCATCGCCGTCGGCACAACGAGCGTCCGCACGATCGAGGATTTCCTTTCCCGTCACGACGCCCCGCTCGCCGACGAGCAGCCGCACCTCGCGGAAGCGGCGATTTTCATCTACCCGCCGCGCACCTTCCGCGGCGTCGATGCACTCATCACGAATTTTCACCAGCCGCGCTCCACGCTGCTGTGCCTCGTCTCGGCCTTCCTCGCGCCGGGCACAACCGACGGCATTGCGTGGATTCGCGAGATCTACGCCGAGGCCATCGCGCGCGAGTACCGGTTTCTCAGCTACGGCGACGCGATGCTTATTATTTAGCACGCGGAGTTGCGAGGAGCGTTGCGCCGGGGCGAACCCTCTGGAATGTTAGCCGTTCTCCGCATGACAAGTGACGAGCTGCAAACCCTGATCGAAGACGCGACCGCCGACTACGCCCTCGGCGAAAACGACGCCGCGCTCGAGAAGCTCGCGCGCGCCACGCAGGCCGCCCCCGATTCCTTCGAGGCGTGGCACGCCCTCTCCGAGGTGAACTTCTCCCTGCGCCATCTCGATGCCGCGCTCGCCGCCGGCGATCGCGCCCACGCCCTCCGGCCCTCGGACCTCTTTATTAATACCACGCTCTCCCGCATCTGGATGGAGCGCGGTGACAAGGCCAAGGCCGAGCACTTCGGCGCCCAAGCCAAGATCGCGAGCTGGAAAGACCAGCTCAAGAACCCCGCCTCCTAGAGCGCTGGTTTTTAAGGCTTGTCATTCTGAGCGCAGCGAAGAATCCACAGGGACGAGCCCCCCTCCGCCTTCGCATGCGTGGATTATTTACTGCGCTCAGAATGATAGCGGTGGATTCTCTCTTTGTTTTTTTAAGTGCCTGACGCATACGCCTCACCGCGTCCCCACTTCGCCGATCAGGCGAAGCCCTTCCATCTCCGTCGCCCCTACCCTCCGAAAAAGATTAGCGCAGATTAGCGTTCCACCCGCTTTCCGTCTTCTTCTCAGCCCGCGGCACAGGTCACACACCAGGAATCCCCCGCCCGCTCGCATGCACGCGCACGACCCGCCGCTCGTGACAATTCAAAAAGCAGCGTCGTCCGCGCCTCGTCCCGTTGACAGCGTTTGGCGTGGTTCCGTAACCTGACCCACTCATGGAAACCCCGGCCTACGTGTTGGAGTTCGAAAAGCCGCTTCGCGAGCTCGTCAAACAGCTCGACGAACTGCGGCAGCGCTCGATCGAGACCAATGTCGATCTCGCCAGCGAGATCCGCTCCATCGAGCGCAAGCTCGATACGCTCCAGCGCGACATCTACTCCAATCTCACCCCGTGGCAGAAGGTCCAGATCGCCCGCCACCCCAAGCGGCCCTACGCTCTCGATTACATCAACCTCATCTGCGAGGACTTTCAGGAACTGCACGGCGACCGG
>JAZKEV010000036.1:9991-18638 GCA_040386765.1 Verrucomicrobiota bacterium | reverse complement strand
AGTTGATCGAGTTTGAAATTCCCGGTCGTGGACATGCCGCACTAGAGCACGGCGGAACCGATCACGCTACTCGATTTTCAAAAGCGCACCCGTCAACCCAAAGGCAGGCGCCCCCAAATTTTTGAACAGGAAGGACGGGAAGGTCCGGAAGAAAGGCTCTGTCTTCCCGCTCTTCCCGATCTTCCTGTTCACTTCATCCGGTCCGATATTGCCCACGCCACTTCAGGTACAAACTCACTTCGCGGCCCGCGCCTTCGCTGGCGCGCTCTTGTCGCCGGCAACCGCCGCCGTCCGCTTGCTCTCCACGCGGCTTTTCGCGCCGCAGGAGGTCCGCACCACCAGCCGCGGCGGCAGGAGCGTGTGGTTGGCCCGACCGGTCCGCGGTTTGTTTTCGATGCGGTCGATGAGCAGGCCGGCGGCGGTCGCGCCTTCGTCGTCGAGCGGTTGTTGCACGCTCGTAAGCTCGAGGCCGAAGGTGCGGTAGATCTCCGAATCGAAATTATCGTAGCCCACGAGCGCGACGTCGTCGGGCACGTTAATCCCCGCCTCGCGCAGCGCGGTAAAGGCGCCGTAGGCCAGCATGTCGAACATGCAGATGATGCTATCGAAGGGCAGCTCGCTCGCCTTCTTGCCCTGCACCCAACCGGCCACGGCAGCACGCGCCGCCTGAAAAAAATCCTCGTCGCCCTGAATCTCCGCCTCGAGCACCGGCGCGGGATTCAGCCCGTGGTCGCGCAGGGCATCGGTCACGCCCCGGCGGCGGTCGCGGTGCACGGTATTGCTCGGCCAGAAGCCCACGAGCGCGGGCCGGCGGCGGCCGCAGCAGATGAGATGCTCTGTCACCTGGTACATGCCCTGCACGTTGTCGGTCATCACGCAGGGGAAATCGACATTCGGGATGTAGCGGTCGAGCAGCACGAGCGGGATATTGCGCTTCTTGATCTCGCGCAGCAGCCCGAGGAACTCCTTCCGCTCCGTCACGAAGCGATCTGGATACAAGAGGATCCCCGCAACCTGCGTATCGAGCATCTTGCCGAGCTGCGCGATCTGGAGCTCCGGGTCGTTGTGATCGTGCGAGAGCAGCACGTGGTAACCGCGGCGCGTCGCCTCGGCCTCCACGCCCCACACGATGCCGCCGACCATCGGCGCGCTGGCATTGGGCACGAGCAGGCCGATGAGCCGCGATTGCGGGAGCGTGGGCGCGCGCGCGGGCAGTTTCGCCAGAAACGTGCCGCGGCCGGGAAACGATTCGAGCGTGCCATCGCTGCGCAGCAGTTGGAGGGCCTTGCGCGCAGTGACGCGGCTGATCTTGAACTTCTTGATGATCTCCTGCTCGGTCGGGATCTTCGCGCCGATGGCGAGGCCGGAGAGATAACTCTCCAGTTCGAGCCGCACGCGCTGGTAGCGCGGCAGCAGATCCATCACCGTCTTCGACGCCATGACTAGCAGGTGCTCGTAATCCGCACGCCCGTCAATCCCTCGTCCCGGCGCGCCTCATACATAACCGGCCGTCCCGCACGCCCGAAACGCCGCTTGCATACGGAGGACCGAGCCTCACTTAGCCGACTCGCGCGCCGGGTCCTTCAATACGACGGTGCGATTGCGCTGGCCGCGGTCCGTGACCGGCGTTGCGGTCGTGATCACGCACTCCGAGGTGGGCTCGTGCAGAATCACCGGCGCCGCCGTCCGGTTGATCACCTCCACGCGACCCGCCTTCGCATCCTTCATCCGCCCTTCGCCGAAACCGCGATCGGTGCCCAATTCGAGCGTCAGCTCGCGCGGCACAGCGCCGGGGCTGACCTCTTTCAACTGCACGCGATGGCCGGTGCCGTTGATCTTGGCCAGCAGAGTGTGGCCGTAGCGGGCGCGACTATCGAGCACCGTGACCTCGGCGACGGCATTCTTCGCGCCCGAGGATGAGATGTCCAAGACCTGCGAATACAACGCGTCGCCGCGGCAATCACGCACCGTCGTATTCGAAGAGATGTGATAGCCTGCGCGCTCCGCCTCGGTCACCTCACAGCCGACGATGGAATTTTCGCCCGCGGCAAAAGCCAGGCAGATCGCGCGGCGCATCCGCACCACGCGACAATTTTCCACCCGGATATCCTGCGTGCGGCGCTTGATCAACGGGTCGTCCGGATACGCACGAATGCCGTCTTCGCTCAGCGACGTCATCTCGCCCGCGGGAATCGGCTCGCCGGTATACTGCATGAACTTCTGGTCGAAAGCCGGGCCGGATTTCTCCGCGAGGATGTCGTCGGTCTTCCGCAACGCGCCTTCGATGTAGCAATCCTTGATCAACGCCTTCTGCCCGCCGCGGATGAAGATCGCGTGGCCGAAGCAGCGCATGAACACCCGGCAATTGATCACCTGGTCGTTCAAACCGCCCACCCGGATGCCGCTCATCTTCTGCGGCGAAATCGCCGCTCCCTGCCCGATGCCGAAGAAGCTGCCGTAACCGTAGGGATACGAGCCCGCGAGGCGCAGCGTGACATCGCGCACGATCACGCCATTGCCCGAAATACTAATCCCGCGGGTGCCCTCGCCGGGCGGCTGGCCGCCGACGGTCTCGATCTCGCCGCCCTCCAGCACGATGCGGTCGCCGGTGAGCATGAGCATATTGGTGCCCTCTTTCTTGAACCGCGCGAGCAGCGCCGTATCCACCTCGATCCGTGCACCGGTAAAATCGAAATGGCTGTCATTGCCGGTGAAGTGCAGAAAGTTTTCCGTCTTCGCCGTGTCGAGCCGGTAGGTGCCGGGCGCGAGGCGCACCTTCGCGCCGTCGCGTGTCAGGTGCTCGCGCAGTTCATCGAGGCTCTTCACCGTGGTGAAGCCTTCACGCTTCGCGCCGAGCAGCGCCTTTTCCATGAACGCGAAGGCCGGTGGCAACCCCTGCTCCACCATCGGAAAGGTGTGGCCGCCGGACATTTTCAGGAATTGCAACGCCACGCCTTTGGATTGCGCGTCGGCGATGAAGGCTTCGTTCATCTGCCGCTCGGCCGCCTTGTCGGCATAGGCCACGAAGACTGGCACGCCGCGAAGCGCCGCAATGAGCCGGCGGGGATTCAGCCGCTCCCATACCGCCGGGTCGCTGCCGAAGCGCGGCTGGATCGCGTAGTTTTGGCCGGGCTCCGCGATGTCGGGGCGCGGATAGTCAAGGATGCCGATGACCGGCGCCACCGCGGCAAAGTCCCCCGCCCGTCGCACCGCCGTGTAAGCCGCGCCGTAGCCGCCCATCGACCAGCCGCCGATCGCGCGCTGCTGCGGCGTGCGGCCGACTGGAAAGTATTTTTCGGCCAGTGTAATGACCTCGTCGACGTAGTCGGCGTAGCGGTCTTTCGGGATCGCGGGCGAGTTCACGTACCAGCCGTCCTTTCCACGCGGCAGCACCACCGCGCAACGCGAGGCGAGCACGCGCTGCTTCGTCGTCTCGTACTCGAACAGGGTCCGCTCGTGCCGGCCGCGACCGTGCAGGAAATAAATCACCGGCAGCGGCGCACTCTTGAGCGAGGCTCCCTCCGGCAGCACCACGAGGAAACGCATGGGCTCACCCAGCGCCTTGCTCATGAAATCGCAGGCCCACACGCGCGGCTCCACTTCGGTCACACGCGGTTCTGTCACGTCGAGCGCGGCCTGTTTCTTCTTTGTCGGCAGTGCGGCGGCGATGGCCGCCGCCACGCGCTCGCCGAGCACATCGCTGCCCTTGGAGTTGAAGTGCACGTCGTCCGCCGGTTGGAGCTCGGCGATACGGGGCAGCACCGCGGCGTAAAGATCATTAGTCGTGACGCCGTTCTCCTTCATCACGCGCGCCGCGATGGCATTGTAGTCGCCGATGTCACTCTGCACGCGCGGATACTGGCCGGGGCGATTCTTCGCTGGGACGGGTGTCGTGGCGGCCCAGATCAGCGTGGCGCCGGTGCGCTTGAGCCGCGCGACGATGGTGCGGAGGTTGGCCTCGTAGCGCTCGCGCGGCACGTTGATCTCGCCGGGCTTCACATAGCGCACATCGTGCAGTCCGAAGTTGAAATGGATCACATCCCAGCGGCTGTCGCCGAGCCAGCGGTCGATTTCCGCCCCGCCTTTTGAGCTGGGCCCGCAGTTGGTCGGCACGCGATGGACATTGGCCTGGCCCTGCAAGGCCGTGCGCACGCGCAGCGTGTAGCCCATCGAGACGGAATCGCCGACGAGCAGCACGCGCGGCAACCCGGGCACGTCGACGATCGGCTGCAGTGAGGGCGAGAGCTTGGCGTCGACCTTCTTCTCGGCGGCCGTCATCGGCGCCTCGGTTTGCGCCACGGCGAGCGCGACGGCGAAGAGAAAGCAAAACAGCGATTTCATGACGCAGAGGCGGGGATGGATTTGCGCAGCAAGGGGCGGAGAAAGAGAAACAGCGTCACGAACGCCAGCGGGTGCAGGCACGCCGCCAGCACAAAGGCCGACGAGTAACCGAAGCTCGAGATCGCGAAGCCGAGGATCTGCGCGAAGACCAGGCCCATCGCGCTGCCCGCGGTGCCCATCATGCCCATCACGGTGCCCGTCTCCGAGCGATGCGTGAGATCGGCGGAGAGCGTCGCGATATTCGTCGACCACGCCTGGCAGAGAAACGTGATCATACACGTGACCGCGACCGCCGCCGCTGTCGATTCCATGAATCCGACAAAGGCCCCGAGCGGCGCGAGCAGCGCCACGCCCACTAACACGGTCACGCGCGCGCGCACGGCGGGCCAGCCGCGCCGGATCAACGCGTCGGACGCCATCCCACCGAGGACATTGCCAAGGTCGGCAAAGAGGAACGGAATCCACGCATACAGGCCGATCTCCTTCAGGCTGAGGTGCCGGATCCGCTGGAGATAATCCGGCAGCCAGAAGAGGTAGAAATACCACACCGGGTCGCTGAACAGTCGCGAAAGCACGAGGCCCCACACGTGGCGCTTCGCGAGCACATCGCGCCAGCGCGCTTGCGGCGCGCCCGGCGCATCGAGCTCGAGTTGCGCAAGGTCGGAGGGAGCGACGTCGGGGTGTTTCGTCGGGTGACGGTAGAATTTCAGCCACAGCGGCAGCCACAGCAGGCCGAGCACGCCGGGGATGATAAACGCCATGCGCCAGCCTAGCCAGCCGGTGAGCCACACGATGAGCGGCGCGGCGATGATCGCACCGACGGCACCACCCGAGGAAAATATTCCGGTTGCGAGCGCCCGGCTCTTCTTCGGAAACCACTCGCCGCAGGCCTTCACGCCCGCGGGGACGATGCCCGGCTCGCCGATGCCCAGCATGCAGCGGAAAAACGCGAGGCTGAACGGCCCGCGCGCCAGCGCCGTCAACATGCTCGCGAGAGACCACCACACGATGCACACGCTCACCCCTAGGCGCACGCCGTAACGGTCGATCAGCCGCCCGGACACCGTGTACATGATGAGGTACGAAAACAAAAACGCCGAGACGGCGTTCGCGTAATCGCGATCCGTGAGCTGGAGCTCGCTCCGCAGCGTCGCGCTCAGGATCGAGAGCGCCTGCCGGTCGACGTAATTGATGACCGTGGCAACGAAGAGCAGGCCGACGATCCACCAGCGCGTCGACAGATACCGCCGAGTGTACGTATCGCTCATCCGTCTGCGGGCGTTGCCACTGCCGGGCTCACTGAGACAATCGCGCCCTGCCCGCGCAGCGCGTCGCGCAACTGCTCCGTATCGAGCGCGCGGACCGCGATGCCTGCCCGCGCCGCGAGCGCCGCCGCCACGCCCGCGGCCTGGCCCGTGGCGAGGGAGGTGCCGGGCACGCGCGTGGAGCCGTGCGCGCGATGCGTGGTCGAGATGGGCTTGCCCGCCACGAGCAGACCATCGACCGCCTGCGGCACGAGACAGCGAAAGGGAATCTCATACGGCACTGGCGGGTTTTCTTTGTGCGGATGCACGCCCACGTAGCCGTTGGTCGGATGGATATCCACCGGCCACGCACCCACCGCAACGCTGTCGGCGAAGCACGCCGTAGTCTTGATATCCTCCTCGGTGAGTTGGTAGCCGCCCCGGATGATCCGGCTCTCGCGGATGTGGAGCTGCGACGAGCCTGAGAGAATGTAGCTGTTGGCGAGTTCCGGCGCGCGGCGGCGCAGGATATTCCAAATCTGCAGCATCTGCGCCCTGCCCTCCTGCTCGGCGGCGGAGACCTGCACGGCATCGACGGGGTTGCCGTAGACGCGCGTCGAGTTGATCGAAATCTCACCCTCGGCCAGACGGATCACCCAAGGACCGCCGAAGATCTTGATCTCGCCGGCGGCATGCGCGGCGCCCATCGCGCGGCGGGTGATCTCCTCCCATTCGCGCCACGTGTGGCCGGGCGCGACGTTGCCAAGCCGAAAGTGCGACGTGAGCGCCTGCAAATCCGGCGCTAGGTCGAAGGGCGCGCCGGCGTAGAACGCCATCTCCGCGTCGCCGGTGCCATCGACGACCACGTGCGAACGAAACCGCGCGCGGCCATCGCGCAACGCGGCCTCGACGCCCACGACGCGCGAGCCCTCGCGCAGCACGTCGCACACATGCGCGTGGTACAGCACCTCCACGCCGGCGCGCGCGAGCAGCCGGTCGATCGCGACCTTGTAGATCTCGGGGTGGATCGTCAGCGCCTCCGGGGGATTGTCCGGAGTCGCATCGCCGCCGAGCGCCGTGATCTCGGCAAGCAGCTCGTGGGCGAAGCCCGCGACCACATCCACGCTATTATCGGCGCAGCTCTTGATCGCGTCGAAGGTGTGGATCATCGCGCCGGTCAGGATGCCTCCGCCATAGCCGTGCCGCTCCAGCAGGAGCGTGCGCGCCCCCGCGCGGGCGGCCGAGCAGGCGGCAGCGATCCCGGCGCTGCCTGCGCCGGCGACAATGACATCGTAGGTTTTTCCGTCGAGCGGACTTGCGATCATGGCGATTCCAGCGGCGTCGTGCCGAATGCGAGGAGTGAGTGGGTTTGCCGGTTGCCGGCCCAGTCTTCGGCCAGCACTCGATAATAATACGTCTGACCGGCCTGCAGCTTCGTGTCGACGTGGTGTTCGAGATAAAATCCGCTCGGCCGCACCGTCGCGACCGGTTGCGCCCCGTCGACCGTGAAGTCGGGCTTGGTGCCACGATACACGAGATAGCGCGCCACATCCGGATCGGTGTTCTTGCTCCAGCAAACCATCAGCCGGTCCGCGGTCTGCCGGACGATGCCAAAGTCTCCGACGACGTGCGGGGGCGTCACATTTTTCGCGAGGGTGCGCGCCTGGACCTGCGCTGAGAGCATGCCCTGCGCATTGCCCTTCCCCACTGCCGCGACTTTGTAGAAGTACGTCGTATCGACGTGCAGGCCCGCATCGAGAAACTCGGCGGCGGTCGCACGTCCGACGAGGCTGTAGGCGCTCGCCGGCTCCTTCGGGTCCACCGAGCGAAACACATTGTAGGCCACCGCACCCGCCACGGCGGGCCAGCGCAGCGCCACGTTCGCATCGGACTTGGGCTCGGTCGTGACGCTCGCCACTGCCGGCAGCGGCGATGCGCTGGCCCGCGCAAAGATCCGGATCGTTGCAAAAGAAAAGGGTCCCATCGGCACGGTCACCTTGCCATTGCTCACCGCGAGCGGGCCTTGATCGTTTTCGACGAGATCGCAGCGCATCGCCGCATCGACCGGGAAGCGACTCACGTCGAGGGTGGCGTTGCCGCCCTTCCCTTCCGTCTCCACGAGCCGGAGCGTCCAGCCGCGGCCGGGCACGCCGCTGTCTTTCAGGACCGTGAGCTGCACGTTGGGCACGTCCACGGCGAGAAACGACGCGCTCTGCGCGGGCAGCGGGCCCTTCTGCCGCGCGGCGACCACGCGAGCCTCGAGCGGGCTCGCGACCGACCAGCCGAAGCGCGTGGTCGCGCCCGAATTCCAATCGCCCGCGTGTGAGGAAAACGAATACGTGAACCGGTTGTTCATGTCGTCCGCGCAGAGGGTGAAGAGGCCCGCCATGCGGTTCGACCACGCGAAGCTGTAGAGATGCGAGATCTCCGGCTTGTAGGAGATCGAGAGCTCGTTGTAACGGATCGCGCCGAAGTGGACGATGGGGGCATTGTGCGGCGCCATCGTGATGCCGTAGCGGCCATTGCTCACGTCGACCCAGCGGTTGGCCGTGAGGTAATCGTGCGTGCCCCAGCGGAGCTGGTCGTCGTAGGGTCGCACCACGCCGCCCGCCTGCTCGGCGCGCGCCGTGAAGCCATCGACCTTGAACGGGAAGGCGAAGAACAGGTTGTCGCGGTAACGATTCGCGCTCTTCGCGGCGTGGAGCACGCCGACGTGCAGCAGTTCGTTGACGACATCGATGCGCTTGATGCCGGCGTAAAGCCGCACGCGCTGGCTCACGACCGCATCCCCGAGCTTCGCATCCTTGAAGGTCGATTCCATCTCTGCCACGAGGGCGCCCGTGCGCGGTGTGAGCGTGGCGCCTTTGGTCGGCGAGTAGTTGGTCCCCTCCTTCGACTCGCGGGCATTCTTGCTCACCCAGACGATCTGGTTGAAACGATGCGGCGCCGCCGGATCGAGCAACTCCTGCTTGAGCTCGCGGTCGACGATGCTCGTCACGGTGCCGCTGGCCGGATCGAAGGTCAGCGTGTAAAACTCGTTTTCCAGGAGGTTGGCCGTGGCG
>JAZKEV010000036.1:0-9981 GCA_040386765.1 Verrucomicrobiota bacterium | reverse complement strand
CCTTGAGAGCGGCGGGCAGGTCTTTGGGCAGCCCCGGGTCCAGGGGCAGTTGCGCCCGCGGCAGGCGTTGCGGCTGCCGCGATCTTGTAGGTCTTGTAGCCATACGCGGGCACATCGCGGGCATGAAAGACCGTGCGTCCATCTGCCAACGTTTGCAGCGGCACCGCTGCCCCTGTGGCCGGATCGATGAGGCCGAAGAGCTTTTCGCGCGTGGTCACGAGATCGCTGCGCGGATGCGCGAGCGGATTGAAGACCACGAGTTCCTGCTGCTCGCCGGTTGTGATCTGCGGGAGTAGCGCATCCATCGACTTGCCGAGGAGCCGCTCGGCGTCACCCAGCGCGCGCTCGCCCTCAAGAATCTTGCCCCACTGAGAATTGAACTGGTGCGTCGGCCCCGCCGGCGGGCTCGTCGGCCAGCTGTGCTCGTCGAAATCGAACATCCGCAGCCACGCCCGCTCCGCCTCGCGCGTGGGAAAGGCAAACGCGGGATTCGTCACGCCCGCGATCGCGCCCAGCCCCTCGGCGAGCGGCAGCAGACGGGAGGCGCGGCGTTTCTGGCCCTGCGAATTGGGATCGATGGTCGCGTAGTCGGCCGAGAAGTTGTTCAGGTCGCCGCGGAGCACGGGGACCGTATTTCTTTTCCATGTAGACCATGAAGTCGCGCGGATCGGCGACGCGGATTTCGGGATAGCGGTAAAGCTCCTCCCAGCGGCGCAGCGCGCGATTATCCCACACCGGGATGTCGTGATCGCGGTACGACGGAATCAGCAACGCATCCCACTCGTAGGGCCCAAGCTTCTCACCGCTTTGCACCGTCATCATCTCACGGTGCACGTTGATCGCGCCGAGGTCCGCGAGATCGGCGTAGCCGCCGGGCGACATGCCGAACCAGAAATTGATGCCGTAGTGGCTGCGCCACGTGTAGAGCACGCGGCTCTTGGCATCGGGCGCCTCCCACCAGAAGACGGCGGGGACCTTCGTGGTCTTGTAATCGTTGTTGCCGCCGGTGCGGAAGGGCTGGCCGAGCCGCACCGCGTATTTGTAGCCGGCATTGGCCATCGCCTGCGCGGACGACCATGAGAAGCTCGGGTTGTCGACGATCACGTAGGTGTCGAGATTGAGGCCGAAGCGGTCCTTGTACTCGCGTCGGCCCGGATACATCGAGCGCGCCAGCTCCTCGTAATCCATCCAGTGCGCGTGCACGCCGCTCGGCGCGGCGCCGAGGCCCATCGAGCCGGTCTTCACATCTTTCTCGATCAGCTCGCGCAGCGCCGCCGTCGAACGCTCCGCTTCGTAGTAGCGCGTGAAGAGCAGCGTCTCCATCCAGTAGTGATAACCGCCGGGTGTCCGTGCGCCTTCGACGTCGTTCACCGCACTGGCTGGGGCGTTGGCACTCAGGTGCGCGCCGAGTTCGATGAAGTCCGCGATCTCCTTCTGCTTCGCCCACAGGTAATTTTCGTAGCCGATGTCCTCGTGCGCCGATTTCACGAGGAAGATTTTCCACTTCCGCTGCGGCTGCCACGGCTGCGTGTGCGTCACGAGCGGCGCGGCATCTTTCTCCGTGCCCGCGCGCAGTTCCAAGGTCACATCCGCCGCCGTAGCGATATCGGGGATCAGCGCATTCTGCTGGGAGACGCCCGGAGGGAGTTGCAGCGCCTGCGCAGCGCCGGTTGCGCCGCCCTTTACTTTCACGACCAGCGTGCAGTCGAGCGCACGGCTGGAAGGATTTTCGATCGTGAGCCAGCCGATCTGCGCGAGCGGCTTCTTATTGGCAAACAGCACCGTCGGCTCGAGCTTGACGATGCGCGGCGCGGGAGCGGCACTTGCCAGCAAGGCCGCGGGCACGGCGATGAAAACAAGCGCGAGAAATGAAGTAAAAGAGGCCATGAGAGGAAGCGGCTTGGGGGAAAGCGCAGTGGGTTTTCGTCTCGCGAACGCGGCGGACTACGAGGCGAAGCGCGACTTGGTATTTTTTATAATACCTCGTCAACTCGATTCATATCACCTCGCCCTACTTCTGCGCGAAATCACCTAGAGCGCTAACATTTCCACATGTATGTTTCGTTTTGTCTTGTTTCAGATACTTTTTTGTCACACGCCTCTTTTATTCGCATCGCATGAACGTCATCGGGATCGATATCGGAGGCACCAAGTGCGCGGTCAGCCGGCTCATCGACCAGCGCCGCGTCGAGGAGACGCACCGCTTCGCCACCACCACCCGTGAGGGCACGCTCGAGGCGCTACGCCTCGCGGTGGCGAGCTTGCGACTGCAGGGTGAGACGGTTTTCGGCATCTCGTGCGGCGGTCCGCTCGATGCCGCGCACGGTGTGATTCTCTGCCCGCCCAATCTACCCGGCTGGGAGAATACCGACATCGTCCGTTTCTTCACCTCACACTTCGGCGGCACCGCGGTGTTGATGAACGACGCCAATGCCTGTGCGCTCGCCGAGTGGCGCTTCGGCGCGGGTCGCGGCACGCGGCATATGGTTTTCCTCACTGCGGGCACGGGCCTGGGCGGCGGGCTCATCCTCAATGGCGACTTGTACGAAGGCGCGACCGGCGATGCCGGAGAGGCGGGCCATGTACGGCTCGCGGCGCACGGTCCTATCGGCTACGGCAAGGTGGGATCCTTCGAGGGATTTTGCAGCGGCGGCGGCATCGCGCGGCTGGCTGAGATCTTCCTCGGCGAGTCTTCCGGTCCCGCTCCGGCGTGGGCCCAGACCCGCCCGCTCTCCGCAAAGTCTGTCGCCGAGGCCGCCTCCGCCGGCGACGCGCTCGCCCTCCGCGTGATGCAGGAGTCGGGGCGCCGCCTGGGCGAAGGCCTGGCCCTCCTCATCGATATCCTCAACCCCGAGCGCATCGTCATCGGCGGCATCTACCCGCGCTGCCACGAACTGCTCACGCCCTCGATGCAGACTGCGCTGCAGCGCGAGGCGCTGGAAACCCCGCTCGCCGCGTGCTCCGTCGTCCCCGCCGAATTGGGCGAGACCATCGGCAGCCACGGCGCGATCTGCGTCGCGTTGCGCGCGCTCGAGCAGGGCCGGGCCAGCGTGCCGCAGAGGCGCGTCGGATAACGCCACGGCGTACCGCAGTCGCTTTTCGTTTTGCGATCTTTCATTTCCCGCACTTGACCAATTGTATCACTTCTGAGTCATTCAAGCCTCTTAGCTGAGGCAAAGGCCTCGTTACCCTACCCCTAGACCATGAACTCGACCCTCCGTCGTTGTGTTTACCCCCTGGTTTCGCTCGCCGCTGTCGCGGCGCTTTCCGCCCAGAGCGCTCCTCCCGTTACCTCGCCTTCGGCCCCGGCCAAACCCGTGCCCGCCCCCGCCGAAGTCGAGAAGCAGCCCGAGCCGGTGCAGTTGAATCCCTTCGAGGTGGAGAGCGCGCGCGACTACGGCTACCTCGCGACCAATTCCGTCAGTGCCACCGGCTCCGGCGCCGCCGTGCGCGATACGCCGATGAGCATCATGATCATGACGGAGGAGTATATCCGGGACAAAAACCTCAACGACCTCCAGGATGTGATCCGCAACGTCAGCTCCATCACCGCCGAGGGCAAGGAGGAGAACGTCGTCACGTCGCGCGGCTTCCAATCCGTGATGAAGCAGGACGGCGCCGAGATCGATGGCCTCTATGGCACCTACAACGTCGGCCGCGTCGAAGTCATCAAGGGGGCCGTCTCCGTGCTGCAGGGCCGCGGAAGCGCGGGGGGTGTCATCAACGTCATCTCGCGCAAGCCCCGCTTCACCCGCGACACGCAGCTCCGCACCACCTACGGCAGCTACGATTACTCGCTCGCCCAGTTCTCGCACACCGGACCCTTCGCCGACGGCAAGTCCGCCTACCTCATCGGCTACACGCGGATGAATCGCGGCGACGGCTGGGTCGACTGGACGCACCGGACCGACGAGTCATTCCAGGCCGCCCTCACCTTCCGCCCCTTCAAGAAGGTCTCGCTCACGCTCGACTACCAGTCGCTCGATCGTGACGAGAACAACGGGCAGCACATCAGCTTCACGCACCCGGCGTTTCTCGCCTCGGATCTCGAAGCCATCTCGCGCTACGACAATCTCGGCCTCGCCCGCCCCGCCCTGTACCCGCGGCTCGGTGAGACCACGCGCAGCTGGCTCGATCGCACGCCGGGCTTCGGCAACCTGGTGCCCGCCGAGACGATCGACGTGATGGAGGTCATGTACCCGAGCGGCTACCGCGCGAATATCCAGGGACCCGAGCAGTTCCGCCACAACGACAACAAAACCTACTCGGCCGAGCTCCTCTTAAACATCGCGCCGTGGCTCGATTGGAAGAGCACGGCGACCTATCGCGACCGCATCACGGACTCGATCAACTGGTCGACCTTCCGCATCGCGGGCGGCCTCTCGATCAACAGCCGGTTCACGCGCGGCAACTTCACCGGCTACACATGGAGCACGCGGCACGAAGGCGTGAGCCGCTTCTCCCTCCTCGGCATGCGGCATCGCATGCTCGGCGGCTTCGAATATCAGGCGGGCAAATCCCACAGCCGCACGCTCAACGGCCCCGTCGCGACGCGCTATAATCCGCGCACCGATCCGCTGAAGTTCCTCGAACGCGAGATCAATGCCTTCAGCCCAAATGGTTTCCCGGCGCTCAATCTCACCAACGCAAGCACGCCCGTGCGCTCGTTCTATCTGCTCGAGCAGGCCGAGGCTTGGGAGAATCGGATCAATATCCTGGCGGGTGGCCGCTTCAGCTCGCAGCGCCGGTTGACCGTCGAAGCGGACCGCTTCACGCCGCAATTCGGCGCGGTGTTGCGCATCCCGCACTACGAAGCCGTTTCCCTCTATGCGAGCTACGGCGAGAGTTACCGGCCCAACTTCAATCGCGACGGTCTCGGCAACCCGATCCCGCCGATCGAGGAGGTCAACCGCGAGGCCGGCGTGAAGGTCGAGCTCTTCGGCGGCAAGGTCTCCGGCTCCGCGTCGGTTTACCGTCTGGAGCAGAAGAACGTCTCGCTGCGCGACTACGCCCGCGAGGCCGCGACCGGTATCAACGGGCTCTACATCCTCTCCGGCCTCGCGCGCTCCGAGGGCTGGGAAACCGACATGGTGATCTCGCCCTGGCGCAACTACCAGGTGGTGCTCGCCTACTCCGAGATCTGGTCGGCCAAGACCGTCCGCGCCGAGGATGTCCGCCAGCAGGGCGTGCGCATGCAGGGCGCCCCCGACTCGCAATTCTCGATCTGGAACAAGTACACCTTTCTCCGCGGCCCGCTCGCCCGCGCCTATGTCGGCGTCGGCATGCGCTACACCGGCGTGATGCGCATCCACCCGAGCTGGGAATCGCCCATCGATGCGGCGTCGTCGTGGTACGGCGACGTCACGGTCGGCTACCCGCTCAAGGTGAAACGCACCCAGGTCGAACTCGTGCTCAACGTGAAGAATGTCTTCGACGAGTTCTACTACAACCAGACCTTCCGACCGGCCGACCCGCGGCTCTTCTTCTTCTCGGCCAACGTCAAATTCTGAGCGCCATGCACCGTCGCGATTTCATCCGGCTTGGAGCGAGCGCTGCAGCCGCCGTCGGAACGCTCGATACGCTCGCACGCCCTGCCCTCGCGCAAGGCGCGGCGGCAAATCCGCTGCCTGCGCCATCTACTCCGCCCACACCGATGGCGGGCGAGTGCGATGTCTTTGTCTATGGCTCGACGGCGGGCGGCGTGGCCGCGGCGCTCGAGGCCGCGCGCGGTGGCTGCAAAGTCATCCTCGCCTGCCCGAAGTTTCACCCCGGCGGGATGGTCGCGAGCGGGCTCTGCACCACCGATGCGCGGCAGCAGCACCTCTACGGCGGGATCGTCACCGAGTTCATCGCAGCGGTGCGCGCGGAGTATGCGCGCACGCTCGGCGAATCCTCACCGGAGTGGCCGCTCGTCCGCGAAGGCTGGTTCTACGAGCCCTCGGTCGCCGAGCGGGTCTTCGATCAGCTCATTGCCCGCGAAACGAACCTGCAATACTGGCGCGGCCACCATCTCGTGCGTGCCGGCGTGGCGGAGCGCCGCGTGGAGTGGGTCGAGCTCGATGACCCGAAGGGAAAGCGCCTCCGCATCACCGCGCGCACCTTTATCGACTGCACCTACGAGGGCGACCTCGCCGCCGCGGCCAAGGTCCCCTACCGCGTGGGCCGCGAGGCGCGCGAGGAGCACGGCGAGTCGCTCGCGGGCATCTTCTACATGGATCACAAGAAGACGATCCAGCCGCTCGATGTGCCGGGCAGCGGTGAAGCCTCGCCCGCGATCCAGGCGTATTGCGCACGCAGCATGTTTACCACGGATACGGAAAAGATGGTGCGGATCGAGAAGCCCGACACCTACGAGGAGCACAAGATCGACCTGATCCCGCTCATCGGCGACATCGCGGGCGGGTTGAAGCTGCGCAGCATCGGCGCCGCCCTGCCCGGCAAGAAGCACCAGATGAACGGGCAGATCGCGCTGCCCACGAGCCTCAATTGCCCGGGCGTGAGCTGGACGTGGCCCGAGGCCGGCCGGCATCACCGTGCGGCGCTGGAGAAGTTTCACGTCGACCACGCGGCGAGCTACATCTGGTTCCTGCAAAACGACCCTGGGGTACCGTCCGATCTCCGCGCGTTCTGGCAGAAGGTCGGCCTGCACCGCGACGAATTCAAGACGACGAACCACTGGCCGTGGCAGATCTATGTGCGGCAGGGCCGCCGGATCGAGGGCCGGGCGATCGTCACGCAGCACAACTTCGTCCGCGAGACGCCCAATGGCCGCACCCCGAAAATCGCGCAACCGATCGCGGTCGCCGACTACATGTTTGACGTGCATCCGTGCCACGACCGCCGCTTCGCTGTGAAGGGCTGCCTCGAAGGCGTGATCTGGTACTCCAACCGCAAGGGCCCCGCCTACGCCGGGCAGGTGCCGTGGGGCGCGATGGTGCCGCGCAAGGTCGACAATCTCCTCGTGCCGGTCGCGCTCTCGAGCACGCATGTCGCGATGTCCGTGCTGCGCATGGAACCGGTCTGGATGGCCACCGGCCAGATCGCGGGGCTCGCCGCCGCAGAGGCCAAGGCGGGACGTTTTGATGTAGCGGCCACCGATCCCGATCCGCTCACGCGCAAGCTTAGGTTGGAAGTCGACCCGTGGTCGAAGGGCCTCGTGCAGCCGCATTAGATAATGCCGTTACGAAACTGAGACGGAGAACCGCTAAATTGCGCTAATCTTCAGAAGCGGTGGGCGCAAGGGGGCCGTGCGGGCTTCGCCTAATCGGCGAAGCGCGACACTCTTTTCAACAAACGGAGGCCATCCGCTTCCAAGGCGTCTCTTGTCTGCAAAAGGCGGGGCCGGCCTGACCCTGAAAACTTTCCGGAATGGACGGAATAGACGGAATGGACGGGGTGACAGGAGGGGGCGCCCCATGGTATCATGTGGTCGGTGGAGTGAGCAGAACGGACGTGGGAATTTTAATGAAAAGGATGAACTATGAATGAAGCGAAGCTACGAAGGCGTCGGCGGGAGATACTCCTCTATTTCCGGGATAATCCGGGGTAATCCGGGATATCCTGGCGTAATCCGGGATATTTCGGGGTGGGCTGGGGTCGTGCGGCGGAAATGCAGGCGCCTTCGCCAAGGCTAGAGCACTTGTCCGCCGGTTCGCCGCCCCCCCCATCCCCGAGACCGCCGCCCGCGCTTCCGGCTTGAATTTCCCTCGATTCTCGGCGTCTGTGCCTGCTCTGCCATGAAGCCGGGCACCGCACGTTTTACCACCGTCACGCGTCGAACTACCACGACGCGAACGACGTGCTGCGGGTGCTGAGCGGCGCTTTTGCGCCCCCTCCTCCGCCCTGCGGTCCGGCACGCCTCGCGTGCCTCTTGTAAAAACACCTTTCCGCCCCGGCGGAAAACCTGTAGTCCTCCACCCTTTCATTTTTCGTTCATGGCCCTCCGACTCTTCGACTCGCTCTCCCGCGAGCTGCGCGATCTCAAACCCGCCCACGCCGACGGCGTGTACCGCTTCTACAATTGCGGCCCGACCGTCTATGCGCCCGCGCACATCGGCAATTTCCGGACCTTCGTCGTCAACGACGTCCTCCGCCGTCTGCTCGAGCTCGAGTTTGGCGCCGCCAAGGTGAAGCACGTCCGCAACCTCACCGACGTCGACGACAAGACCATCCGCCGCGCCCGCGAGGAGGGCCGCCCCCTGGCCGAGGTCACGAAGCAGTGGACGGATAAGTTTCACGCCGACTGCGATGCGCTGAACTGCCTCCGCCCGCACGTCGAGCCTACCGCCACCGGCCACATCCGCGAGCAGGTCGATATGATCGACGTGCTCATGCAGAAAGGCAACGCGTACCGCGCGGCCGACGGCTCGGTGTATTTCAAGGTCTCTTCGTTCGATGGCTACGGCCGCCTCTCGCGCGTGAAAGAGCGCGAGCTCCAGGTTGGCAGCGCCCTCGCCGGCAAGGTGCACGCCGCCGATGCCGACGAGAAGGAAGACGTCAGCGACTTCGCGCTCTGGAAGGCCCACAAGCCCGAGGACGGCGCCAATGCCTGGGACAGCCCGTGGGGCCGCGGCCGCCCCGGCTGGCACATCGAGTGCAGCGCGATGAGCAAGAAGCACCTCGGCGACACCATCGATCTCCACACCGGCGGCGTCGACCTGCTCTTCCCGCACCACGAAAACGAGATCGCCCAGAGCGAATGCTGCAACGGCACGCCATTCGCGAACCACTGGTATCACAGCGAACACCTGCTCGTGGACGGCAAGAAGATGAGCAAGTCGCTCGGCAATCTCTACACGCTCGACGAGCTCATCGCCATGGGGCACTCGCCGATGGCACTGCGCTACGCGCTGCTCTCCGGCCACCCGAAGAAGCAGCTGAACTTTACGCTCGATTCGCTGCACGCCGCCGAGAAAGCGCTCACGACGCTGCGCGGTTACCGCGCGAGCCTGCCCGCCGCGAGTATCGTGCACGACGCCTTCGGCCCCGTGCTCACCGCGCTGCAAGACGACCTGAATACGCCCGCCGCCCTCGGCGCGCTTTTCACCATCGTCAACAAGAAGGAACTGCAGACCGATGCCGCGTCCTTTGACCGCGTGATGTTTGCCCTCGGACTCAAGCTCGATGTTCCCGCCGCGCCCAAGGCCGACGCTCCCGCCGAGATCAAAGCCCTCGCCGACAAGCGCTGGGCCGCCAAGGCCGCCAAGGACTTCGCCAGCGCCGACGCTCTCCGCAAAGAGCTCGCCGCTGCCGGCTGGTCGATGCTCGACCGCAAGGACGGCTACTCGCTCGAACCGGCGAAGAAGTAAGCCGCCATCACCCTCCCACTTCTGAATCCCTTTCCGGCCCTGCAATCGTAGGCAGGACCAAACACACACAAAGACCATGGCCATGACACCGCTAGAGGAACTCCGTCACTCCGCGTCGCACATCCTCGCGACCGCGCTTCTTCGCATCTTCCCCGATGTGAAGCTCGATATCGGACCGCCGACCGACACCGGCTTCTATTACGATCTCGATCTGGAGCACAAACTCACGACCGACGACCTCGCCAAGCTCGAGGTCGAGATGAAGAAGATCGCCGAGGAGAATCAGCCTTTCCTCCGCAAGGAAGTCTCCCGCGACGAGGCCATCGCCATCATCAAGGAGCGCGGCCAGGAGCGCTACAAGCTGGGCCGTCTCGAGGACATTCCCGCCGACGAGAAGATTTCGTTCTACCAGAACGGCGAGTTCATCGATCTCTGCGCCGGCACGCACGTGCGCTACACTTCGAAGCTGAAGGCTTTCAAGCTCCTCTCCATCGCGGGCGCGTATCACCGCGGCGACGAGAAGAACAAGCAGCTCCAGCGCATCTACGGCACCGCCTTCCCGACCAAGGAAGAACTCGCGCAACACCTCGACCGCCTCGAACAGGCCAAGGCCCGCGATCACCGCAAGCTCGGCAAAGAGCTCCAGCTTTTCCACATCGACGAAGACGTCGGC
>JAZKEV010000035.1:0-2869 GCA_040386765.1 Verrucomicrobiota bacterium | reverse complement strand
TTGGCGAGGACGGGCGCGGCGGTGTCGGGCGAGAGGCGGGCGGCGTTCGGCAGCGCGGCGAGGCGGAGGGCGGATGCGGAGGAGGCGCTCGCGATCGTCACGGCCTCGGCGAGGCGCGGGTCCTTGATCTTCTCGAGGGCCTGGAGCGCGGCGGCGCGGGTGGCGCCGGGGGAGTTTTCGTTCTGGATGGCGGCGAAGAGCGCATCGGTGGCGCCGGCGAGCTCGAGCGTCTGCAGGGCCTTGAGCGCGGCGGTCTGGACGGGGGCGGCCGTGGTGGGCTCGAGGAGCTGCGCCATGATGGGCTG
Source organism: Verrucomicrobiota bacterium (assembly GCA_040386765.1). Taxonomy (GTDB): domain Bacteria; phylum Verrucomicrobiota; class Verrucomicrobiia; order Opitutales; family Opitutaceae; genus ER46. Next base: position 2,564 of record JAZKEV010000035.1, on the reverse strand, counting down.
GAGGGCGTCGGTGGCGATGGTGCGCTCGCGCGTGGTCTCTGTGAGGGGGCGATAGACGCCAACGATGCGGTCGCGCTGCGGGGGCTTGGGCCAGAGGGCGAGCTGCGCGATGGCTTCGGCGCGGAGGCTGGCGGGGGCATCGGGCAGCGCGGCGTACCGGGCGAGCGCGGCGGCGTGGGCGGGCTGGCCGAGGCGGAAATTGGCATTGATCGCGCGGAGCATCACGGGCTCAGAGGTGAGGGGCGTGGCGAGGAGCGCGGCGAGAGCGGGCATCGCTTCGACGATGGGCTCGTCGTTGATGGCGATGGCGGCCTCCTTGGCGATGTAGGCATCGGTATCGGCGAGGTAGAGCTGCACATCGGGGCTCTTCAGGCGGCGAAGCGCGAGGAGAGCGCCGAGGCGGACGGACTTGGACTCGTTGGCGGCGGCGGTCTTGAGCGCGGCGCGGTCATCGGCGCCGACGAGGGCCATCACGAGGGCGTGGCGGAGGTAGTTATCCTGATCGGCGTTGGCCTTGAGGGCGGCGAAGACGGCGAGGACGGCGGGCTTGTGCTTGAGTTTGCCGAGGCTCTGCGCGGCGAAGAACTTCACGCGGTTGTTCTCATCCTGAAGCGCGCCGATGAAGGCGCCGGCATCCTGCTGGGAACGGTGATCGCCGAGGATCTTGATGGCCTGGGCGCGGACTTCGGAGTCGGCGTCGGTGAGGAGCGTGCGCAGGGGGCGGAGGAGCTGGCCGCTCTTCTCGGCCTGCTGGCCGATGCCCCAGATGGCGTGGCGGCGGGCGAGGGGGTTGGCGGCGCGGTCGGTCGCGGTATTGGCGAGCGTGGCGTAGGCGGCGGGGCCGCGGGCGGCGAGCTCGTACTGGGCCTCGAGGCGCACGCGCCAGTCGGGGTGGCCGAGGAGCTGGCCGAGCTCGGCGGGCGTGCGCTTGGTCCAGTCGCCGGAGATGAGGGCCTTGGTCTCCTTGATGAGGGGATCCTGCGCGTGCTGCGGATCGCTGATCGCGTAGATGCGGCCGCGCTTGGACTTGGGCCAGCCATCGGCCCAGTCGGAGGTGTAGAGGCGGCCATCGGGGCCGAACTTCACATCGGTCGGGAGGGCCGAGGTGAGGAAGGGCTTGGCGTCGCTGGCCTCGTAGGAGGCGCCCTTTTCCTTGATATTATAGGTGTAGATGCCGGAGCGGGCGATGGCGCCCTTGAAATGGGTGACGAAGAGCGAGCCTTTGTAGGAGGGGTTCAGGCCGGTGCCGGGGTAGTACTCGATGCCGGAGGGGCCATCCTCGATATTGCAGATGGGGGCGAGGAGGTAGGCGGGCTGGCCATCGTGGCGCTGGTGCCAGAGGCGCTCGGTGTTCCAGGCGCCGGCCTTCTCGAGGGGGGCAAACTGGTAGCCGATGCGCCAGCCGCTGTCGCCATTCTCGACGATGTGGACGAGGCGCTCTTCGTCGCCGTTGTCGCAATCGTTGTCGCCGGTGAGGAGGTCGCCGTTCTCGGTGAAGATGAGCGACTGGGGGTTGCGCATGCCCTTGGCGAAGAGTTCAAGCTGGGTGCCATCGGGATTGCAGCGGAAGACGGCGCCTTCATCGGGTACGGAGATGGTGCCGCCCTCCTTGGTCTGGACGGTGGCGCCGCGGTCGCCGTTGGAGAAATATATTTTGCCATCGGGGCCCCAGACGAGGCCGTGGAGATCGTGGCCGGTGTAGTTGAAGCGGACGCCGTAGCCGCGGCTGAGCTCGGTGCGGGTCTCGGCCTTGTTCTCGCCGGTGAACTGCCAGACGCTCGGGATATTGGTGAACCAGACCTTGCCGCGGCGCGCGAGGACGCCGGAAGCGATGCCATCGAGGGCGCTGTTGAAACCATCGGCGTAGACGGAGGACTTGTCGGCGACGCCGTCGCCATCGGAGTCTTCCACGAGGCGGACGATCTCGCCCTCGATGGAGAGCTCCTTCTCGCCCTCGGGGCCGAAGCGGGCGAGGACCATCCTGGTGCGGTCCTCGATGGTGCGGGAGGCGAGGTCGTCTTCGAGAATCCACATGTAATCGCGGATATCGAGGACGCTGGAGCGGTAGCGATAGGTCTCGGCGACGAAGACGCGGCCTTTTTCGTCGAAGTTGAAGGCGACGGGGTTGGCGAGCAGCGGCTCGGCGGCCCAGAGGTCGATCTTGAGGCCCTCGGGGACCTTCATGCGCTTGAGGGCCTGGGCGGCTTCGTCGGAGGCGGGGGCGATCTCGGGGGTGACGAGGCGGCTGCCGGCCTCCTTGATCTCGCCGAAGCCGGGGACGGTGGCGGCGGGCTTGTCGTTATCGTCGTCGTCGGCCCGGGCAGCCGCGGCGCCAAAGGCGGACGTGGGTCCGAGGGCGAGCGTGGCGGAAAAAAGCGCCGCGGAAAGCACGGCAGTGCGGAGGGCGGGGAGACGTTTCATGCGGGTGCGGGGAGGAAGAGCGTAGAGTGGAATGAGAGAGTGGCAAGTCGGGGCGTGAACGGGGCGGAGGGACGGTGTGCGAGAGGTTGAATGAGCGGGGGCGGGAACGGCGGCGGGGGTGGAGGGGAGATGTGGGGAGCGGG
>JAZKEV010000034.1:0-4532 GCA_040386765.1 Verrucomicrobiota bacterium | reverse complement strand
TGCCGGTGACACCCGGGCAGTCATTCTGGATGGATGTAAACGGCGACCACCTGCCGGACGAGGTGTTTCCAAGGGGCGCCGGCGGTTTCAGCTATGTCCTTGACGACATATCGGCCGTGGTAGACGTCGATATATCTGCGACCTTCAACTGGGGGCCCTTCAACTCGTGGTTCAACAACATCCCGGGATGGATCTACAACTTAAACGGCCAGCGCGATTATATTGGACCTGACGCATTCAACACGGCGTGGGGACTCCGCCCGGTCTTCGACACTACCGTCACCGTGATATGCGACGTCGTCGGCCATTTCCCTACCGTCGCAGGAGAGCGCTATGGCATCCTTCGCCAGACAAGCGATGACAGTTGGCTGGGCTTTGTCTTGGAGACCATTGTCGGGACAGGCGTGGCGGATTCTTTCGTGGATGCGGACCTGCAGGCGGATATGATCGATCGGTACTACCTCGTGCGCTATGGAAAAGCGGGCGACGTGGTGCCATTCAACGAGGAAAATCCCTTCACCTGGCCGGCCCTGTTCCGGGAGTTCTATTTCAGGCCCCCGCTTGATGCCGGTGACGACGATATGGATCTCGATTCCATTATATTTTCAAACAGCACCATCCCGATGAATACCTTCGTGCTTAAAGCAGTTGAGATATTGCAGAATCTGCCACAGCACGCAGAAAATATGCGCCGGGTCGTAGAGGCGCTAAGGAACGCGGTGGCCGGTGCCCTGACCATCGAAGCCATCCAGCGCCTGATCAATCGCATGCTGGAGAAGAAAAGCCTGCCTTATTCCTTCATCACATATGAAATGCCAAACTTCGCACAGCAGAAATACTATGTCGGCCGCACGCATGGTCCGGGGGACCCCAATTCCGTCCTGCGACGCCGCCTCATCAACCACCAGAACCACTCCCATCCGGCCTATCGCAAACCAAAGGCCGACGGGTGGGATAGGATTATCTTCAACGCGTATCATCACATGAGCAACTGGGACCCGGGCGCATTCTGCGCGATGCGCGGCCGCGAGCAGTCGGTGATAGATTCATACAAGACCAACTTCCCGACCCGCGTGTTGACAAACATCGACCGCGCGGTACGTTGGGACAACCCCCTCGGACGCGTCTATTATGATGGATCACGATTCTATTTCGCTCCCCAGATACACTCCTTCACCGGAGATCCGTCGCTTCCCGGGGGCGGGCTTGTGCCTATTCTGTGGCCAATCCTTGGCACGGCTTGGTATCCGCTGAATCACGGCGTTCGCTCACCTTGACGTTCAAAGAGCGAGAGCGGTACTTACTTTTTCTTAGTGAGAAACTAGGACGGGTCGTGGCATGCTGCGACCCGTCCTTTAAGGCCGCTCTCGCCTCTCCGTTCGCATCCGCGCTGCTGTTTCTCGCCCAGAAGCCCAAGGTCACGTTGAAGGATCTCCAACGAGTCGATGCGGAGATCGAAGGGATGTCACAGGGAGCCATTTCCCGGCAGGTCTTGGATGGGGTAGTGGACGGCTTGGAAGCTGAGTTTGGCTTTGGCAGGATAGCCGAGGATCCCAGCAAGGTTCTCCGACGGGTGATCAAGCGGGGAAAGATCATCGACAGCGACGAGCACCAGGCCGTCCTGTCCGCATTGTCCTATGTGGGCGATGACGGCATCGCGGTGAAGGATCGACCGGAATTGGAGGAGATTTTCAAGAAATACAACGAATGGTAGGGCTTAAATCGCCTCGAGGCGTGCACATGATCATTCGCGGTCTTGATGATACGGATCAGCCCATTTTACTATATGCGGCAAAAGCGGCATTGCTTTCGATTTCGGTGGGCGGGTTGGTCGGTATAGTCATCGGATCCTTCTTTTCGAGCGTGGGCGCCCGGCCCCAGGAGGAAGGGGATCCTCTGGCGCTCATGGTGTCGCTCCTATTGGTTGTCCCGATGGTGGAGACGGCCCTGATGGCTCCGCTGCTGGCGCTCATCCTGAAGCGCGTGAGCAATCGTTACGCAGCGTGTGTGATATCGGCGTTGATGTGGGCCCTGATTCATTCCTGCTTCTGGATCTACTGGGGCCTCTTCGTCTTTTTCCCTTTCCTGGTATTTTCATTCTGCTTTCTGGCCTGGAGTCGGATATCCACCCGCCGGGCGATCCTCGTTACCGCCCTGGCCCACATGATCCATAACCTCGGCCCGACTATGCTGATGGTTTATGGGGCGTGAGGCTGCCCGTTCGCACGGTGCGGAGCAAAGGTTGAAGCGGCCTGGGGCTCGCGCAGAATCTCGTCGTTCGTCATCGCTCTATCGACCGGCACCCTGACGGCAGCCATCGCCGCACAGTTCGTCAACTCGCGCTTCATCCTGTCCCAATGGCTGCCGCTTGGCCTTTTTCCCAGCGCGCCAGGGTGGCCGCGTTCAGTAGCTCCAGGTGGTCGTGAAGCGGATTTCGCGCGGGGTCACCAGATCGTAGCGGCTGTAGGCGACGCCGCGGCCGCCGGGGACGGTGAAACCGTAGGGCGCGGTCTCGGAGGAGGCGAGGCGCACGGGGATGATTTCGTCCTTGTCGAGGAGGTTGGTGACGTTGATCTGGAAGCGGAATTTACCGGGGATGCGCGAGAACTTGCGGCTGTAGGCGAGCAGGAGGTCGGTCTCCACGAGGGCGCGGCCGGTCATCTCGCCGCCGCCGGCGGTGCGGCCGATGATATTGGCGCTGCGCCAGCGCCAGCCGCCGCCGGCGGTGAAGCCGTTGAGCCAGCCTTCCTTGAAATCGTAGGCGGTGAAGAGGCTGATCTTGTGCGGGCGCAGGCCCCAGCGCTGCTCGTTTTCCTCGTTGGTCTCGTTGGTCGCATCGACGAGATCGAAGATCTCCTGCGCCACCGTGAGACCGCCGGTGGTCGTGAGCGTGCTCACGTTGGCCTCGGGGCGCTGGGCCGCGAGCGACAGCCAGCGGGCGATCGTGCCACCGGAGGAATAGGCGGCGGGATCGACGACGAAGCGGCCGGTGGAATCCTGGCGCACGCCTTGCACGTAGCGGTTGCCATTGTTGGTGAGGCCATACCACGCGGTGACCTCGCGACCGATATTGGTGCGCTGAGTATCGGTGTGCGAGTAGTTGGCGATGAGGCGCCAGTTTTTCGTGAGATTGGCCGTGAGGCGGGCTTCGTAGCCCTCCGACTCCAGATCGTGGGCGGCATTGGTGGCCGCGGGATTGAGCGCGGCGTAGATCGGCGCCCACTCGGCGGCCGAGTACGGGCGGCCCGCGCCAACGAGCACGCCGGCGAACGCATCGGACACGCGCGTATTGCGGCCCGGGGTGCCGCTGAAGCCGATCGTGGTGAGGCGGCCCATCTCGGTGGCCTGGAAGTACACGAGGCGCGCATTTACCCGGCCCTGCATGAGCTCGAAATTGAGGCCGTAGTCGGAGCCTTCGCCCTCGGAGGGCGCGCCCACGCGGCCATCGGGGAGGACCTTGCGGGAGAAGGACGGCAGGCCCTTGTTGCTCGAGTGGTTGGCCACGAGCGAGATCCACGGCAGTGCGTGAAACACCACGCCGGCGGAGCCGGTATCGGCGGTGGCGGAGCTGACCGTCGCCTTGCTGCGATCGCGGTCGATGATGTCGCCCTGGATGGGATCGCTATAGTAGCCGAGCTCGATGATATCGGCGCGATCGCGGCGGAAGCCGACGGTCGTCACGAGTTTGTCGTTGAAGAAATAGCTCTGGAGCACGCCGAGCGCGGAGACGGCTTCCTGCTCGCCGCCGCTGTTGTTGGCGCCGGCGACGGCATTGGCGAAGATCAGGGGATAGCTGCGGCCTTCGAAATTGATGGTCGAGGGGACGCGGCGGTAGTCGCCCATGCGGTAGGTGCCGTAGTCGCCCTCGGTGAGGTAGTAACGCACGGCCACGAGGTTATTGGCGTTGTTGGGCACGGCGTTGAAGGGGCGGCCGGCCATCGCGAGGATGGAGCTGGTGCGCGCGTCGTAGGTATCCTGCATCGAGGCCATCGCGGCGAGGCGGTGGCGGCCGAACCATTTCGACTTGGTGTCGAAGGTGTACGAGGCGGAGATGCGCGTCTCGCGCACCTCGCCGACGTGCTCATCGCGGCGCCAGGTGCCCTCGTAGTAGAGGCGGCCGGCGTAGGGATTATTCGCGCCGCCGACGCCGAGGGTGGTGTTGGCATCGCCACGGAGGAAGGGCTCGGAGCCGGAGATGAGGGTGACGAGGGCGCGGGTGCGCTGGTAATTGTGCGCGAGGTTGATCGCGAGCTCGCGCGTGACCTGCCAGTCGGCGATGAGCGTCATGTTGCGCAGGCTCTGCTCGCGGTTCATGCCGGGGCCGGCGGCATTGAGGTGCAGCGGAAACAGGCGCGGATCGTGGATGCGCAGGGTGCCGGAGGTGACGCCGGGGGTGCCATCGGGGGCGCGGACAGCGGCGTTGTTGTAGCTGCCGGTGAGGTAGGTGCCGCGCGCATCGAAGATCGTGCCGTCATTCTCGATGAAGGTGACGCGGCGATTGTTGCCGGTGGCGGCGACGTCGCGCGCCGTGA
>JAZKEV010000033.1:7345-7842 GCA_040386765.1 Verrucomicrobiota bacterium | reverse complement strand
CTCACCGTCTGCTTGGTTGAGGTGAGCGTCACCGCCTGATTGTCGACGGTGAGGGTCGCGGGAATGGTGTTCGAATCGATCTTGCGATTCTCGACGATGGTTTCGATTACGCCGCCGGTCGTTTCGACATAGGTGATATCGGCGCCCAAGGCCACAATCTCGTCGTCGAACAGGAACCACGATTTTTTGGCCCGGGCACCGTTGTAGGGAATCTCAGGGGGACTAAGCCTGCCCTTGAGCTGCATGCCAACCACGCCGTAGCGGTTGCCAACTTCCGCGCCTCCGACCCACGGTTCGCCAGTACTGTGTTTGCCAGCTTCATCGGCGGAGGGCTGCGCCGAGTCTACCGTGGTGCCCGGCAGGCGGTTGGGGTCGATCGTAGGCCAAAAATCGCCATCAAACTGGCTTAGGTCGTTATTATAGAGGTAGGTCATGCCCTCGGCGGTATGCCATGCGCGCTTGTTTTCGCCGACGGTGGTGGCCTCGAAATTTTTCGT
>JAZKEV010000033.1:3181-7335 GCA_040386765.1 Verrucomicrobiota bacterium | reverse complement strand
CTCGAGAATGCAGAGATGCCGTAGCCAAAGCCCGGCCGCAGGTGAACGAAGCGATCCATCTGTGGAAACGGCTTGAACATTTCCGGTTCATCCATCGCCCCGATCGCGCTGCTGCCGCGAAGAGCGATAGCTTGGAGAAGTATGTCGATATTTGGAGTCTCCTTGATGAAATCCAGGAACTTATCCTCCGTCATCCAGTATTTTATGGCCTCCTGAATCGCCAGCTTACTGGCCGGCTCGATCAGGTCGGCAAGTTGGGCGGCGCGCACCATGTACCCCATCGCTTGATGGCCGATCTTGTGGTCTTGAGAGTAGGGGCGCTTGATTTCACGACCTCGCACCATGCTCATGAATGCACCTTTATATATAAACGGCGCATAGGTGTCGTGAACCCGTTTGAGGATATTTGTGCGTGCCGATTCTTCGTTCTCCCACGTGGAGCCGTGCAGCAGATAGAGCAGGTCGGTCACATCGCGAAGCACCTCTATGCCGTAGCCACCGGTGTAGGGATAATATTGATGCTGGATGAACGAGCCGTCGGGATGAAAATTATCACTGCCCACTCCGGGGGCGGAGTCGAACAAGGCGGTCAGCCGCTCGCTTGCTCTCAGGAGACTTGCGCTCCCATTGCCCGGCGGCGGGGTGCTGGCAGGCGTGGTGGGCGTTATTGTTTTTTGCAAGATACCGCGCAGCGCCCACACTTTGGCCACCCAGGACCGGTTGGCGCCGGTGTAGTCCATCACCGTCGTGCTGGCGGGGGTGGAGGTGTCGACTGTCGTGAGATAGTTGGCAAGTTGCGTCGCTGTGATATTCGATCCGTTATAGACTATAATGATAGTCTCCAGCATCTCGATAGGCGCTCCGATGCGCCAATCCCACCAGTTTCCGAAGGGATTCGACCTGTAGGCGTTTGTTGTCGGGTGGTAGAATTGCTGCTTAAAGTACTGGTTGGCGTGCATCCATATGAGGCCATCAAGGATCTTCTGATGGACACTGGAGTTTTGATAGTGGCTGGAACCGGGCGTGGCGTAGGAAACCGCCATCTGCTTGAGGCGATTGTAGCTGGCCGTGATGGCAGCACTCGTGAAAGGCCATGCCATTTGCTCGTTTGGGTCATCGTCGGTCCAGAGCGATTGGCCGGCAGCTGGACTCGTGCGAAACTTGCCGATAAACCCTTGAGCGGTGTTCTGAATTATCAGAACGCGGTCCGATACGGCACCGGGGTCGGTTGTAGTGTAGCCGGTACCGCCGGTGAGCATCACCTTCCAGCGATTGCGCAGGGTATCGTATTCATCGGCACGCGTGGCGTGGCTGGCGAGGGTCAGACCGGCGAGGAACAGGAGGGCGAGCGGGCGAAAACGCCGCGGGGTGCGCAGCGAAATCGCCGCGAGACTAACACGAAGTCGTGTCATAGGGGGTTTGAACGGGGTTCATCATAACGAACCGCCACTTCCATTTTTCCATTAAGCTATTCGGTGGCGAAAATTTCGCGCCCGTGTGCCGGGCACTTGCACTGTAGGCTTGCGTTGCGGAGATGTTGTCGTCGTTTCTCGCGGCGAGTCGTGAACCTACCCCCATCCGACCAAGGCCGCTGGTTTGCCGAGGAAGTGCAGCCGCATGAAGCCGCGCTGCGTGCGTGGCTGCGCGCGCGTTTTCCCACGCTGATGGACTACGACGACGTGGTGCAGGAGTGCTACGTGCGGCTGCTGCGGGCGCACGAGACGGGACCGATCGCGTGCGCGAAGGCGTTTCTTTTTGTGACGGCGCGCAACCTCTCGCTCAACCGGCTGCGGCACCAGCGCTACGAATATCCAGGAGATTTAGCGGAAATCGATCCGATGGGTGTCTATGATGAGAAGGCGGGAGTGCCGGAAGCACTCACGCGCTCCGAGGATTTCCAAATTCTAACCGAAGCCATCCAATCCCTGCCCGAACGCTGCCGCCAGATCATGACGCTGCGGAAGATCTACGGGCTTTCGCAAAAGGAAGTGGCCGCGCGACTCGGCATCGCGGAGCACACGGTGGAGGCGCAGGGGAGCATCGGGCTGCGCAAGTGCATCGAATTTTTCCGGACTCGCGGGTACGGACCGCTGCCCCCCTCATGAGCGACGCGTCTTCATCACCTTCAACGGAGCGCGAAGCGATCGAGGCGGCGGCCTCGGACTGGGTGCTGCGGCAGGATCGCGGGCTGACGCCGACCGAGCAGGATGAGTTTTCCCATTGGCTGGCGGCGGACGCGCGGCATGGCGCCGCGTTCGCGGCCTGTCGCTGGGGCTGGGAAGAGCTGGACCGGCTCGCGGGGATACAATCCTCGGTGCATGCGGTGCCGGATCCGGATTTGCTGGCGCCAGTGCGCGGTAGGGAGACGTCGGTATCGTCTGAGGCGAAGCGGAGGCCGCTGGGGCGCGTGATTGCGGTGTCGTTTGTAGCGCTCGCGGCGGCGGCAGCGCTGGTGGTTGGAATCTCGTTTTGGCAGGCGAGGCCCGAGGTCGGACCCGCGATGGCCTTTTCACGGCTGACGAATGCCGCGCCGTGTGAGCGACGGACGCTCGAGGATGGCTCGGTCGTCGAGCTGAATCGCGGCGCGGAGCTCGTTGTACAATTTACGGCTGGGGAGCGGCGCGTGCGGCTGGAGCGGGGCGAGGCGCACTTCACGGTGACGAAGAACCCCGAGCGGCCCTTCATCGTCAGCGCGCGCGGAGCGGAGGCACGGGCGGTGGGCACGGCTTTTAATGTACGGGTCGCGGCCGATACGATGGAGGTGGTCGTCACCGAAGGCCGGGTGCGTGTCGATGCGCCTGGGGCGGCGCAGGCGCAGGGAGCGGCGGCGATGGCGGTGACGCCGATCGTCGAGGTTGGCCAGCGTGCGGTGGTGCCGCTCGGCCGTGCGGTGCACGCTGCCGCGCAGGTTGTGACGCTTTCGGCGGCGGAAATGGAAGCGCGGCTCGCCTGGCAGCCGCGTATGCTCGATTTCAACGGCGAACCGCTCACCCAGATCGTGGCGGCCTTTAACCGGCACAATCCAGTGCAGCTGGCGATTGCGGACCCGGCACTCCAGAGTCTCCGGTTGAGCGCGGCTTTCCGATCGGACAATGTCGCGGGCTTCGTCCGCTTGATGGAGGCGGAGTTTGGCATGCGGGCCGAGTGGCGGGGCGAGACCAAGATCGCGCTGACCCGAGCGAAGTAGCCCGGCAATTCGGAGCGCAGAATTTTTTCAAAACGTTTAGCGGAAAGCGCACGATGGAGGGTCTTCTCCTATGACCGACTGAGAACCCCACCTATGAATCTGAATGTATTTTCGCGTTCGTCGCGCCTGCCGCGATGGATCGTCTGCGCCGCATTTTGGCTGATCGCCGCGCTCGCTTCCGGGCGGGCGGCGGACGAGGGCAAGAAGACCTTCGATGTCCCCGCAGGAAATGCCAGCGAGACCCTCAAGCGCTTTGCCTCGCAGGCGGGGCGCGAGATCGTGTTCTCGGTCGATGCGGTGGGCGACGTGAAGACCCATGCGGTCAAAGGCGTGCTCACGTCGCGCGAAGCCCTCGACGCGATGCTGATGGAGACGGGACTCGTGGCGCGGCAGGATGAGAAGACCGGTGCACTCGCGGTCCGGCGCGAGCGCGCGGAGGTGCCGCGCGCGACACCGGAACCGCAGGCGACCGAGAGTGCCGCCCCGCGTCAAACTTCGACCCGGACGGTGCGAAGCACGCTGAGCGACGATAGCGTGATGACGCTGTCGCCCTTCGAGGTGACGACCGATCGCGACGTGGGCTATACGGCGAGCAATTCGCTCGCGGGTGGGCGGCTCAATAGCGACCTGCGCGACACGGCGGTGGCGATCTCCGTCTTCACGAAGGATTTTTTAGACGACATCGGTGTGACGTCCGTCAACGAAGCGCTCGAATACGGGCTCAATACCGCCACGGAGTACGACGCGACGGGCAACAGCCATCTCGGCAATAATTTCAACTTTCGCATCCGCGGAATCAGCGGCGCGCAGCGGTCGCGCAATCTCTTTCGCACGCAGCTCAATCTGGATTCCTACAATACGGAGCGGCTCGATTTCTCGCGTGGTCCCAACGCGATCCTCTTCGGCGAGGGCTCGCCGGCGGGCCTGATCAACACCTCAACGAAGACGGCGAAGACCACCCATAATT
>JAZKEV010000033.1:0-3171 GCA_040386765.1 Verrucomicrobiota bacterium | reverse complement strand
GAACCGCAAATTCGGCCCCAATGTCGCGCTGCGCGCGAACCTGCTCTGGCAGGATGCGAATGGCTACCGTGAGTTCGAATTCGACAAGCGCAAGGCGGCGACGCTCGCAGGTCTGTGGCGGCCATTCCGGAAGACGACGTTGAAGTTCGATGTCGAGAAGGGCGAGTTCGATTCCAATCGCGCCCGGCCGTGGACGCCGGTCGATCGCTACTCGGTGTGGGTCGACAACGGAAGCCCGGGCTCCGGCTCGCCCACGACGTGGGGCGTGGCGGTGCCGAACACGAACGGCTTTTTCAGCAACCAGGTTTTCTATTTTCCGGAAGGTGTGCTGGGCGGGCAGGCCGTGTGGATCCCGAGCGCGCAGCAATTGCGCGCCTCCGCCGGTCCGCCGACGGTGCCGGGCATCAATACGAGCGTGAACGTGCTCGATGAGAGCCTCGTGCCGCGCAACGCCAACCTTACCGGTCCCGGCGCGCTCTCGACCTCGCACTTCACGGTCGGCGGCGCGTCGATTGAGCAACAGGTGGGCGAGGATCTGTTTATCGAGCTGGCGATGAACGGCGAGTACGAGGAGAGGCTTTGGGCGAATCCCGTGGGTTTTGCCGACATCGGCTACCGGCTGGATGCCAATCTCTACATGCCGACCTTCGGTGCCGACGGGCGGCCGACGGGCACCGCGCCGAATCCGTATTTCGGCAAGCCGCTCGTCTACGGCCAGATTTCCAATCGCTACAATCGCTTCTACCGCGAGCAGTATCGAGTCACGGGCTCGTACAATCTGAACTTCGACAAGATCTTCCGCGAAAAGGGTCGACTCGGCTGGCTGCTCGGTCGCCACCGGCTGGCGACGATGGGCTCGCTGGAAAATTTCGACCGCGAAACGCGCGATGAACGCGAAGTGAATGTCTCGCCGAATCGCGTGATCGGCGACATGCTGAACACGCAGAATGCGATCCTGCGCGTGAGCTACCTCGATCTCTTTAGCGGCGACCCGACGCAGCGCGGCCACCGCGATCCCGCCGCTAATCCGATCCGGCCACAAGTGCTGGCGAATAATGTCACGCGCTCCGTCGAAGCCGGGCTGGTGAACAGCAGCTGGACGTGGAGCAAGACGGAGCTGGCGACGCGGATGTTTGCCATGCAGAACTTTCTGCTGAGCGACCGCATCGTGACGACGTTTGGCTGGCGCAAGGATGAGCTGAAGGTCTACTCGTCAACGCTCGTGCGCGACGGGAATAATACCGTGACGGGCTTCATCCGCGGCGGCGGGCCGGATCGCGTGGTGCCGGGCGATACGTTTACCCGCGGCGTCGTCGGGCACGTGCTCTCGTGGGCATCCGTCTTCTATAATGAGTCGGATAACTTCACGTCGCAGGACGCGTTGCAGGTCTTCGGAACCAACGGGTCGGCGGCGACGATCGGCAATCGCACGGGCGAGGGCAAGGATATGGGCCTGAAGTTCCAGTTTTTCGGCGGCAAGCTGAATGCCACGCTCGGCTGGTATCGGACGGCGGATGCGAACCAGCTGTCGTCGGTCAACGGCGTGTTTCTCAACTACACCGAGGCGATCTGGAGCGCACTGGGGCGGCCGACAGATATGGAGGGACGCGACACGCGCTCGCTCGAGAGCAAGGGCTACGAGTTTGAGCTGACGGCGAATCCGACGCGCCAACTGCGTTTCTCGCTGAGCGCGAAAAAAGCGGAGACGGTGGTGGATCGCCTGCTGCCGAACGTCTCGGCCTACGTGGAGCAGAACCGCGCCGAGTGGATGGCGAATGCGAGCGCGCAGGTGAATACGTCGCTCTTCGGCGGCACGCGCGGCACGGTCGGCGAGGTCGTGGGGCAGATCGACCAGCAGCTGCTGATCGAGAAGGCGCCGCAGGGCCGGGCACCGTACCAGGATCGCGAGATCACGGGAAATTTCTTCGGGACGTATCGCTTCGATACCGGCCGGCTTAATGGCCTGATGCTTGGCGGCGGCGTGCAGTATCGCGGGCCGGCGCTAGTCACGTATCGCGTGGTGTCGACGGGCGCGCCGGTCTATACCGAGGCTTATACGATGGCGACGGGCATGCTGGCCTACAGCATGCGGCTTGGGCGCAAGGTGGATTTCCGCGCGCAGCTCAACGTGGATAATCTTTTCAACTTCCAGGACCCGCAACCCGTGCAGGGTGGCGAGCCGACCGGGCCGTCGACGCTGCCGCTGAAGGATGGCGTGGCGTATGCGGTGTCACTGCCGGTGCCGCGGCGGGTGGCGGTGACGTTTAGTTTTGGTTTTTGAGCGTGGCGGCGGCGGAGCTAGCCTTGGAGTTTGAACAGAAGAAAACGAAGGTAACGAAGAGCGGGGAGGACTTCGCTCCGGATATCCGTGTTTTGTGCCCAGTTATGCGTGCGCCTGAGGGAGAGGAACAGGAAGAGCGGAAAGGGCGGAAAGAGCATAGTGCATTTCTTTTCATCTCGTTCTTCCAGTTCCCGCTTTAGAGGAGAAACGCTCATCTGCGCTCATGTTCGGAAGCGACGGCAGCGATGCTGTGCAGGCTCCGCCTGATCAGCGAAGCGCGGGTATTTTTTCAACAAAGCCCCCCTCCGCGTGGATAATGGCTGAGGGCGGCGCTCCTCGCTCAATGTGCTAGCTTTGCTGAGTAGTTGTCGCGCACGTTTTGATTGATGAAGGTGGTGAGGCCGGTACCGGAGGCGGCGAGTTTCTTCATGGATTGGACATCTGATCGGCCGGGGGCGGTGTGGTCGTAGCGGTAGCGGTCGCCGGAGCGGAATTCGATGAGGATGTAGTCGGGGCCGAGGGCGTAGCGCACGATGCCTGGGTTGGGGTGGCGGGAGCGGTAGGGCTGGTACTGCGGGCGCACGGGAGATTGGACCGGCGCGGGTGGGGGTGGTGCGCGTGGAGGATGGTGCGGAAGGTGGGGGGAGACTGGTGGGTTTCCTTAGATGATGGAGGCTCGGTGTCCTCACCGCACAGGTTCGAGGATGCGCACGCCATAGCTCGCCCGGTGGCGGCGCCGCTCCATCACATGGATGAGTGTCATCTTATTCGGATGTGTTTCGTGGTTATGGGGCCGTTGAGCGCGGGCTTTCAGCCCGCGCTCGGAAGTCGTTGAGAGCCCCAAGCGTACTCTAAAGCTAGTCTCCCCTACCGCCGCAAAAAGCCCGGGC
>JAZKEV010000032.1:14282-21538 GCA_040386765.1 Verrucomicrobiota bacterium | reverse complement strand
CCGTCCTTCCCGCTCTTCCTGTTCAATTTGTTTTTTTTACGCGGCCAGGCGTACTGCACCTTTGTTAGGGTGTTCCGTTATTTGGACGAGCGCCTGCGAGCAGGCGGGCCTGCTTCGGTTGCGGTTCTTCTTTCCAACCAGCGTCTACACCGAGGTCTCGCGCGCCATCTTTGCCCACCGTGTTATGTCCGCTTCCACGGCCTGCCAATTCGTCTCCCACGTTTCGCTCGGTGGGGTGAGTCGTGGGGGAGGCTGTGTCGCCAGCGCTGCGAGGGCGCACGCGAGTTCGCGGGCATCGTGGACCAACGATCCGTGGATCAAGGGATCGAAGAGTTCGCGGAGCACGGGCCCGTAGTCGTAGACGATGGACGGCAGTCCTGCGGCTTTGAAGTCGGCGAGCTTCAGCGGCAGGTCCAGCCCCGAGGCCGAGGCATGCAGGCAGAGGCCAGCGTCGGCATGGCCGAGCAATTCAGCATAGGCCGATGCCGGCAGCCAGGCTTGGCGCAGGGCCACACAGGATTGCACGCGGAAGGTGTTTGCGAAAGCCGCTCGCTCCGCACCCCGGCCCGTCGCGATCAATGTCACCTGCCGGCCTTTGGGCCAGGTGACTTCGCCTGCGGCGATCAAGCGAAGGGCGTCTGTTATCAAATGCGTGTACTCGTCGATGGTCCAGCTCGAGGGCATCACGAGCCAGGGCGCGCCCGGCGGAGGCGGTGGGAACTCCGGCAGCGTCCGCCGCCACCAGGCGAAGCGCTCCTCCGTCACGTGCGCCGCGGCGCACAAAGCCGCGGGCGGCGCGTCGCGCAGCACCGTCACCCGCACTCCGCCCAACGCCGTCGCGACGTGCGCAGCCAGCGCCGAGGAGACGGTCCAGTGCGCGTCGGCGGAGCGTGCGAAAGCGAACTCAAGCCAGCGGTAGAGGGCGACACTCCAGCGGCCTCGCCCGCCTTGGGCCCGAAGGAGGGTATATCCAAAATTGTGCCAGTCCACGATCACCGTGGCGCGCGGTGTGCGGCGCAACCGCCAACGTGCCACCGCCAACACGCCGAGCACCGGAAAGGCCGGTGGATTTTGCACGAGCACGAGATGCCAGTCGGGCCGCTGCGTCGCGAGAAGTCGGAGCAATTGCCAGCGTGCCCGTGCGCGCGGTTTCCGCCCTGCCTCCACCGTCAGGTCCGCAGCGAGCACGCGCACGCGGGGATTGCTGGCCAGATCCGCAGGGATCTCTGTTTCGCGCAGACCAGCGAGCGTCACGCTCCAGCCGCGCGCGAGCAATTGCCGGGCGTGGTTCAGCATGCGCGGGCTGCGCCCGAGATCGCCCAGAACGGCAACCAGCGCGCTGGGCGCAGAGTCGGGGGAGGGATTCATCTTCGAGCGTGCAATGGAGAGGCTAAAACAATCTCATCGTTCCACGCCCAGCCATCCGCTTCGATCAATAATTTCCAACCCACTGTGCGTCCCACCATCGCGTTTGCCGGAGGCTATACTGCGGGACACATCACGCCGGCGCTTGCGGTAATCGATTGGCTGCGATCACGCGGCTCCGACGCGGAGTTCCTTTTTCTCGGCACCGCCGATGCGTGGGAGCGCGAGCTGGTTATGCAAGCGGGGGTGCGCTTCGTGGCCATTCCCTCGGTGCCGTGGGCGGGGCAAGGAATGATGACCCGCGTGCGGGTGTTGGGCCGGATGGGCCCCGCGATCCTCTCCGCGCGCAAGACGCTTCGCGCAACCAAGGCTACGGCATTGGTGGGGCTGGGGAGCTTTGCGTCGTTTGCTCCGGTCATCGCCGCGCGGACGCTCGGGATTCCGGTGACGCTCTTCGAGCCCAATGCCACCGTCGGCCTGGCTAACCGGCTGGCGCGGCCGTTTGCCCGGACCTTGCTGGTGAGCAAATTATTCTCCGAGCCGCGCACGCGAGGCCGCGTCGTTGAAGTTGGTGTGCCGCTGCCGCGGTCGCTCTTCGAGCTCCTCGATGCGCCCTCCGGTCCGCCGGGGGAGCGGGTACATCTGCTCGTGTTGGGTGGGTCGCTGGGAAATATGTTTCTGAACGATCGCATGCCCGAGGTCGCGCTCCAAGTGCAGGCGGCGGTCCCCGCGCTACATGTCACGCACCAGTGCGGGTACGGCGTCGACCCGGCCCCGGTGGCGCAACGGTATGCGGCGGCGAAAGTGACTGCGGAGGTCGGGGCGTTTTTCCCCTCGCTGGCTCCGCGCTTTCGGGCAGCGAACTTCGTCGTGAGCGCCGCCGGTGCGATCAGCCTGCACGAGTTGGCAGTGGCGGGAGTGCCTTCTCTGATCGTGCCACTCGATCACGGCGGCGGGGCGCACCAGCTGCACAATGCAGCCTCCTTCGCCCGGATAACGGGTTGCCCGCAGACGCAGCGCAGCAATTGGTCCGCCCAGAAGGTAGCGACGGAGATTGTGCGCACGATGCGCGAGGCAGACACATGGCGCGAACGGCAGAGGGGCATGCATGCGCTCGTGGATCGCGGGACGGCTGAGTCCTTTGCCCGGGAGATCATGGTCGGAGCGCGCTGACCTTGGGGGCGCAGCGGCAGGGCTCGGGGCCGGTATGCTGCATCGGTGAATTTAGGCTGATGCGACCAGTGTGCATAAGGTAGGAATCGGTCCTAGGTTGAAGCGATTCCTGCACTTTTCGCTCGTGGCTTCTTCTACCTTCCGTATCCCAAGAGACATGCTCGTTCTCCGTCGCGGGTTCCTTCTTCTTTGTGCTATTGTATGCGGCGTTTCCGCGCAGGCGCAGGTTACGGTTAATAATGTGGGGCTGACCGACCCGTGGAGTTTTGGATTCCAGTATTTGAGAGATGGAAATCCCAATTCCACCACCACTGTTGGCGTGGGCTATCGATATTACGATGATGCTGACAATTGGAGTTTTGGAACCGGCAGCTTTTCATTCAATTCCTCTCTGCTGGGTAATCTGACTATTACCAATACGAACTCGGTGACTTCGTTTAATCTCCAACTTCAAAATCACACGGGAATCAATTTTGCGGCCGGCTCGAGACCATTTATCCTCACGCTCAGTGGATTGTTTCCGGCTAATTCCAACTACACATTAAGTGGCATCAATCTCGGGGTCACGGGGAATGCTACTCCGGCAGATTTTAATGTAGGGATGTTCTCCAGTCCGCCGGCCGATACCTTTTTTCCTGGCTTCGGCGTGGTGAGCTTTAATCAGGCCGCGATCGGCAGCATGCTTGTGATCTCTGTCGCCTCAAACTTCATCATCATGGCTGGCAGCAATCTGTTCCTGACGGGAACATTCACCGCGCAAGATGCGAGTGCGGTGCCGGAGCCGGCGACGTATGCACTGCTGCTCGGTCTGGCGGCGGTCGGTTACGTCGCGTGGCGGCGGCGGAGCCAGCCTCCGGTTCTTCGCCAGTAGGGGCTTTGACAGCCTGACCGCTCTGACGGCGGAATAACGCGCGCGCCGGTGACCGAACTCCGTCCAGGCTGGAGGCTCGGGCGGGTATTGTGGGCTGTGCTCGCGCTGCTGCTCCTCCTGCATCTCGCGGTGCGGATCATCCCACCTTTGCGGGAGATGGTGCAGCCCGGCGGGGAGATCGTGCTGCCAGATAATGACTCGTGGTTTCACTATCGCGAGGCGCTTTACACCAACGCGCATTTTCCGGCGATTCAGCGCGTCGAGGATACCAGCCGCTATCCGGAGGTGGAGCGAATCGAGGCGAGTGGCTTGTGGGATGTCACGCTCGCCGGTCTCGCGCGCATTGTGGCGCTCGGTGAGGCGTCCCCGCGCGCCGTGGCGTGGGTGTGCCTGCTGCTGCCGCCGCTGTTGGGCGCGGTCGTATTTCTATTGCTGGCACGAGTCGCAGCCGTGGACGGTCCTCCCGCGCTTGGGGTCTGGCTGGTCGCATGGGGCGTGCTCGCTCCGGGCGCTACCCTCACCCGCACGGGCCTCGGCTTCTGCGATCATCACGTCGCCGAGATGGTGTTGAGCTTGGTGTGCCTGCTGGCGGTATTGCACGCCTTGCGGCGCGTGGCGCATGAACCGCCGCGGGCGTGGTGGCGGCTTGCGTGGCTCGAAGTGGCGCCGCTGGTGGTCTTCGTTTTTACCTGGGTGGGGGCGCCGATTTACGTGCTGCTCACGGCGCTGGTTTTCGGGGTTGCGGTGCTCGCCCGTGTGATCGAGGGGCTGCCCGCCGCGCCGGTCGCGCGGGCAGGCGCGCGGCTGCTGGCGGCGTTCGTGGTGCTCGCGGGATTGGCTTCGCTCGTGTGGCCGGACCTGGTGATGCGGCGAGACATTTTCAAAGTCGCATTGGGTGGCGCGGGCATTGCCGCAGTGGCGCTGCCAGCGCTCGTGTGGTGTCTCGAACCGGCCGCGCGGCGGTTTGGCGCGGTGCGTGCCGTGCTGGGGTGGGCGGCGCTGGTCGCTGCGCTGGCCGCGATCGCATATGTCGTCTCGCCGACTTTGCGGGCCTACAGCGGCTTCCTGCTCGGGCGCAAATCTCCCCTCGTACAGGAGAATGCGCCGGTGACGTTGCTGTTTTATTTCAAGGTCACAGGAATCCCCGGTGTGATCGCCATCGCGACGATTGCCATCGGCATCGTCACGGACGCGTGGCGGCGGCTCACGTGGCTCGTGACGGTGGCGTGGAGTTTTTCGCTGCTGATGCTGTGGTATCGCACGTGGGACTACGACTACCTCGCGGGGCTGCACGCGCTGGTGCTTGCGGGCTGCGCCATCGCGGCGATCGGAACCCTCCGGGAAAAACAGGGTAAGCCGGCGCTTTGCAGGCCCGCGCTTGCGGGGATCACCGCGGGCGTGGCAGTGCTCGCGGTCGGCTACGGGATTGGCGGTTCGCCCTACATTCCGGCGTCGATTTATCGCGACCGTCTCATGGTGGCGCATCCCGGCTGGCGGCAGGCGATGGCATGGTTGCGCGCACAACCGGCGCCGCCCGCGCCGGATCTCACGCAGAAGCTGCCGCGCGGGCGCTCGGGTGTCTTGAGCGAGTGGGGCACGGGCAACCTGGTGAACACGCTGGGTGGCTGGCCCGCGGTGAGCGCGCGTTATATGGATGCCGAGGCGATCGAGCCCCTCATGCGTGAGACCGAAGCGGCGGTGCGCTCCGCGCCCTTGCGTGGCTCAACGGTGGCGGAGGCAGTCCGCTACGTGGTATTCGATGCCGCGCTGCTCGGCCGCTATTTCGACGGCACCTTGCGCTCGTCCGGACGCGACCCCAAGGACTTCGAGACGAAGGAGGCGATTGCGGGCGCGGGCGGCCGGATCAAGGTCTTCACCACGCTCGGCCCAAAGTATCGCGCGCTTTTTGCTCATCAACTGGCGGTCGATGGCGGCCCCGGCCTGCAACACTTCCGGCTGATGTACGAGAGCCCGCAGGAGACCTTCCTCCGGCAGCGGATCGGTGCGAAGACGTCACTAACGGAAACGTGGTCGGATTTCGTCGAGACGCCTGAGCAGCGGGTGCAGACCGCGGCTGCGTGCGCCGCAGGTTTCTGGCAGGAGCCGGAGGGCCAGGCCTTCGCCGGTCACATCCTGCCGAGCGTGCGCATCTATGAGCAGGTCCCCGGCGCGCAGGTGATCGGCCGCGCCACGCCCGGCAGGCGCGTGACCTTCACGCTGCCGCTTCGCGCACACGCGACGGGCCGGCGTTTCGTTTACGAGCAGACGGTCGTCGCGGACGGCGCGGGCCTGTTTCGCCTGATCGTGCCGTATGCCACGGAGCCGGTGCCGGGCAGCGATGTGAAGCCCGACGGCCCGGCCGATCTCGCGCACGCGGCGACCCATCGGCCGATCGCTATTTCCGAGGCGGCGGTGCAAGCGGGAGAGACGATCGACACCGGCGACTGGATGATCCCGCGCTGAGCGGTGGAGCGTCAAAGTGTCGGAGACGAAGTGGACGGAGCGGCGAGGCTCACTTGGCCGCGAAGAGAGCACTCTCCAAACGCGCTCCCAAATGTTCGACGAGAAACGCGGAAGCCACGCGCTCACGCGCACGCTGGCCCAGCCGCTGCCGCACGCCCGGTTCGAGGTGCAGTTGCTGGAGTTTCTCTGCGATAGCTAAAGGGGAGGGTGGTACGAGAAAGCCGGTTTCACCCGGCACCACGCTGTCGGCGAGCCCGCTTCCCTCGATGCCGATCACCGGCACTCCGCGCGCCATCGCCTCGGGTGCGACCATGCCAAAGTGTTCATTGGGCATCGGATGCACGAGCGCGAGGGCTTCGCGATAGAGCTGGTCGAGCTCGGCGTCGCGTGGGTCGCGCAGCAGCTGGCATTCGGCAGGGGTGAGGCCCAGTCGGCGGCGCTCCTCGTCCACGGCGGTAAACGCGGCGTGCGCTTCCGGCGAGGCCGCGTCGAAGGCACCCACAATAATGAGGGGCCGCGCTGCGACTCCCGCCGCGCGGAGGCCTGCGCGATAGGCGGCGTACGCCTGCACCGCGAGCGGCAGATTTTTCTCCGGCGTCCAGCGCGCGACGCATAGGATGTGTTTCGCTTCGCCAGTTGCGCCGCTGGCCGCGGTGACGGCGGGATGGCAGATCGCCACGCGGTCCATGACCTCCGGAAATATCCCGGCCAGATGGCGCTGCGTGTAGCTGCTGTTGACGAGCACGCGGTCGGCGATGGCCAGCCCCCGGCGTTCTCGCTCGACCCAGTGCTGACGATGTCCGCGCAGGAACCACTGGGTCTTGCCCGCGTAGAGCGCCTCGGGAAAGTGACAGTAGAAGACGATCCGGCTGTGCGGAAACGCCTCGCGCACCTCGCGCATCGCAAACGGCACGCAGTCGAGCAACACCGCCTCTGGTTTCAGCGTGGGCTGCCGCTGGCACCAGCGCAGTAACTCGCGGAGCCGCATCACGGAGAGCCAGGCACGCCCCCGGCCTCCCACCGCCGCAGGCCACCGCAAGCGCACCAAGTGGCGCCGAAACGAGTCGACCGAAAGTTCCCGCCAGCCCGGCATTTCTCCGTGCGGCGCTCCCGCCACCCAATCCACCTCATGCCCGCGCATCGCCAGCGACTCGGCGGCCTGCAACGACCAACGAGAGCCGCCACCTGTCCCCAATGCAGGGTTGATCACCAACACGCGACTCATGGCCTGGAAAACATGGGCCACCAGTCAGACCGGATGCCCGCATCCAACCGAGCCAATTCTATCGCGCCCGCGTCCCGAAGCATTTTAGAGCGGCGGAAGGACCCGCGAAGCACGCGAAGGAACGCGAATAAATCCGGCCTTTGTTCGCGTTCAGTCGCG
>JAZKEV010000032.1:1266-14272 GCA_040386765.1 Verrucomicrobiota bacterium | reverse complement strand
CGCGGGCCTCGTATTTCTGAGCCGGGAGTGAGCTCGCCGCGTACTAATGAATCTGAGCCGGCTCCGCTGAAGCCGCAGGAACGTGATGGCCCAAAGCGGGATTCTTCGCCGAAGGCGTGGATGACTTCTTGGAGAAGCTCCGCACGAAGACGTAGAAGACGGGCGTGAGCAGGAGCCCGAAGAAGGTCACCCCGAGCATCCCCCAGAAAACCGCGGTGCCGAGGGCGCGGCGCATCTCGGCGCCCGCGCCGGTGGCGAGGGCGAGCGGGACGACGCCGAGGATGAAGGCGAGCGACGTCATCAAGATCGGGCGGAGACGGAGCCGGGAGGCTTCAACGGCCGCTTCGACGAGCGGGCGCCCTTGATCCTGGAGCTGCTTGGCGAACTCGACGATCAGGATGGCGTTTTTACTCGCGAGGCCGACGAGCACCACGAGGCCGATCTGCGTGAAGATGTTGTTGTCCTGCCCCGCGAGGAGGACACCGCCGAGGGCGCTGAGGAGACACATCGGCACGATCAGGATGACGGCCAGGGGCATCGCCCAGCTTTCATATTGCGCGGCCAGGACGAGGAAGACGAAGAGTACGCAGAGGGGGAAGATGTAGACGATCGTATTGCCGGCGAGAATCTGCTGGAGCGTGAGGTCGGTCCACTCGAAGGCGAAGCCATCGGGCAGCTCGCGCGCGGCGACCCGCTCGACGGCGTCGATCATCGCGCCGGAGGAGATGCCGGGCTGGATGTTGCCGGTGATATCCGCGCTCGTGAACATATTGTAGCGCTGCACCCGGTCGGCGCCGCCGACGCGGCGTACGCTCACCAGCGAGCCGAGCGGCACCATGCGCCCATCGCGGTTGCGCATCTGCAGGCGGGAAACATCCTCCGGGGCATCGCGAAACTCGGACTCGGCCATGGCGAAGACCTGGTACGTGCGGCCGAAGAGATTGAAGTCGTTCACGTAGACCGACCCGAGGGCCACTTGTAGCGTCTCGTTAAGATCGGCGAGCGATACGCCGAGGTTTTTCGCGGCGGCCCGGTCGATGTCGACGAAGTATTGCGGGGTATTGGAGCGGAAGCCGGTGAGCAGCGAAGTGAAGCCTGGTTCGGCGGCGAGAGCGTCGATCAATTTGCGGGTCGCGGCATCGAGCGCACCGAGGCCCGCGCCATCGAGGTCCTGCACCTGAATCTTGAAGCCGCCGGAGTTGCCCAGGCCGCGCAGCGGTGGTGGCGGCAGCACGAGGACGCGCGCTTCCTTGATGGCGCCGAACTTCTGTCGCAGCGTCGTCATCAGCGCCTGCGACGAGAGACTTTTGTCTTTGCGGAGCGAAAAATCCTCAGGAATGACGAAGGCCGCGCCGACGTTGGACTGGTTCGCCTGCAAGACTGAGGAATAGCCGCTGATCGCAAACGTGTGGGCCACACCGGGCTCGGCGCGGGCGATCTCGTCGACGCGGCGCACCACCTCGTCCGTGCGGCTGAATGAGGCGCCGTCGGGCAGCTGCACGACGACAAGGAAGTAGCCCATGTCCTGCGACGGGATGAAGCCGGCCGGCACTCGCGTGAAGGTGAAGACCGTGAGCGCGAGCAATCCCACGTAGCCCAGCAGCGAAAGCACGGTATGCCGCACCATGCCGCGCACGACGCGCGAGTAGTAGTCGGAGAGGCGGTCGAAGGCGGTGTTGAACCGTGCGAAGAAGCCGTGGATCAGCCGCATCGGCAGCGACTCCCGTGGCGGATGCGTCTCGTGCTCGCGCAGCAGCAGGGCGGCGAGGGCAGGGGAGAGCGTGAGGGCATTGAAAGCGGAGATGACGGTCGCCGTCGCGATCGTCAGCGCGAACTGGCGGTAGAACTGCCCGGTGATGCCGCCGAGGAAAGCCACGGGTACGAAGACGGCGCAGAGCACGAGCGCGATGGCGACCAGCGCGCCGGAGACCTCGCCCATCGCCTTCAGCGTGGCTTCGCGACGCGAGAGGCCCATGCGCAGATAGCGCTCGACGTTCTCCACCACCACGATCGCGTCGTCGACGACGATGCCAATCGCGAGCACGAGGCCGAAGAGCGAGAGATTGTTGAGCGACGAGCCCAGCAGCTTCATCACGGCAAACGTGCCGACGAGCGAGACGGGCACCGCGATCAGCGGAATGAGCGACGCGCGCCACGTTTGCAGGAAAAGGATGACGACAAGCACCACGAGGGCGATGGCCTCGACGAGCGTCTTCAGCACCGACTCGAAGCTCTGCCGCACGAAGCGCGTGGGGTCGTAGTTGATGCGATAATCGACGCCGGCAGGGAAGCGCTCCTTGATCCGCTTCATCTCGTTGTAGACGGCCATGGCGGTCTCGAGGGCGTTGGTGCCCGGCAGCTGGAAGACGCGGAGCGAGACGGCGTTCTTGCCATCCATGTAGCTCTTCACTGCGTAGTCGCGGGCGCCGAGCTCGACGCGGGCGATGTCACGCACGCGGATCACGTCGCCATTGGCGCCGGTGCGGAGCACGATGAGGCCGAAGTCTTCCGCTTTTGTCAGGCGGCCTTGCGCGGTGAGCGTGTACTGAAAGTCGGTGCCGCGCGAAGGCTCCTGGCCGAGCGTGCCGGCGGCGACCTGCACGTTTTGCTCCCGGATGGCGCGCACCACATCGCCGGGCGTGAGCTCGCGCGCGGCGAGTTTGCCCGGGTCGAGCCAGATCCGCATGGTGAATTCCTGGCCGCCGAGCGTATTCGCATCGGCGACGCCCGGGAGGCGCGCGATGCGATTCTGCACCTGCAGCGCCACGTAGTTGGCGAGGTAGAAGGTGTCGCGCGAATCGTCGGGGGAGAAGAACTGCACCGCGAGCGAGAGATCCGGCGACTGCTTCTTGGCGGTCACGCCGAGGCGGCGGACGTCTTCGGGCAGGCGGGGCAGGGCGGCGTTGACCCGGTTCTGCACCTGCACCTGCGCGTCGTCGAGATTGGTGCCGAGCCGGAAGGTGACGACGAGTTGGAGGCGCCCGTCGCTCGTGCCGGAGGACGACATGTACAGCATGTTCTCCACGCCGTTGAGCTCCTGCTCGAGCGGGGCGGCGAGCGTATCGGACACCGTCTGGGCATTGGCACCCGGGTAGGAAGCTGAGATGACGACGGTCGGCGGCACGACCTCCGGGTACTGAGACACTGGCAGCTGGAAAAACGCCAGTGCGCCCATGAGCGTGATGACGATCGATAGCACGGCCGCAAACACCGGCCGGTCGACGAAGAAGCGGGGAAGATTCATGCGCTCAGCGAGTCTGGGCGGCCGCCAGAGCCGGGAGCTTCATCTCGGATTCTTCGGCGTCCACCGCCACGCCCGTTCGAATCGCCATCAGGCCATTGATCACCACGCGATCTCCGGGCGCCAATCCCTCGCGCACGACCCGCAGGCCGCTCTCGAGCTGGCCCACGACGACCGGGCGCTGGGTGACCTTGGCATCGGCGCCGACGACATAAACGAAAGGCCGGCCTTGATCGCTGCCGATGGCGGAATCGCGCACCAGCATCGCATCGTACTCGCCGGTGCCGGGAATGCGCAGCCGGGCAAAAAATCCGGGAGACATCAGACGATCCGCATTGGGAAAGACGCCGCGCGCCTTGATCGAGCCGGTGGTGGCGCTGAGCTCATTGTCCACGAAATCGATTTTTCCCCGATGCGGAAAACCCTCCTGATTGGCGAGGCCCATCTGGGCGGGGATGGAGTGGTATAGCGCGCTCTCGCGTTTGCCGGTGCGCGCGAGTTCGCGGTATTTCAACGCCGAGCGCTCATCGACATCGAAGTAGCAGTAGATCGGGTCGAGCTGCACGATCGTGGTGAGGACATTGGCATCCTTGGAACCGCCGGTGATGAGGTTGCCCTCGGTGATGATCTTGCGGCCGACACGGCCGGAGATCGGCGCGGTGATGCGCGTCCAATCGAGCTCGAGCTTCGCCTGGTCGAGGCGGGCCTGCGCGGCGGCGAGCGCGGCGACGGCGCTGCTGCGGTTCTTGATCTTCACGTCGCCTTCCTCGGCCGAGATGGCCTGGGTCTTGATCAGCTTGAGCGAGCGGTCGGCCTCGGCGTTGGCGAGCTCGACGCCGGCGCGGGCGCTCTCGAGTTCCGCCTGGGCGCGGGCGTGTTCGGCCGCATACCGGCGCGGATCGATGACGAAAAGGAGGTCGCCGGCTTTCACGTCGCGGCCCTCGGTGAAATGCGTGCTCTCCAGATAACCGCTGACGCGAGCGCGCACCTCGACCGAGGCCACCGCGCCGAGCCGTCCGGAAAACTCATCCCATTCCGTGAGGCGTTGAGGAATGGGCTTGGCCACCGTGACCTTCGCGGCGGCCGCGGCGCGCGCGGGCGGCGGCGCTTTGGTGCAGGAGGTGAGGCTGAGGGCGACCGTGGCACAGCACACGGCAATAGCGGAGAGGCGACTTATCGGGAAAGGCATGACGTGGATACTGATACACATGTCGAAAAATCGAGATCGCAAACCGAGCCGGCAATTTTAGCAGAAGTAGTGCCGCGCTGGCTCCGCTGAAGGCGCTGGCAGAGCGGGCGTGAACGAACGGTGGAGACGCTCGCGGATGAGCCTGCCGTCATTTCCAGTATCGGTTCGGTCATGTCGCTGCCGGACGTAGCGCGATGACCAAGCGTTGTTTCCAATGTGGGAGCCGGGCTGCAATTTAACTATCAGCACGCGACAGGACGCGCAGGCGGAGCGAGAATCTTCGCCCAACGCCTTCACTGTGTTCACCGAATAATCCGGCCTCTGCAAAAAAAGCAGCGCGAATCTGACTGCTTTGTGAGGTAGCGAGACGCTCGAGCCTTCAGCGGGAGACCGAGCTGTGCGGGCGGGAATCGACTGGCGTGCGTCCACCGGCGGCGAGCACGCCGCGACGCGGTGGACGATCAAACAGAGTCAAACAGAGGGGAGGGAGACGAACATGGAACCCACTCTGCCACGGATCAGCGGCTCCGGAGCTTCGACAGGAGGCGCAGCATTTCGATGTAGAGCCACACCAGACCCACGAGGAGAGAGAACGCGAGGCGCCAGCCATAACGGGAATCGATACCTTGGGCGACCGCTTCGTCGATGGCGGCGAAGTCGATCACGAAGCTGAGCGAGGCCACGATGATAATGATCGCGGTAATGCCGATGCTGATACCGGAGTTGCCGCGGACGATCTCGAGCGGATGGCCGAACAGCCCGGCGACGATATCCACCAGGTAAAGTGCCATGATGCCGAGGATCGCTCCCGAGATCACCTTTACGAAGGTGGGCGTGGCGCGCAGCACCTTGATCGAGTAGAGCCAGAGGACGGCGAGGAAGCAGCTGAAGGTGCCGCTCACGGCCTGCAGCGCGATGCCCGGGTAGCGCTGGCTGGCGAAGTAGCTGATGACGCCGAGCGAGACGCCCTGCGTGATGGCGTAGGCGCCGATGAGCAGCGGATTCGTCGTGCGCGTGAAGATGATGATCAGTGCCAGCACGAGACCGGCGATGGCGCCGCCCAGGCCGTAGGCCGGGGAAAGCTCACCACTCTGCAAGCCGCGCCAGGTGAGTCCAAACGTAACCGCCGTGACGAGCAGAAGGACGCCCGTGCGATGAATCACTCCATTATAGGAGAGCGGATTGGTGACAACGCCCTCGTGACCGAGGCGCTTGATGGTGGGATTGGCTTCGAACATGGAAGTGGGAGGAAGAGCTCCAGCAGAGGTGTTTTGGGGTTGGAGGTCAATGGTGGGCCGGAGGGCAGAGGTTGCCTCCGCTATCACAAGAAAGCCGAGGCCGCCTCATTGAGAACAGCCTGAAGCCGCGAAATGGCTGATGGTGAGATATGGTACGCTGGCGTGTGGGAGACGTCGACTAAGGGGCGGGCGGTGCTTCTGGCGCATTTGAGTATGCGAAAGGCGGGTTAAAACCCGCCCTACTTTAGTACCGCTCCCAGGCGGCCCAGCCTTGGTCGTGCTTCAGGTAGGCACGGCGGCCGTATTCGAGAGATGGGCGGCCTATTTCGAAGGCGCCGAGGTCGGGGGCCTTGCCGGCGAAGTCGTCGTTGAAGCCGGGGAGGCGCTCGCCGGAGTCGATGGCGGGGTTGGGAAGAAGGAGCACGGGATCGGTTACGACCTTTTCTTCGTGGCCGAACTTCACCGGGATCTTGCCGATCTTCACGCCTGTCACGGTCGAGGCGGGATAGAATTCGAGGCGATAGGAGGCGATGTAGGCGGAGCGTAGCCGGATATTCACGACGCCGTGCTGCATCCGGGCTCCGCCGAGCTCCGCGCCATTGAAGAGATTGTAGTCATGGTCGTCGGGCACGGAGCCGGGTTCCAGCGTGGGGGCGAGCTTGCCGGGGGCCTCGAAGATGTTGTTTCGGGAAACGCAGTTGGGCGTCGGGGCGCTGAAGATATTTACTACGCCGCCGGGCTGGAGCGCCGTGTTGTGAAACACGAGGCGCCGGCCGCCGCCGAAATCGCGGTCGCCGGTCTTGATCATGTTGCCGCCGGCGGGGTTGAGGTGCGTGCGCCGGCTCGACCCGGTGACATTGCGGAAAACGTAGAGCGGGCCCTTGTAGGTCGCGGCGGTCGCGATGCCGACGTAGAACTGGTGCATGTAGTTGCCCCAGATGCGCACGTTCATGTTGGCCCCCTCGGCCTCGATGGCGTCGTCCCACACATTGCGCAGGATGTTGCCGTACACGTCGGAATCGCGGTTCAGGTTGCCCTGGTCGGAAAAATTCGAGCCGCCGCCGATGGCGTCATTGAAACCGTGGTCCTCGGTCGACCAGATTTCGTTATAGCGAATCACGTTTCCGCCGAGGCTGTGCATGATGCTGATGCCCTGCGGGCCTGCCGGATGGCCGGTGTCCCAATCGTTGGAAGCGCCGCGGGGGTGCTCGATGAGATTGCGCTGGAGCGTGAGGTTGCGGGTGCCGCGTTCGGCCATGATGCCGCTGTCGACATTGCCCTCGTTACCGAAGCTCATCGCGCCGCCGATGCGGCCCCAAAAGATCGTGTGGCACTCCTCGACCACGATGTCGTGCTGCTCGGCGCGAATGACGATCCCGTGCACGCCGGCATTGCGCACCTCCAGCCCGCGGAGGATGACGTAGCTCGCCTTTACCTCGATGCCGTGCGGCGCCCTGTTGCGCAGGTCGATCGTGCTGCGCGTGCCGGGAGCGACCGTTACCAGATGATACGCTTCGGGCGTGCCGGACTCGGTGATGACGAAGGTCTCGGTGGTCTCGCCCGCGGGGATTATCGTAGTCTTGCCGACGGGAAAGCGATCCGCGCGGGTGCGAAACGCGACCGGCGTGGTCTTTTCACCTACGGTGAGTTCGGCTTCGTAAGCGGTGTCGGGCTTGAGTCCGACCACGCTGCCGCGGTACTCGCTGTCGCGGGCGTCGTAAACGAGGGAGAGCGCTTGTTTCCATGCGCTCGCTCCTTTCTGGCGAACGCGCACGCGGCACTCGCCCGCGTCAGGCGTTTTCCAATACAGTCCCGCACACTCGTAAGTGGTGGCTGCGTGGGGATTGCCGGCGGGCGCGGGGGTGGCGGGCGCTGCGGACGAGGCAGCTGCGAGGTGCGACATGCTCGACAGGGCCAGGGCCGAGCACAGGAGGATGCCTTTGAGGACCGATCCACGGTGGATGGCCCGCATGAAATCGTGTCGGTGGGGTTCAACGGATATCGTCGTCATGGAAAAGGGAGGGAGTATTTTGAGCCAACGTAGTAGAGAATTGGATACGAAGGCCTGATGTTGGTAAGGACTAAGATCGGGGGCGCGCTTCGCGCGTCACGTCAGCAGGATTATCCCGCGCTGGATCGCGACGGTCGCGGCCTGGGTGCGGTCGGCCGCGCCGAGTTTTTGGAGGATATGGCCGACGCGGCGTTTGACGGTGACTTCCGAGACCGAAAGGGCGTCGGCGATCTCCTTGTTGCTCCGGCCGGCGTCGACGAGGCGCAGGACATCAAGCTCGTCGTCGTTGAGCCCAGGGCGGGACATGTGTTGTGCGAGGTCGGCGGCGAGCGCGGGCGGGAGGTAGAATTTCCCCGCGTGCACGGAGCGGATGGCGGCGACGAGCTCGGAGTGGGGGGCGGACTTTACCACGTAGGCGTGGGCGCCGGCGGCGAGTGCGCGGCGGACATTCTCGTCGCCGGCGAAACTGGAGAAAATGATGATCCGCGGCGGGGGCATCTCACGACACAGCGTGGCAGTGGTCTCGACGCCGTCAGCATCCGGCATCCGCAGGTCCATGACGACGATGTCGGGGCGGTGCTTGCGGTACTGCTCGATCGCCTGCTGGCCGTCGCTGGCCTCGGCCACGACGAGCATGTCTGCCTC
The DNA here is from genome assembly GCA_040386765.1 of Verrucomicrobiota bacterium. Lineage (GTDB taxonomy): Bacteria > Verrucomicrobiota > Verrucomicrobiia > Opitutales > Opitutaceae > ER46. The sequence goes on along the minus strand of JAZKEV010000032.1, from coordinate 5,948 downwards.
CAGGTTGAAGGATGCGACCAGCCCCATGCGCACGACGAAATGGTCGTCGACCACCAGGATGCGGATGCGGTCAGCGATGCTCTTTGCGGTCATGAACGTTCGAGTGGGGATGGTTTGCGTGAGGAGGACGCGTGGTCGTTGAGGCGCGGCTCCTGCACGGAGATTTCGACGCGGGTGCCCTGGCCGGGGGCGCTTTCGAGGACGAAGGTGCCGCCGATCTTCCGGCTCCGCTCGCGCATGCCGATCAATCCGAAATGCCCGGCGGCGTAACCCGGCGCCTCGTCGGTAACGAAGCCGCGGCCATCGTCCTGCACGCGCAGGCGCACGCCGTGCGGCTCGTAGAAAAGCTCCACCCGGATGGTGGTGGCGCAGGCGTGGCGGAAGGCATTGGTGGTCGCCTCGGTGGCGATGCGGAGGAGGTAGTGCTCCACGAGGGCCGGTAGCGGACGCACGGTGCCGTGCGTGGTGACTTCGAGCCGCGCCGTGGAGTCGTGGCGCAGTTGCGCCGAGGTTTGCTCGAGCGCGGCGGCGATCCCGCCGGACTCGAGCGCGGGGCGGCGCAGATCCCACACCGAGCGGCGGACCTCGGACTGGCTGCGCTTGAGGAGCCGCTGGATGACATCGAGCCGCTGGCCCACGGCATCGTCGTGGACCTGCGAGGTCGCGGCGTTCAGTTGGAGCGAGATTCCCGTGAGCTCCTGGTCCAAGGTATCGTGGAGCTCCTGGGCGATGCGGGTGCGCTCTTCGAGAATGGCCTCGCGCTGCGTCTGATCCTTCAGCGCGGCGGTCTGTTCGTTCACCTGACGGCGCAGGAGCCAGCCCCAGCTCAGGATGCCCAAGGCGGCGAGTAAAGTGATGCCGAGCGCCTGCCAGAGGCGGCGGGCAGTCCACCACGAGGGCTCTTTCAGGATCGTGATATCGGCGGGCGAGCGCAGCAGCAGCGAAAACATTCGCGGGCTCAACCGCGCGCCATCGATCGTCGTCTCGGCGACGACGCAAATTCCCGCGAGCTCCAGCAAGCTGCCCGCCGAGGGCAGCGCCGGTTCCTGATCGGAGTCGAAGGGGAGGCGCGCGTGGAAAATGACCTCGCCCGCCTGCATCACGAGCACGCGGGCGGCCTGTTGGCGGACGGACTCCAGCAGCACGCCGCGCACGACGACGAGATTCGCGTCGCCCTCGCCGCGCAGCAGCGGCTCGGGCGTGGTGGGCGAGGGGAGCGGTGGCTGGCCGCGGCCCACGGTGCGAAACACCGCGTCTTCCAGGACGGCGCTATAGGTTTCGAGCGCGGGAAAACCTAGCACCTCCACGAGATCGCCCGGCGTTAGGGGCTGCGTCTGAGCGGTGCGTATCTGAAGTCCGGTTACGCCTTCGCGCACGAAGAGCGCCACGCCTGGCTGAAAGTGTGTGACGACGCCTCGCACCTTCACGCGATGCCGGCCGGTTTGGTTGAGCGGCCACTGCAACAACTCGCCGACCGAGCGAGCGGGCGCTGCAAACGGATCGGCCGGGGCGGGCGCATCCACGATGATGTCCTCGCGACGCGAGATGGTGAACCGCACCGCGACCCACTGCCGTTTCTGGTTGAACCGGCCGCTCACGATGCCCCGCAATCGCACGCGGGCGTCGACCAGCCGCTCGAGTTCCTCGGGCGTGTAGACCGAGCAACCCACGTCCACGCGGCCCTCGCCGATGGCGAGCGTGAAGCCGCGCGAGGTCAGTCCACGGACAATGCCGGAAATTTCGGCGAGTTCGGAGTCCTCCTGTCCGGTGGCGATTTGTTCAAACGTGAGCTTGCGCGGTGCCGGCAGCTCGCCCTGGCCCACGACCGTCCGAGCGCGCTCCCGGATCTGCGGGGCGTACGCGCCCGGATCGCTGATTCCCTGAATCTCGAGGATCTCTCCCAAGCGAAGGGGCGCTCTGCTTTCCTGCGGCTGATCGTTGCGCATGACGAAGATCGGGCCGGTGGCGTCGGCCACGAAGTAACCCGGATCGTCGCTCAACACGAACCCCGTAACCATCGCGCGCACCTTCACGGGGTGTTGGCGGCGGGCCTCGTCAGTCGGCAGGTGCCGCACTTCACGTGTTGTCGTCAGCGGGCGGGCGATGGTTTGCGCTGCAGGTGCCGCCGGCTCCGGGCGACTGGAAGGCTCAGCCGCGCCCATGACTCCACCCGGCAACAGCTCCATGAGAGCGGCGGCGAGGAGGAGTCGCGGGAGCATGCGATCACCGGCAGACATGCCAGTTTATTTACAGGCTTCGGGGAGGTTTGGCGATGGTCCAAAAGTATCACCGAAGTGATACGAAGGATCAGGTGACGGGAGACCTGCGATGGCGCTAGGAATTTTCCACCCACGAAAGCTGCGCCACCTACGGATCGATTCCTCTGTGCATCGGTTTTGATCCTGAAAGCGACGCGGCCCAACACCCCACCTCTGCAAGCCCTCGAACGTTCTCCGCCCCATGCAAAACCGACTGCTCAAAACTGCGCTCACTGTTGGGATACCGTTGCTCACCGCATCGTTCGGCTTTGGCCAGGCCGTCGCGCCGGCTCCTTCATCTACGGTGACCGTGAGGAACGGAGAGGAGGTCGTCGAGCTCACGCCCTTTACCGTGGATGCGGAGAAGGACGTGGGCTACGTGGCCACGAGTTCGTTGATGGGCAGCCGCATGAACACGTCGCTCAAGGATACCGCGTCGTCGATCTCGGTGCTCACTGCGGAGTTCCTAGCGGATGTGGCAGCGAGCAATTTTTCCGAGGCGCTGCAGTGGGCGAATAACGTGCAGATCGACGTCGGCGAGACGGTAGGCGTGGGCGATGACAACGAGCCCGTGCTCAGTTACGCGAAGTTTCGCGTGCGCGGCATCCCGGCCACCGTCACGCGCAACTACTTCCCGTGGACGCTCTCCACCGATACGTTCAACATGGACCGGATCGAAGAGCAGCGGGGGCCGAACTCCATCCTCTTCGGCATCGGGGCGCCCGGTGGCGTGATCAACGCGTCGACCAAACAAGGGTTTCTCACCCGCAATTTCAGGAAGCTCGGGCTGCAAACCGGCAGTTACGACAGCTATCGCGGCACGCTCGACGTCAATCAGGCCGCCTGGAACAAGCGCCTGGCTTTTCGCTTCAACGCCGTGCACCAACGCAACCGCAGCTGGCGGCAGCATGTGCAGGACAAAACATCGCGCGGCCATCTCACCGGCACACTGAAGCTCACGTCGACGACCTCGCTGCGCGCGGAGTATGAGACGGGCGACATCGATATGAACGCCGCGCGCGGCACGAGCCCGTGGGACGGCTTCACTTCGTGGGCGGCGGCTGGGATGCCCACCGTGGTCTCGGCGACAGGGCAGAATCTCGGCGCGCTCGGCTTGGTGAGCCTCGGGACGGCGCAGCGCGTCACCTACCTCAGCAATTCCAACAGCGTCTACAACATGGCGAATCAGCTGACGTCGAACGGCATTGGCAATCGACCGCTGCCGGAGAGCTTGTCGGATCGCTCCATCAATGTCGGTGGCCCCGGCCAGAAGCGGCTCGGTCACTACAATGCGACCTCCATCTTCCTCGATCAGCGCATCGGTGAGCGCACCTTCGTCCAACTCGCCTACAACCATCAGGACGATGCCAACCAGAGTTACATGGCGGGCATCGGCCGGAGTGAGAACAACCGGCTCAAGGCGGACCCGATGCAGTTCCTGCCCAACGGCGCGCCGAACCCGAACGTCGGGCGCTATTTTCTCGAGGGCGATCGCTGGGCCAAGATCAGCAAGGAGAACCGCAGCGACAACTCACGGCTCCAGCTCTCGCGCGATCAGGACTTCGGCAAGTGGGGCAACTATCGCGTGGCGGGCATGGGCGAATTTCGCTGGACCAATTATCGCCAGATCAGCGAGTACGAGTCGTGGGCGGGCTCCGCGTTCAACTCGAATCCCGAGGGAGCCAACAACGTCGTGTGGCGCCGCACCTATGTCGAAGAAGGCGAGTGGGGCACCTACTACATCAGCAGTCCTTTGATCAACGGACTGATCAAGGATATGCCGAACCCGATCCCCGGCGCCGGACGGCCCGCCACGATCTCGTCTGCGTGGGTGAAGACGGCGGCGCCGACGGAGAACGTGGATTATTTGAAGACGATGCTGGTCGGTGGCCAGGCACGCTATTTCAAGAACCGGCTCGTGCTCGGTCTGGGTTACCGCCGCGACAGCCTGAAGCGCGTGCTCCGGGGTGGCGTGCGTGATCCGCAGACATTGGAGTTTACGACCGACTACTCGGCGGCTGCGACCGAGGCGAGATACGCCCGGGCCAATACCAAGACCCTCGGCGCCGTGGCGCACCTCACGAAGAACATCTCGGCCTTCTTCAACTATTCGAACAGCTTCGACCTGCCGAACAACCAGCGCGTGCTACCCAATTCGAAGACGGCCGGAAACTCCGAATCCGAGGGCAAGGACTTCGGTCTCGCTTTCACGCTGCTAGACGACCGAATAAATCTGCGCGTGAACCGCTACACGACCGATGTGAAGGGTGGCGTGCAGTTTCTCTTCACGAGCACCGCCGACAATCCCTCGGTGATCAATGCCAACCTGCTCCGGATCCTCGTGGACAATGGATTCCTCACGCAGGCGCAGGCGGATGCACGCCGGATCGATACGAGCGGCACTTTCTTCGACCGGCACATGGA
>JAZKEV010000032.1:0-1256 GCA_040386765.1 Verrucomicrobiota bacterium | reverse complement strand
ATGGAGGGCTACGAGTCGACTCTCACCGCCAATATCACGAAGAACCTGCGCCTGCAGGCCAACTACTCGTACACGCGGGGCTACGACGCGAATGTCGCACCCGAGGTGCGCGCGTGGTCGGCCGAGGCGTTTCCCTATTACCGCAGTTTCACCGTGGCGCAGGGCATCGCGGGCTCCGATGGCCGCACGATCCCGCAGATCATCTCCGACTGGGAAATCCGCGCGGCCCAGAACTGGACGCTCGAGGGGGTCACGCTGAAGGGCAACCGGCGGCACAAGGTCAGCGGCTTCGCCCGCTACAATCTGCCGTGGGAGCGCGTGAAGGGCGCCTTCATCGGCGGCGGCTATCGCCACAACAGCAAGAGCGAGCTCACGGTGGACGCGCAAAACAACATCCTCTACGGCAACTCCTACTGGCTGGCCGATGCGATGATGGGCTATCAGATCCGGCGCGTGCCTTTCCTGAAGCGTGGCATCACGCTCCAGCTAAACGTCTCGAACGTCTTCGCGTACGACAAACCCGTCACCGTTAGCTTCAATGCCGACGGCTCCGTCTACCACTGGAACATCATGGAGCCGCGCCAGTGGCGGCTGACGGCGAGCACGGAATTTTGAGCCTCCAAGGCGCTCGGCCCGCAATCGTAAGCGTGACGGGTGAGCCGGGTGCCCCGACCGGGCGCTTTTCGGCAAAGGCGTTTCACGATTGCCCATGCTCTTTCTCTTACACTGCTCGGAAATGCCTCCCGGTTGCCCCACTCCCTGCTGTTTGTCTCATTCCTCCCCGCCTACAAATCCCGCTTCTCAGAAGAGCTTCACGTAGGTGAAGCCGTTGTTGTCGGAGAAGGTGAGGCTGTCGGGGGCGACTTTTACGAGGCGGACGCCCAAGGTGCGTTCGACGATGTCGTTCACCTTGTAGACGCGGTCGTTCATCAGCACGCGGCTTTCGGCGCCGGAGGAGCGGATGCCGGTGACTTTGATCGCGTCAACGAAGGCGGCGATGCGTTCGTCGGTTTTAGCCGCGGCCGCGGGCGGGGGCACGAATTTGGATGGAAGCGGTTCGGACGCCGGTTCGGTGGCCGCCGTGGTAGCCGGTTGAGTAGCCGGCGGCTGGGAGAAGGTTGAGCCGGGCGGCGTCGCTGTGGCTTGGTTGACGGTCGGGGAGGGCGGCGGTGCGGTCGCCGCAGACGCGGGCACCGCCGGGGCGTCGGCGAGCGAGGGTGCCGGGGCGGCTGCCTTGGTATCGGCGCCCGGCGAAG
>JAZKEV010000031.1:0-3793 GCA_040386765.1 Verrucomicrobiota bacterium | reverse complement strand
ACGCGCAACTATTCTGAGAGATTTTTCAATTCGTTCCCTACAACTCCGGGCAAAGACCGGGAGGATTCGTTTAGACTCATGGTATTACGGATGGTGGCGATCATATCCGCCATGGAGGATTTTCATGAGCTTTTCCCGGTTTTGGCGGCCGCGGTTTCTGACGAGCCCTATGTCAGCCGCAGGGACCTCTGTGTGTATATCGCGCTATCCGATGGCTTGTCAGAATCGTTTCGAGGCCACTTTATGGAACTGGAAGCGCTCGCGTCGCTTGGCCGCTCGCCTAATCCCATACGCCGAATGTTGGCGGCGAGGGCCAGCAGCAGAGCTCTTCCTAAAGGCAGTCGGCATCCGGTGAGCACCGACGATTCCGAAGACGTGCTGGCATCTAGAGCGCGAGTCGATTTTCTTCAGCAGTTGATCGACGATCCGGAGCCGCAGATCGCTGCGGCAATACTCCGGGCTCTTCCCGGCCAGACCTCACCCGAGGCAATGGCGCTTCTTCAGAAACTGCTCAAACGGTTTTCGGAGGCGGGCGACAGCGTCATGGTCGACTACGCGCAGCAAGTCATCGCCAGGCATGAGCAATGGATTGCTCTTAAAAAAGAAGGTAAGTGATGGATTGGCGTTCACTTCTGCGGTCGTGGGCCGCTGGGGTCGCACCTGGCTACGGAGTGCCTTGGCCCAGATTGTAGGTCCCTACCCCAGAGCGAACCGACGCCTGCGCCCTAAAATGAAAGGGTGATTCGACACCTTTCGTTGCTCGTTCTCGCTTTCGCCGCGTTCCTCTCCGCCCGCTCCGCGTGGGCGCAAGCGCCGACCTTCACCTACCTCTCCTCCTTCACCGACGTCGGCCGGCCCACGGGGCTCGCGCTGGAGACCTTCAACGGCGTCACGTATCTCTACGTTTCCGATCACGATGGCGGGCGGGTGTTTCGCTACGATTTGCGCGACAACTCGCGGGTGCAGATCGCGAGTCCGGGCACGGGGAACGGGCAGTTTGTCTGGCCCGACATGATCGCGATCGAGCCCAACACGCACGATCTCTACATCGCCGACCGGCGCATCCATCGCATCACACGGCTCACGCGCGACGGGCAGTTTGTGATGAAGTTTGGCGATACGGGCACCGAGACGAATCGCTTCGGCCATCCGGGCGCCGGCAGCGCGCCCGGCCAGTTCAACCAGCCCATCGGCATCGTGATCGACGCGCAGGGCAATCTCTACACAACCGAGCACGAGAATCACCGCGTTCAGAAACTCCGCGTCACGCAGGGCGCGGGCGGGGCTTGGAATGTCGAGGTGCTGCGCACGTGGGGCAGCGGCGGCGGCAGCCCCGGCCAGTTCAATACGCCGTACGGCATCGCCATCGATTCCGCCGGCACGGTGTGGGTCGCGGATGGATTCAACAGCCGTCTGCAAAAGTTCACGCAGAACGGAGACCTGCTCGGCCAGATCAGCGTACGCGGTCCGTCGGAGCCGCATCTCGTCAATACGTGGGTCCACTTCGATACGGCGGGCGATATTTGGGTCGGCGTAACCAGCGATCCCAATCCCAATATCGGGGGCGTCCTCGCCAACCAGCGCATCGAGAAATTCAGCCCCTCCGGCGCCTCGCTCGGCAAATGGGGCACGTATGGCAGCGCGCCCGGCGAGTTCCGCCTGCCCTTCGGCATCGTCATCGATCCTGCCACGAACCGCGCCTACGTCAGCGACTACGACAACAACCGCGTGCAGGTCTTCTCCCTTGGCACACCGAGCACGCCGCCGCCGCCCCCACCACCGCCTCCGCCCACCGCGCCGGCCAGCTCGGCGCGGTTGGTAAATCTTTCCTCACGCCAGCGTATCGCTGCCGGCGATCCGAGCGGGGCGACGGCGGGCTTCGTCGTCACCGGTTCCACGCAGCGGCAAATCCTTGTCCGCGCGGTCGGCCCCGGGCTCTCCGGCTTCGGCGTCGGCGATGCGCTGGCCAATCCGCGCCTGCAGGTCTTCGACTCCAACTCACGCCTCGTGGCGGAGAACGACGATTGGAGCGGCAGTGCCACGATAGCGGCTTCGACGAGCGTCGGCGCCTTTGCGCTCGCGAATGGCAGCCGCGATGCGGCCCTCGTTGCCACGCTCGGCGCCGGGGCCTACACGGCGGTCGCCACCACGGCGGCCGGCTCGGGCATCGTGCTCGTCGAGGTGTATGACGTGGCGGCCTCGACGACTCCGGCCACGGAGCGGTTTATCAATCTCTCCACGCGCGGCTTCGCCGATGTCGGCGAGGGCCAGCTTGTGGCGGGCTTTGTCGTCACCGGCGACTCACCGAAGCGCATGCTCATCCGCGGCATCGGACCGGGGCTCGGGGCCTTTGGCGTCAGCGGTACGCTGCCCGATCCCATGCTCAGGCTCTTCGCGAGCGGAGCATCCGAACCTCTCTACCAAAACGATAACTGGGAAACGGCCCAGCCCGTGACGCCCGGCCAGACGATTGCCAGCGGCGCCGAGATCTCCGCCGCTGCCACTGCGGCTGGCGCCTTTGCGCTCAGTCCGGGTGGGCGCGACGCCGCTTTTCTGGTGACGCTCGCCCCCGGCAGCTACACGGCGATTGTGCGCGGCGCTAACAATATGAGCGGCAATGCGCTGATGGAGGTTTTTGAGGTGCCGTGAGAAGTGTGGCGTGCGGCGCCGAACCCAGGTGGCCCGACCGTAAAATTTAGTGGAATGGACGGAATGGACGGAATGGACGGGATGACACGAGGATCCGTCCAAGGTATAGTGGAGGATTTGGATCGGTCAGGGCGGACGTGAAACGATGAACGGTTAGGCAGTCGTGAAAACTCAAAGAAAGGGTCGGTGAAGGAGGGATGAAGCGCGGGGTTCTTTACATTCTCGGACAGGGGGCGGAGAGGACCGACAGCGCACATCCTCCTCTATTTCCGGGATAAATTGGGCTTGGGTGGGATCAGCTGGGGTTGGCGGAGATTGGCTGGCCGCACACGAGCGACTGCCTTCCATGCAAACAGGCCTCTGACCCCGCGGCCCATGACGGGTAGATTTTTTATCCCTCTCGGCCGAGGCGGCAGAGGGGGCGTCCGGGCAAAATCCCCCTCTATTTCCGGGATAAATCGGGCTTGGATGGGGTTAGCTTGGGGGACACACTCAACTGCCTTCCACGCCTACGGCGCTCCTGATCCCGCCCGTTCACGACACGTGGATTTTTCATCCCTCTCGGACGAGTGGAGGAAAGGGCGGCAATGCAAATCCTCCTCTATTTCCGGGGTCAGTTGGGGTTGGGTGGGATCCAGCTGGGGTCACGCTGGGATTAGCTGGAGGACACAAGCGGCTGCTTTCCACGCATGCGGGACTCCTGATCCCGCCGCTCACGCGGCGGGCCACATTCGATCCGCCCGATCAGTCGCGGCATAGAGCCACTCCTGATGACGGCGGAACTGCGCTCACGCGCAGAACGCCTAGCGTCTTTCGTTCCTCCCAAAACAAAAAACGCCGGCCTCTTTCGAGGCCGGCGTCGTGTAAATTCAAAGCTTACTTCCTCTGTCTTATCCTACCCACACCTCCCCTACCTCAATACCGGTAGTGATCGGGCTTGTACGGACCTTCGATCGGTACGCCGAGGTAGGCGGCCTGCTCCGTCGTGAGCTTGGTCAGCTTGGCGCCGATCTTGTCGAGGTGCAGGCGGGCGACTTCCTCGTCGAGGTGCTTCGGGAGGCGATACACGCCGACGGCGTAGGTATCCTTGTTCTTCCAGAGGTCGAGCTGGGCGAGCGTCTGGTTGGTGAAGCTGTTCGACATC
>JAZKEV010000030.1:0-38400 GCA_040386765.1 Verrucomicrobiota bacterium | reverse complement strand
CATTCTGCGCGCGCGTCGTGTGCACCACCTGATAGTGAAACTTGCTCCCGTGCAGGTCGCGATAGCCATTCGCGACCAACAGCGCTTCGCCATACGCATTTAGTTGAAATGAGTTTTGCGGATTGTGCCCATGGCTCTGCGAGCCAAACGGACTCGCCTTAAAGAGAAAGTGCACGTCGTCGCGGCTGTCCGTGAGCGTCGTGTGCAAACTCGCCACACCGATCCCATAAAAAATCTTCGATTGCGGGATATCCGTCGGCGTCTTGGCCGCCGGCAGCGGCGGGAGATTCGCGCGATACAGAAATCCCAGCACGCCCGAATTTGCCGGCATGTCCTTTTGATCCGTCCACCAGCGCCAGTGCCCCGCATTACCGCCGTCGCCGCTCGCCGCGCGCGCCCGCAGGTGATATTCCATGAAAGCCGGCGCCGACACGGGCCGCGCCGACAGATCGCCGAACCCCGAGTTGGGCGAGTTCGGCGGCGAGATGTAGAGCGGGTAGTCGCCTACCTGTGCGAAAAAGGGCTTCTTCAGCCCGTCGATCCCCAGCGCCGCCTGCGCCACCTGCAGCCACCACACCGTCTTGTTCTGGTAGCTGCTCCAGTAGGCCACGCCCTCGTGCCAGCCACCGTCGTCATCCGACCACACGGGATAGCACGCGTAGAATTTATTCACCGCGTAGTCGAGCCACTGCGGCGCCTCCGGGATCTCATCGATGAAGGCGATGCCCGCCTCTGCGATCTTGTGCCACGTGCGATTGCCGTGGCTCGCAAAAGGCTTCTGCAGGTGGCCCACACCCTTGCCCACCTCGCTGTGGTTCCATCCGTCGATCACGCGCTCGCGCATCGCCGCTTGGATCTTCGCGCGCTCCTCCGCCGTAAACATATCCCACGCCCAGTCGTAGGCGCGCGCCGGGCGGTAGAGCATCGGCTTTCCCGCCTCGCAGTTCAGGTTGAAGTTCGTGTTGCCCTTCGGGTCCCAGCCCGCGAGGTGCAGCACCCACCGTCGCGCCGCCTCGCCGTAGGCCTTGTCTCCAGAAATCAGATACACAAAGGCGATCGTCTCCGCCTCTTCACACGCCTTCTCCGTCTGCACGCGGTTGGGCCACCAGTATTTGATCAGCTCCGCGTTATTCTTGTCGCGCGCCGAGCCCTTGTGCTCCGGCTCCGGCGTCGGCCCGGCCTTGATGTAGGCATCCGCCGCTTTCTTCACCGCCGCAAAAGCCGTTGCTTCGCGCCCCTTCGCCAGTTCGCGCAGGCGCGGCAGATCCTCCGGCCGCATGAAGAGCCGCGGGTGCCCCTGCGGCACCTTCGCCCGCTGCTGCGCGGCGGTGGGCATCGGCAGCGTCGCCGCCTCGGCCGGCACGATCACCTTCCGCGCCACGCTCCACTCTGAGACCTCGCCCGCCTTGTTCACGTACCGGTACCGCCAGAAATACGCCCCCGGCGGCAGTGCCGCGCTGTGCGTGTAGGTCGGCCACGCGACCTTCTCGGCCGTCGTCGTCGCGCCTGCGGGAAACGCCTTCTCTTTCGACCACTGCACCGTGTAGCTCGCCGCGCGCGCATCCATGATCCACGTGAACGACGGCGGATTCAGCCGCACCGTCTCCCCATCGCCCGGCCGGTAGCCCCACTCGTCCGCCTTTGCAGGGCGCTGCTCGAGCGGCAGCGCCGCAACCGCGACTCGCACCGAAGCGAGCAACAGCAGCGCGACGCACCCCGCCGCGACCGAAAAACGAACCGAAACCTTCGTCATAAAATTAATGTGAGACATTTACTTGTGCTGAGAAATTTACATTTATGTCGAAACGTTTTCTGGCCTAACCCCGGCGATGCGTTACCCCCTTCCGTTCGCAGCTACCCGCACGAGCGGGCGTGAACGCGTATCGTCACTGTTCGATGCATAACATGATCACGCAAACCTCGTTTCTCCCTCGTTTCCTCATGCTCGCGTTGCTGCTTCTGGCCAACGCGATTTCCATCGCCCGCGCGGCCGATGCCAACAGCACCGTCATCGGTCACGTCAGCAACGCGGCCACAAAAAACTTCCTGGCCGGCGCCCAGGTCGAGATCCCCGGCCTCGGCCTCTCCGTGCTCACCGATCAGGGCGGCCGCTACGTCCTCACGGGCGTTCCCGCCGGCACGCACCAGCTCGTCGCCACCTACACCGGCCTCGATGCCGGCAAGGCCACGCTCACCGTCACCGCCGGCCAGCCCGCCGCGCAGAACTTCGACCTCACGACGAGCATCTACCAGCTGCAGGCCTTCACCGTGGGCGGCGAGCGCGAGGGCTTCGCCGCCGCCATCACCTCGCAACGCAATGCCATCAACGTGAAGAACGTCGTCGCCATCGACGCCTACGGCAATCTGCCCAACATGAACGCGAGCGAGCTCGCGATCCTGCTGCCCGGCGTCGCCGGCAATCCCAGCGACGAGAGCAACATCGTCGGCTTCACCATCCGCGGCATGCCCCCCGGCTTCAACACCATCAATATCGATGGCACCCTGATGGCCAGCCAGGGCGGCATGGCCCGCCAGACCCGCATGCACACCATCACCGGCTCGATGTTCGAAAACCTCGAGGTCGTGAAGGGCCACCGCCCCGATGAAAACGCCGACTCCCTCGGTGGCACCATCAACATGACGAGCCGCAGCCCCCTCGGCATTAAGGAAAAGCGCCGCGTCACCTACAACTTCTCCGCCCGCTGGGCTCCCGCGTTCACGCAGCAGATTCCGCTGCGCGAAGACCACCGCATCCACCCGCTGCTCAACGTCGCCTATCAGGAGAAGTTCGCCGTCTTCGGCAGCGACGAGCCCAATCTCGGCGTCGCGCTCAACGTCTTCTACAGCGAGCAGGCCGTCGGCTTCTTTAGCACCACGCGCGATTTCCAGAATACCACGAGCCAGCCCGCCTACGTCTGGGATTACCGCACGCAGGACAACTACAACAACCGCAAGCAATCCAGCGTGAACCTGAAGTTCGAGTACCGGCTCTCGCCCAACACCAAGTTCTCGGCCAACCTCATCTACAACGACGCCTTCGAGCGCTTCCGCCTCCGCTATCTCTTCCGCGCCTTCACGCAGAATCAGAACACCGTCCCCAACGCCACCACCTCCGGCGTCATCCCCGGCTTCACCGATCGCATCACCTCCGTCCGACCGATCGCCGCCTCGACCATCGATATCACCTCGCAGATGTCGAATTTCTTCAACCGCATGCGCCACGCCTCGCTCGGCGCTGAGCACCGCTTCGGGCCCTTCGATATCGACTACCAGGGCACCTACAGCCAGGTCCGCATCCACGGCGGCGGCGGCGACGGCGGCGTGCTCGTCAATCGCGTCACCGGTATCGGCTGGACGCTCGACCGCACCGAGTCCGACCTCCATCCGCGTTTCACCCAGACCGCCGGACCCGATATTTCCAACGCCGCCAGCTATCGCCCGAATAGCCTGAACTTCGGCGATACGCAGGACTGGCACCAGATCCGCGATGTCCGCGCCAATGTGCGCTACCGGCTCCCCACCGACCTGCGCATTTACCTCAAGACCGGCATACGCTGGCGCGAGGAATACGCCGCGCAGGGCGCAAAATCCACGCGGTACAATTTTACCGGCACCAACTCCGCCCAGCTCCCCACCGATCCCACCATCGAGACCTTCGGCGACAACAAGACCGGCATCAACATCCCCGCATGGCATGCCAATGCCGTCAGTCGCGACCGCGTACCCGTCGACTCCTCACTCTGGGCCGAAGACGTCTACTTCCGCGAGAGCACCCGCTTCACCGGCACGCGTGGCATCACCGAGACGGTCAAGGCCGGCTACTTCATGACCGAGGGCTCCTTCAAGAAGCTGAGCTTCCTCATCGGCGTGCGCGTAGAGGACACGGAAGACGAGAGCTACGGCTGGACGCGCGTCCGCGTGCCGAGCAGCGCCGCCGACCAGACTCGTGACCCCGTCGGCTCCGCGCAGCGCGACTACGCGAACAATCTCCGCCAGATCGAGGGCGGCTACAGCAAAGCCTTCCCGAGCACGCATCTCGTTTACGACTTCACCCGCCAGTTCAAAGGCCGCCTCAGCTGGTCCACCAGCTTCGGCCGCCCGCCGCTCGGCAATCTCACCCCGGCCGAGACGGTCGATGAGCTGAATCAAACCCTCACCATCAGCAACCCTGGCCTCCGCCCCCAACTCGCCGAAAACTGGGAGGCCGGCCTCGAGTACTACTTCGAGCCCGCCGGCCAACTCGCCGCCACGTGGTTCCACAAGACCATCGACGACTACTTCGTGAACAACGTGGTCTCCGGCACCGTCGGCCCCGGCGCCGATAACGGCTTCAACGGCGAATATTCCGGCTACACCATCCTCACCCGCGCCAATCTCGGCACCGCGACCGTGCAGGGCTGGGAGTTTTCCTATCAGCAGCAGTTCACCTTCCTTCCCGGCCTGCTCAGCGGCCTCCGCCTCTCGACCAATCTCACCGTGATCGACACCCACGGCGATTTCGGCGGCACGACGAGCCTCAGCACCGGCCAGGTCGCCGGCTTCATTCCGCGCACCGCCAACGTCATCCTGAGCTGGCGCCACCGCGGCTTCGGCGCCCGCCTCACCGCCAACTACACCAGCGACTACATCGACGCCTACACGGCTGCCACCGTCGGCCGTAACCTATACGTCGACAAACGCAGGATCATCAACGCAGGCGTCTCCTACCAGTACAGCCCCCTGCTCGGTTTCTCCGTCGACGTGCTGAACATCACCAACGAGCCCCAGAAGTGGTACCGCGGCATCCCCGACCAGATCGCCGAGTACCGCATCCCCGGCATCACGGTGACCTTCGGCGTCAGCGGCCGGTTTTAATCGCCGCGCCGCACTCGCGCATCACATCCCAAAGGGCGGACCTCACCGATCCGCCCTTTTTCGTGCCCCCACATCCACCTCGCGACAACACATCGCCGCAGCCCGCTTCGGAAGAAGCGGGACCCTCCAGCACAAAAACCCCAAAGGACTTCCGAACACCCTTCTTCACCCGCGCGCAAATAGGTAGGGCGAACCGTCCCGGTGAGCCGTCGCGCTGCACACCTGCGAAAACGTGGAGTCTTCGTTCCCGCTAAGCGCGACAGCTCACCAAGACGTTTCTCCTTCCCCACGCCGCACGTATCGCTCCCCGTCCGCATCGAACACATCACGCTTTAACGCCTTGCCCACCCCGCCACCCTCTCCCTCCCTCTCCCCATGCCCGCCGCCAGCGAGAAACCCGCCAGCCGCCCGGTCACCGCCGAGACGCTCACCGCCTCGCCCGCCGTGCTCGGCCAGCCCCTCGCGGAACCTTGGCGCCGCCTCGCCGGCATCGCCATCGACCTCGGGCTCATCACGGCGCTCTCGATTCTCTCCCGCCCCTGGCTCGGCCTCGCCACCGGCGCGATGCTCCTCGTTCTCTTCGGAAACTCCGCAAGCGTTCCGCTTCCGCTCAAGCTCGTCCGCACCGCCTGCCGCGCGCTCGGCCTCACCCTGGCTGTCCTCTCCGCCATCGCCCTCGGCCACGTCTCCGCCTTCCGCTCGAGCACTTTCAATCTCGAAGCGCTCACGGGTGACCGCAAGGAGAGCGCCGCCATGCGCGAGAGCGTCCACCTCTCGCCCAATCCCAGCACCGGCGAACTCCAGCAAGCCGCCGACCGTCTCCAACGACAGGTCTCCGACCTCAAAAAGGAAAACCGCGAATGGCAGGAATCGAGCGGCTCGTGGCACCTCCAGATCCGCGCGTTCCTCACCGCCTTGGGTGTCACCTTCGGCTGGTCCGGTGTCTACTTCACCCTCTTCGCCGGTGGCCTCGGCGGTCGTACACCGGGGAAATTTTTCCTTGGCACCCGTGCGCTCAAAATCAACGGCCACCCCTTCACCTTCTTCGACGCTTTCGTCCGCCACGGCGGCTACATCGCCGGCGTCGCCATGGGCATGACCGGCTTCCTCAACCTCCTCTGGGACCCCAACCGCCGCGCCGTCGAAGACCGCATCGCCGGCACCGTAGTCGTGAAGACCTGACTCCGAGCCAAACCAAGACAGTTTTCAACAGGAGTCGAACCGAGGCCAAACCGAGAAATGCCCTGTCTTCCCTCGGTTCGGCCTCGGTTTGTCTCCTGTTGAAAAATTCTGTCCCTCGGAACTCAACCGCGCGGATAACGCCGATCTCGCGGATACAATCCCCGCCCCTCGCGCCAGCGTATCCGCATCATCCGCGCAATCCGCGGTCAAAAAAATCAGGGCTCGCAAACCACGGCACGCCCACGAAACGCCCGCCACTCAAGCACCCAAACCCAATCTCTCCTGCTTTCGTGTCATTCGTGTGTTTCGTGGGCCAATTGCCTTTCGTTCCGCTCCTCCCGTCCTTCACTAGCCATCCTGTTCCATTCCGTCCGCCCTTACTTCCCTTCCTTCGCCCAAGCCTTCATCTGCGCGATATTCCGCTCGGTGACGGTGGTACCCGTCTCCTTCTTGCCGCGCCCGCCGACATACACCGCCATGTCGCTGTCGTACATTTTCTCCGACTCGGGCCCCTTGTCCTTTGTCTCGACGATCCAGCGATCGAGATCCGCCCGCATCTTTTCCAGCGTCGCCTTCGCCGCCGCATCGCCCGCGAGATTTTTCACCTGATAGCGATCCGTCGTCCACTCGTAGAGTTCCTCCGCCGGCCGCGTCGGGCTGAAGAGCAGCTTCTCCTGCAGCGGATCGAGCTGACCCGCCTTTTGCAGCGTGCGCAGCGTTTGCACGATCGACTTGCCGTCCTTGTACGCGTTGGGCTGCAGATGCGGCCGCTGCGGATAAAAGTTCCGAATATAAAGATACTTGTCCGTCCGCACGCTGCGGATCCGCTCCACCGTCTCGTCGCAGCGATCGCGCGCCGCATAGACCGCCGCGCGCGGCTGGTAATCCTTCGCGAGCACGTTCTTCGCCTGCATATAACTCGGCACCGGCAGCTTCGCCGCCGCGAGTGAGGTCGCAGCGATATCGATCAGTTCGATGAGGTCGTTGCGCACCTTGCCCTTTTCCACACCCGGCCCGCGCACGATGAAGGGCACGTGCGTGCCTTCGTCGTAGAGAAACTGTTTGCCGCGCGCATGGCTGATGCCGTGGTCGGTCACAAAGACGATGATCGTCTGCTCGAGAATGCCTTCCTTCTCCAGCCGCTCGATCACCTGGCCCACGTGCTTGTCCGTAAACCGCACCGCATCGAGGTACGCCGCCCAGTCGCGCAGCTCCACCGCATCGCGCGGATAATAGGGCGGCAGCGTCACCTTCTCCGGATCGGTCGCCGCGCCAAATTCCGTCTTCGCCCGCTCCATCAGCTTCTTCGCACCCTCATCGTTACCGCCGCGCAATTTGCCGCCCGCCATCTGCACCTGCATGAAAAACGGCTGGCCCGGCTTCCGCCCCGCCCAGTCCGGGCTGTTGTAGATGCCGCGGTCCCATTCGAAATTGTAGTCCGTCTTCCCCAACCCCGCCGCGCCGCCCTCGTCGTCGCCGCCGGCCTTTTCCTTCTTCTTCGCGTTGGCCTTCCCATTGGCCTTCTCGCGCCGCACGTTCGGCAACCCGCTGCCGATGCAGGTGTAATAACCCGCCTTCTGAAACTGCGCCGGCACCGGCACGATCCCGTCCGGGAGCACGATCTTTTCCTCGCCCCGACCGCTCCGGTGCTGATGCGAGCCGATCGTGGTCTGGTACATCCCCGTGATAAACGCCGACCGGCACGGCGAGCACACCGGCGCCGTCGTGAAGGCCTTCGCGAACCGCGTGCCCTCGCGCGCCAGCCGGTCGATGTTCGGCGTCTGGATGGTCTTTTCCCCGTAGCACGAGAGGTTTGCGGACATATCGTCCACCACAAACCAGAGGATGTTCGGCCGCTGGTCGGCCGCCCACGTCGGTGACATCACAGCGAGAAAAACGAGCGCGCCAAGCGTTAGGATGCGTTTCATAAAGGGGTTCGGGTTGATCTTAAAAAGCTCCGCCCAGCTGAACCGCGCCTCGCGCCCGCCGCAACTCTACTCTCCACCCATTTCATCCCTCGTACGAAGTTTCTCTCCGATCCCTATCCCCGCTTTGACACGTCCTGCCGTTTAAGTCGGTTTATATCTATCACATGACCTCCGTGTCTTCGCCCCGCCTCCGGTTTTCTGCGGCCCTGCGCCCGCTCGCGCTCGCGGCCCTCCTCCCCTTCGCCGCCGCACTCCTGCCGGCCCAGGAACCCAAGGCGCCCAAAGCCTCCAAGGCAGCCCCGAAGGCCGCAAAGCGCGTCGCCGAGAGCCCCCTCGCCGCCTGGGTGGAGCCCGACTTCCCGTTCTTCTCTTCCGTCCTCGATGCCCGCAAGGTCGGCGCCGAGCTCGCGCCCAATAACCTCACCCCCCGCGGCCTCATCCTGAATCTCGGCCAGGATTGCTGGGCCTGCTTCGATACCGATCTCCTCCGCATCTCCGCGCTCTGGCGCGGCCCCGGCATCACGCCCACCGCCCTCGCCCCCGGGTCGTATCACGACGTCACGCGCAAAACCCCCGGTGGTCAGAAAGAGACCGCCGCGCCCGACGGTCAGCTCTGGCTCGCCAATGGCATCTACCCCGGCTGGCAGACCGGCGCCGAGCTCGCCCTCACCGACCCGCGTGAGCCCGCCCCCTCCCCCGAAGAGATCGGGCGCGGCCCCATCGCGGAAAAACTCGGCTGCTTCGATGCGCTCCGTCTCGTCCGCGGCGGCGTGCTCCTCGAGTACACCGTCGCCGGCACCAAGGTCCGCGAGCAGCTCACCGCCGCCCCGCGCAACGGCACGCTCGCCATCACACGCACCTTCAGCATCGAAGCCGGCGAGCAGCCGCTCCTCCTCGCCCTCGGCTCTGTCCCCGCGGGTACGCAAGTCCAGAGCGGCGAAAACGTCCCCGCCGTCACGCTCTCCACCGGGCGCATCGCCACCGTGCGCGTGCCGGCCCGCACCGCCGCGGTAAATTTCGCCGTGGCGCACACGCCCACCACCGTCGCCACCTTCGCCGTCGCGCACCCGCTCTCCGCCACCGCTGCGCCCGCCGCCGCCCGCTGGCCGCAGGTCATCACGACCGCCCTCAAGCTCTCGACCGCCCAGGATGCCTACGTCGTCGACCACGTCGCGCTGCCAACCAACAATCCCTGGCGCCGCGGCGTCCGCCCCGCCGACATTCAGTTCGCTAGGAACGGCACCGCCTACCTCACCACCCTCGATGGCGACGTGTGGATCGCGCGCGGCCTCGACGCCTCGCAGCCCTCCAGCCTCGGCGCCTCCGTCCGCTGGAAGCGCTTCGCCTCCGGCCTGCACGAGCCGATGACCTGCACGCTCCGCGACGAGCAGCTCTACGTCTTCGACAAAAATGGCATCTGGCGCCTGCACGACATCGACGGCGACGACGAGGCCGATGTCCACGAGCTCTTCTCCAACGCCTTCGCCCAGACCGCCGACAACCGCGAGTTCCCCTCGCAGATCCGCCTCGCGCCCAACGGCGAGTTCATCATCGCCAAAGGCGGCCAGCAGGACACCACCCTCGGCAAGCACAACGGCAGCGTCCTCCGCATCTCCGCCGATGGCCGTCAGTCCACCGTGCTCGGCTACGGTTTCCGCCAGCCCAATATCGGCGTGAATGTCCGCACCGGCCTCGTCACTTCCAGCGACCAGCAGGGCCAGTACATCCCGTCGACGCCCCTGCACATCGTCCGCGACAAGCAGTTCTACGGCTTCCTCGCCGCCTTCCTCCCCAAGGAGAAGTACCCCGCGCCCATCGCCGAGCCGCTCACGTGGATCCCCCACGCCGTCGACTCCTCCGCCATTTCGCAGGTCTGGCTCTTCGGCGCGAAGATGGGCCCGCTCAACGACCAGCTCGTCCACATCGGTTTCAACAAGCCCGAGCTCTTCCGCGTGATCCTCAACGACCGCGCCTCGCGCCCGCAGGCCTCCGTGGTGAGCATCACGCGCGCCTTCGAATTCACCCCGCTCAACGGCTCCGTGAATCCCGTCGACGGCCAGCTCTACATCGCCGGCTTCCAAGTCCTCGGCTGGGGCAATGTCCTCGACGTCGCCGCCGGTCTCGGCCGCGTGCGCTACACCGGCGCGCCCGTCACCGTCCCGCGCGAGATCGTGCCGATGGATAAAGGCGTGCTCGTGCGCTTCGAGACCGTGCTCGATGCGAAAAAGGCCACCGACCCCGCCAGCTACTCGCTCCAGAGCTGGAGCTACAAGCGCACCTTCAAATACGGCTCCGCCCAGTACAAGGCCGACGACACCGCCGGCCAGGATTCCCTCGTGCCGAGCGCCGCGTACCTCTCGCAGGATGGCCGCAGCGTCTTCATCGCCGTCCCGCAGATGAAGCCCGTCATGCAGCTCCGCGTCGGTTGGGCGCTCGCCACCAAGGAAGGCCAGCCCTTCGAGGAAAACGCCTACACCACGCCCTACGAGCTCGTGAAGTTCAACCCGCAGACCGAAGGCTTCGGCGACATCGCCGTCGACCTCACGCCCCGCACAATCGTCGCCTCCGAAGCCAAGGGTCCCGTCACCGTTGAGGAAGGCCAGCGCATCGCCCAGCTCTTCGCCTGCGTCGCCTGCCACTCGATCGACAGCCCCGGCATCGTGAAAGCTGGCCCCTCGTGGAAAGGCCTCTACGGCACCTCGCATCCCGTCTCCGTTGCCGGCAAGATGACCAAGGTCACCACCGACGACGCCTACATCCGCGAATCCATCCTCGAGCCCACCGCCAAGATCGCGGCGGGTTTCGAGAAGGGCGAATACGCCATGCCCAGCTACGCCGGCGTCCTCAACCCCAGCCAGATCGACGCGCTCGTGCTGTACATCAAGAGCCTGAAGTAAAGTAGGTAGGGCGCGTTATCCTTAACGCGCCGTCAGGACGCTCGCATGCCGGGAGCGCGGCACCTCGAGGATAAAGCCGCCCGCACGCTGCGCTCGATCTACCCGCAGCGGCAGTTGCGCGCCCTGCTCTTTGCCATGCCTGGTTTTTTGGGACTCTTGCGCCTCTTTGCGGCCAATTCCTATCCGTCAAAAAAATCCACGGACAAGGTCAGCCCCTGCAGATCTATCCATCCGCGCCCACCTGTGCTTTCAGTGGCTACACTCCGTTAAACCGCTCAACGTCTCAATAATCCCGAAACGGCCCGCGCGGCTCCGCCGCTTCCATCTCCGCTTTCCACGTCGCAAAGCGCGCCTTCAACTTCGCCGCGATCTCCGGCTTCTCCTTCGACAAGTCGTTTTTCTCCCCGCGATCCGCCACCATGTCGTAGAGCCCCGACACGCCGCCGGTCTGCACCCACTTCCAATTGCCCATCCGCACGGCGTGATCCTTACGGCGTTCCCAGAACATCTCGGTGCGCAGCGATTTCTTCTCTCCGCGCAGCACCGCGGTCATGTCAAAGCCATCGAGCTTCACGTCTTTCGGCAGCTTCGCCTGCGTCGCCGCGGCGATCGTCGGGAAAAATTCCAGCGAGGTGAGGAACTCGTCGGTCACCTTGCCCGCCGGCAGTTTCGCCGGCCACCGCGCGAGAAAGGGCACGCTGAGGCCGCCTTCCCACATCGTGCTCTTCGAGCCCTTGAGCGGCGCGTTGCCGCCGTTGCCCGAGCCGCCGTTGTCGCTGATGAAAATCACGAGCGTGTCCTTCGTCTCGCCGCGCGCGTCGATCTGCTTGAGCACATCGCCGATCGCCTCATCCATGCACGTCACCGCGCCGTAGTAGTTGGCCAGTTTCTCCGCCACGCCCTTGTCGCGATAGGGCTTCGCATACTTCGCCGACACCTGCACACCGACGGCGCTCTTCTTGCCGTTCTTCGCCACCGGCTCGTCGTCAAACGCCGAGGCCGAGTGCGGCGCATTGAAACACAGGTAAAGGAACCACGGCTTGCCCGCGGGCGCCGCCTCGATGAAGCGCAACGCCTCCCGCTTGAAGAGGTCGGTTGCGTAAGTCCCCTTGTCCGCCTCCGTCCGCGCATTGCCGGAGAACATCGAGGGCACGCGGTAACGTTCGTGCGTGTAGTAATCGATGCCGTTGTTGCCGTGCCCGTAAAAGAAATCGAAGCCGCGCTGCAGCGGCAGATAGCGCTTCGCCTGACCCATGTCCCACTTGCCGACCATGCCGGTGCGGTAGCCCGCGCCCTTCAGCAGATCGCCGAGGGTCTTCTCCCGCGGATCGAGCCCGAGCGTCATTTCTGGCGACACCGCGTACTCCTCCGCGCCGAACACGTGGCCGTAGTTCACGAGATCGTTGCGCACCATGTCGTAGAGCCCGTTGCGCTGCGGATAGCGGCCCGTGAGCACGCTGCTGCGCGAGGGCGTGCATGCCGGCCACGTCACGTAAAACTGCGTCCCCCGCACGCCCTCGTTCGCGATCCGGTCGAGATTCGGCGTCTGGATATCCTTGATCTTCATCACGCCCAGGTCGGGCCACCCTTGGTCGTCACTCACAATCAAGAGCACATTGGGCTTCCCTCCTGCCGCCCCAAACAACGGCGCCATCAGCACATACCACAGGGCCAGGAATAAACGGGGATTCATCGCCTCCACTCTGCTCCAGCTCCCGCGCACCTCCAATCCGAAAACGCCCTTCCTGTAGCGGCGGTCTATGACCGCCGACGCACACGATAACGCCTGCGTACGCCACCGGCCCCCCTCCCTCACCACACCCGCGCCGCCTTCTGCTGCTCGATCTGCCGCTCCGCCGCATCCTCGATCTCAGCCAGAAAATCCAAACCCGTCCGCCGCTGCACCTCGTCGATCGTCGTCAAAAACCGCGCCGGGTCCGCCTCCGCCGCCGTCTCCTGCGGCACGATAAAGGCCAGGGTCCGCAGCTTCCCTTCATTCTCATCGACCACGATCATGAAGAACGCCTCCGGCACCGTGACGCCGCCGCGCAGCGTCTTCGGCTGCGCCCCGAAGATCGGCCCCGCCAGCACCCACACCTCGCCGTAGCGCGCCGGGTAACTCGTCGCGATCTTCTGCTCGAGTTCCTTCCACAGCCCCGCATTCAACGCGTGCCGCTGTGGCACGATGTTCGACATGAGAAACGTCTCCCGCTGGGCCGCCTCCCCAAAGCGCGTCGCGATCGCGTAATTCGGCGCGAGGTGGCCTCGGTCGTAACCACTTCCCGAATACGCCTCCGGCGAGACGCGCGCCACCGTCCGCCGATCCACCTCGAATTTTTCCGGTCGCTTCCCTGCCGAAGGGATCCGCGCGAGGTCGACCATGCGATACGCCGCCCACACCGGATTCGCCAGGCTCTCACTGTAGCCGACCGCGTAACCACGATTCGTCAACACCCGCACATCGCCCGCGCCCGTCGCGCGCGGCGCCCCGCCGTAAACGATCGTCTTGTCGCCCGGCGCCACCTTCCCGCTCGCGCTGTCGGCGTAGTAGAGCTGCCAGACATCCCACGCGATATCGAGAAACGTGACGTGCTTGTCGCGCTCGAAGGCATTGGCCGTGAGCCGCCGCACCTCGACCTGCCGGCTCTCCGGCTGCACCACATACCAGCCGCCGAGCACAAGCCCGACCACCAGGTTGATGCCCAGCAGCCACGGCACCAGCTTCGCCGGCACCCGCCGCCTTGCACTACGCGAACGCGCCGCTGCCACGCTTATTTCGCCTCCACCCACTGCACCGCATCGATCACCACGAAGCCATCGGTGCCCGCATTGGAGATTTCGACAAACCCCGCCTTGCCCTTCTCAAAGCGAAACGTGCCCACCGGCTCCAGCAGCTCGCGCACCTTGGGCTTCTTCTTCTGGTTGAGCATCACCTTCGTCTCGCCATCCGCGTGCTTGATCGTCACCGGCACGTTGCCCGCGCGATTCGCATTCCACGGGTAGGCGACGAAGACCTGATAGCGGCCCGACTTCGGTAGATTCGGCACGAACTTCGCCTTCTGCTCGCCCTTGTTGGCATCGCTGTCGTGATGGTATCCGGCATCCACATACGTCGAGTGCGCCGCGCTGTTGCGGTCGAAGCCGGTGCGCTCCGCATCGAGCTCATCCACCACCACGCCCTCGAGCCGCTCCTTCGGCAGCACGATGCGCGCGGCCACATCCGCGCTCTCGAAGTCCAGCACCTGCCCGTCCTTCAGCAGGCGCTCCTTCAGCTTCGCCGCGTCGATCTTCTGCACCGTCGTACCCTGCTCGATCGCGTGCACCGCCGCCGTCGCCGCGCTCTGCCCGAGCACCATGAAGACCGGCTCCATCCGGATGCTGCCATACGCGATGTGCGAGGCGCTCAGGCACACCGGCACAAGCAGGTTGGTGCACTCCTCGGCCTTCGGCCGGATGCTGCGGTAGCTGATCGGATACGGCCGCACGCGCACTTGCACGTCGCCCTCATTCCGCACAAAGCCCTCGGGCGTGATGTACCGCTGGATGTTGTGCGAATCCATGTTGTACGCGCCCATGCCCACGCTGTCCTCGGCGACGACTGCACGCGTGCAGTTCTTCTCGACCATCACGTATTCGCTGATCATCCGGCGCGCTTCGCGCACATAGAGTTGACGCGGCCAGTTGTCGTTATCCTTGAATTCGTCCTTCGCCAGGCCGATCCGTTGGAACTCTGCCCGCACCTTCTCCGGCACTCGCGGGCTGTTGGCGAGGGTCCACATCAGGCCCTTCTGCCAGACCTCGTGCTCCTTCCAGATCTTGGCGCGCGTCGCGTAGTCCGCATCCGGATACGCCCAGTTCTGCCCGATGAAGTCCGTGCTGATCGCGAAGTTGTTGTTCGTATCCGTCTTCCGGTTCGGCATCCACACGGGATTCCACGGCACCCGGTGATCGCCTGCCTCGAAATTGCGCAGCAGCAGCTCAAACCACTGCGGATCGTAGCCCGCCGGCTTCTCCCACGCGCGGCGATTTTCCGGCACATCCGTCGTGCACATCCGGAAATTGTAGGCCTGCACCTTCTTATCGCCCGAAAACTCCTCGCCCGGCCCGTTGCGCTCGATGCCCGGCAGGATACCGCTCTTCGGATCGCCCGGCTTGATGTAGGGATCGACCTGCTTCGTGAACTGGTGGCTCACCGTGTGCTTCGCCTGTACGCCGTTGATTGTCTCACCGTACACCGCATTGGCCTCGCGCCCCACGTGGTACCCGACCCTGGCCTTCGCCATCAGGTCGCCCTCGTAGGTCGCATCGACGAACATCTTTCCGGTAAACGCCCGCCCGCTCTCCATCACGATGCGCACGATCCGCGTACCGTCCTTCACGACGCCCTTCGCGAGATCGAGCCGCTCGCCCTTCACGACCGTCACTTTGCTACCCGCGGCGCGCAGCATGTCGTCGTACACCTGGGTCGCCACATGCGGCTCAAAGGTCCACATCGTCTTCTCGTTCACGTCATTCGGCCCGGTGCGGCGGTTCACATACTCGTCGCGTTTCTGGTGCTTCCAATTCTCCGGCTTCTGGTAGTGCTCCCAGATCTTGCCGTAGAATTCCCGCGCGATGCCGCCGATCGCGCGCTTGTTGCCGATGTCGGTCGCCCCAAGGCCTCCCGTCGTGAGTCCGCCAAGAAACTGCGTCGGCTCGATGAGCACGGCGGTCTTGCCCATCCGGGCCGCCTGCACCGCCGTCGCCACGCCGCCCGAGGTGCCTCCGTAGACGACCACATCGTAATCCGCCGTCGCCGAGCGTCCGATCGCAGCGAACGCCAATAGTAAGAAAGCAAGAGTTGTGAAACGCATAGGGTTGGGAGCCGTCACGTTGACGCCCCCCGCCCTCCGCATCCAGCCCGTTTGTATGAAGTTATCCGCCCTGGCTGAGCGTCCGGGCGAGATCGAGCCGTCGCAGCCGCCGCAGCGGCAGGCAAAGCCCCGCAAGCGCGATGGCCGCCAGCGCCGCCGCCGCGATCGTAATCGAAACCGCGTCCATCGGCGCGAGCACGATACCCGCCGCCGCCATCACCGGCCTCGCGCTCCACGCCAGCGCAAAACCCAGCGCCACGCCGACCGCCGCGCCCAGCGCGTAGCGCATCAGGTGCGCCCGCAGCAGGTCCGCCATCGTCGCGCCCAGCGCCTGCCGGATCGCCGCGTCGCGCGTCGTCTGCGCCGCCGTGTACGCGGAAAAGAAATAGAGCCCGCAGCTCGTCACCGCCGTTGCAAAGCCCGCGAGCCACAGCACCACGCGCACCGCCGTCGCCAGCTCGGCCGAGACCAGCCCGAGCTGCTCGCGCCCGGAGCGCAGCGCCGGCAGCGTCTTGTGCGGCCACACGTCGCGGAGGCTCGCTTCGATCGCCCGGCGCAGCGCAGCCGAGTCCTGCCGCACCGCCACATGAAAGACCAGGGAGGTCGGGCTCGCCTGACCCCATGCCGTGTAGATCTGCGGCTCGGCCACCCTGCTGCGGGTATCCGCCGGGATGTCGTCGACGATGCCGACGATCGTGTGCGGCTGCGCCCCCGCCCACTGCTTCATCGACTGGCCCAGCGCATCGCCATTGGGCCAGTAGCGGCGCGCGAGCGCCGAGTTGATCACCACGACCTTGGCCGCGCCCGCCAGCTCTTGGGCCGTGAACCCGCGCCCTTGCAGGATGCGGATGCCCGCCGCCTCAAAATAACCATCGCCCGCCACGATCCACCGCGCCTGCCCCTTGTCGGGCTCGAGGTTGGGATCGCGTTCGCGCACGACGACATTGGTGCCGCCCGCGCCATCCAGCGGTGCCAACATGGCTCCACCCACTGCTTCCACGCCGGGCACGGCACGCAGCCGCGCGAGGTATTTCTCCGCCTCCGCCACCCGCGTTTCCTGCAACCCGAGGTTGCGGAAATTCACCTCGAAGAGGAGCAGGTTGTCCGTGCGAAACGGATACGTCTTGTTGGCCAGCGTGCTCAACGCGTCGACGAAAGTCGCGGCCGTCGTCACGAGGAAGAGCGCGATGGCGATCTGCAGCGCGAAGAGCCCGTTGAACATCGCCTGCCGCCGCGGCGCGGTTGCCTGCTCCTTGATCGCCGTGAGCACCTCCACCCGCCCCGCATCGCGCCAGGCCAGCAGCCACACGACGAGCGCGCACCCTGCCACCGCCGCCGCCACGACGCCGAGGCTCCCGAAGTCGATGCGCACGCCCGCCGTATCCACGAGCGCGCTGAGTTTAGGATCGAGCGTCAGCAACCGCAGCAGCGCCGCGCCCAAGCCGGTGCCAACCGCCAGCGCCAGCACCACCACCACCGCGAGCTCGCCCAGCAGCCAGCGTCCCAGATGCGCGCGCGTCGCGCCTACCGCCACCCGCACTGCAATCTCCCGCCGCCGCCCCAGGAGCTGCACCAGCGTGAGCGCGAAGAAATTGGTAAACGCCAGCGCGAAGAGCACCCACACCAGCGCGCCCAGCAGCACCATCGTGCGCGCCGAGCCATCGAGCCCGTAACGAAACGCGGCAAACGACTGCACGTGCAGCTTCAGCCCGTAGTTCACCTTCGTGTTCTCCTGGTGGATGAGTTGCGCGATCGCCGCCACCTCGGCATTGGCGGTTTCGATCGACACGTCCGGCTTGAGTCGCGCGACCACCTGCTGCGACTGATAACCGCGATTGGTCGTCACCCACTTGGGGCTCACTGCGGTCAACTGCGCCACCGGAATCCAGAGGTCCGCCGCAGTCACCCGATCAATCCCACGAAAACCCTCCGGCAGCACGCCAATCACCGTGAAGGGCGCGGTGTTGATCTGGATCATTGATCCCACCTCGAGCTGACGGCTGCGGCTCAACTCCGCCGTGATCACCGCCACCGGCGCCGCGCCCGTCACATCGTCCTCCGGCCCGAAGAGCCGTCCGCCCCCCGCGCCCACCTGCAGCGTCGGAAAAAACGACCCGCTCGCCACGCCGCACCGCACCTGCACCAAGTCTCCGGCATTGGTCAACGCTGTCCGGCCCGACGTATAAAACGACGCCACGGAGCTGAACGACGTGCTGCGCTCCGCGATGTCCTTGTAATCGGGGAAACTCATCTGGCCGCCCGAAAGCGAACTGCGGACAAACGCCAGCTCTCCCGGCGCCCGCGCCGACGGCGGACTCAGCAACACGGCATCCAGCACCGCCACGATCGCCACCTGTGCCCCGATGCTCACCCCGAGCACCAGCACGCTGACGATGAGATAAGCCGGACGTGAGACGAACGAACGCAGGAAAGCAGGCATGGCCATGACGGGGAGGACGTTGAGCGGGGTCGCTCAACACTTAGGCCACATACCCCCGCACGCGAAGCGAAAACCAAACGTCCAACCGCTCCACCCCTCCACTCGCGCTGCGAACACAGTTCGAGCGCCGCGAAGGCACTTATAGAGACTCGCACGGTAGACTGCGCAGGGATCGGTAGGCGGGGTGCCCTCACCCCACGGGTGTCGCGTGCTTTGCCTCAAGCCCACCACCCGACTCGCCTCCTTGCCAGTCGGGACGGCCGCCGCTACCTCACTGCCCCTTCATCGCCGCAAAATGCTTCTGCACCGCAGCCTTCATCGCTGCTGCAGCGGCGGGGGTATTCGTGTGTCCGGCCGCGATATCGTGGTGGATCTCCTTCGGTGTCTTCAGCGCGTTATACGCGGCATAGACACTCGACGGCGGGCAGGTTGTATCGATGAAGCCGACCGTGAAGAACCCCGGCGCCCGGGCCTGCGCCGCGAAGTTCACGCCGTCAAAATAGCTCACCGCTTCGACCACTTCCTTCTTCGGCTCCTTCTCCGACGTCGAGATAAACTTCGGCCAGCCCGCGATGCGCCCCACCAGCGACGCCGTGTGATCGCAGCCCGCCGGCACACCCGCGACGAAGTACGTCACGCGCGCATCGATGCCCGCGGCCACGATCGCCTGAAATCCGCCCTGACTCGAGCCGGAGACAACCACCGTCTTCCCATCCCACTCCGGCTGCGCCGTGAGAAAATCGATCGCGCGCACCAGCCGCTGGAACATCCCCAGAAAGTAAATCGTCTCGCGTGACTCGCGGCCGCGGACGCGATAATCCTTCAGCTCGCCCGCCGCCAGTTGGTCGTAAAATTCCTTCGACTGTCCGTTCGGGATGCCGTGCGCGTTGATATCGAGCCCCAGCGCGCCCAGTCTGGCCCAGTTCACCGCGCTGTTCAGGTCGGAGCTGCGCACGCCCGCACCGTGCACCGTGAGAATCGCCGGCAGGCTGCGCGGCTTCGCGCCCGCGGGCCGCGCAAAGTAGCCCGATACCGGCGCGCCCACCGCATCGATCTGCAGATCGAACGCCTCGAGGTCCGTCCCCGTGGTTTTCGCCGGCGTCAGCCGCGGCTTCATCGGCACGGCCGCGAGCTGCTTTTTCTTCTCCACCCAGAAGGCCGCGAAATCCTTCGGCATCGGCGCACTCGGCTTGATCGCCGTCGGCTCGATGCCCGCGCCCGCCAGCGCCGTCACCTTCGTCTTGCCCGCCTGATAGGTCGCCCGCAGCTGCAGAAACCCCGGCTCGTCGAGCGATCCGGTGATCTTCGCCTCGCCATTCTGCAAGGTCGCCTTGCCGCTCTTCGTCGGCGGCATGCCGTCCTTCGTGGTCGTCCACTCGATCTCGCCGTCAGCGGCCTTCCCCGTCTCCTGTTCGGTAAGCTTCACGATAAACGTCACGGCCTCTCCACGCTTGTAGAGCGCGTCCTTCCGATCCGCCGTGGCCGTGAGCGCGTGTGTCGGCTTCGGCTCGGCGGCCTTCTCCGCACCACGCACCAGCACCGAAAAAGCGAGTGCACATACGATCGAGAAAATAAGGGGCAGTTTTTTCACGCCCCTTCAATCGCGGTTCCCTCGACACGATGCAAGAAAAGGCAGGCTCGGCCAAAACAGTCCCGCCGAGCCATCGCGCTTTAAGCGCCCGAACCGCTCCCGCACCTTCCGAAGCGGGCACCGCGAAAATGTAGCCCGGCTCGGAAGAGCCGGGATCATACGATCACCTCAAACGCGACGCCTCCGTAAAGAAGCCCGCCTACCTCTGACCGCTCACATCGGACCAACCCCTCACGCCAAAATCCCCTTCACCACCTTCGCCGCCTCGACACCCGTCAACCGCTGATCGAGCCCCTGCGATTTGAAGCTGAACTTCGAGTGGTCGATGCCGAGCGTGTGCAGGATCGTCGCGTTGAGATCGTACAGGCTCACCGGGTCGCGCGTGATGTTGTACGAGAAATCGTCCGTCTCGCCGTAGACCAAGCCGCCCTTCACGCCGCCGCCCGCCATCCAGACCGTGAAGCAGCGCGGGTGATGGTCGCGGCCATAGTTCGTCTTCGTAAGCGTGCCCTGGCTGTAAACCGTGCGGCCAAATTCGCCCGCCCACACCACCAGCGTATCCTTGAGCAGCCCGCGCTGCTTGAGGTCGGCGACGAGCCCGTAGCAGCCCTGGTCTGTATCCTGACACTGGATTTTAAGATGCTCCGGCAACGTGCCATGCTGGTCCCAGCCGCGGTGGAGGATCTGCACCACGCGTACATTTCGCTCGGCCAACCGTCGCGCGAGCAAACAGCTCGCCGCAAAGGATCCCGGCTCCTTCACGTCTGGCCCGTAGAGATCGAGCGTCGCCTGGCTCTCGTTGGAAAAATCCGTCAGCTCCGGCACGCTCGTCTGCATCCGAAACGCCATCTCGTATTGCGCGATGCGCGTCAGCGTCTCGGGGTCGCCGAAGCGCTGGTGGTTGATATTATTCAGCTTGCCGAGCGCATCCAGCATCTGCCGCCGCGTCGAAGCATCGACGCCGTTGGGATTGTCGAGGAAGAGCACCGGGTCACCCTGCGCACGCAGCGCCACGCCGTTGTGCGACGTCGGCAGGAAACCGCTGCTCCACATGCGCGTGAAGAGTGCCTGCGCCGCCACCTTCGGCGAGAATTTCGGCGTGAGCACCACGAAGGCCGGCAGATCGTTGTTCTCGCTGCCCAGCCCGTACGCGAGCCACGAGCCGAGGCTCGCCCGGCCGGGCAGCTCGTTGCCCGTCATCAGGAAGGTGCAGGCCGGGTCGTGATTGATCGCGTTGGTGTGCACCGAGCGCACGATCGCGATATCGTCCACGAGCTTCGCCGTATGCGGCAGCAGTTCGCTCACCCAAGCGCCGCTCTGGCCATGCTGCGCAAACTTGAAGATCGACGGCGCCATCGGAAACCGCGCCTGCCCGCTCGTCATCGTCGTGATGCGCTGCCCCTGCCGGATCGACTCAGGGAGATCCTTGTCGAACTGCTCCTGCAGCCCCGGCTTGTAGTCGAACGTATCGAGCTGCGACGGCCCGCCGTTCATGTGCAGGTAAATGATCCGCTTCGCCGTCGGCGCAAAGTGCGGGAGACTCGGCAGCCCCGGATGAATCCGCGCCTGCAACGGATCGCTCTTGAGCCCCGCCGCCTGCAGCTTCGAGGCCAGCATGTTCAGCGCGACGCCGCCCATCGCCAGCCCCGCTCCGGCAAAGAACTGCCGGCGGGTGAGATTATTCAGGTAGTCGTGACACGCATTCATTTTTAAAAATTCCAAATCTCAAACTCCAAACGCCAAAGAAGTCCCACCAAGGAACTCCAAGGCTTTGAACATCGAGGTTTCTTTGGCGTTTGGACCTCTGGCGTTTGGGGATTTCCGTTTGAGAACTCAGTTCCTGGTGACCGTTTCGTCCAGGTTCATCAACAAGTTCGCCACCATCGTCCACGCGGCAAACTCGTCGGCCGGTAGCTTGGTGGTCGGCTTCGACTCACCGTTCGCAATCACCTGCGTCGCCGCTTCGATATTCTTCGCGAAGTGCGCGCGATGGGTCGCGAGCGTTTCGTTGATCACGGCCGCTTCTTCACGGGTCGGAGGCCGCGAAGTCACACAGCGGAACGCATAGTCCAGCCGCTCCTGCTCCGAGCTCGTGCGCAGGAGCAGCCGCTCGGCAAAGCCGCGCGCCGCCTCGAAATTCTGCACGTCGTTCATGAGCGCGAGCGCCTGCAGCGGCGTATTCGACCGCTGGCGGCCCACGCAGAAGGTCTCGCGCGATGGCGCGTCGAAAGTCGACATCGAGGGCGCCGGCGCCGTGCGCTTCCAGAAGGAGTAGATGCTCCGGCGATACAGCGCCGTGCCCTGATCCTGCACGTAGGTCTTGGTATTGCTCCCGCCGAAGGCCACCGGCTCCCAGATATTGCTCGGCTGATAAGGCTTCACCGGCGGTCCGCCCACTTCCGGGATGAGGAGCCCGCCCCACGCGAGCGCCTGGTCGCGCAGCACTTCCGCATCGAGCCGGATTCGCGGTCCGCGCGCGAGGAGCTTGTTCTCCGGCTCGAGCTCGAGCAGCGCCGGCGAGACCTTCGCATCCTGCCGGTACGTGCGCGAGGTCACCATCAGCTTCACAAATTTCTTCACGTCCCAGCCCGATCGCATGAACTCGCTCGCCATCCAATCGAGCAGTTCCGGGTGCGTCGGGGCGTCGCCCTGCACGCCAAAGTCGGCCGGCGTCCGCACGAGGCCCGCGCCGAAGAGTTGCTGCCAGAAACGATTCACCGTCACGCGCGAGGTAAGCGGATGCTGCGGGCTCACGAGCCAGCGCGCAAAGTCCAGTCGCGTCACGCGGACACCCGTCTTCTGCACTGGCGGCAGGAAGGCCGGCGTCGCCGCCTCCACCTTTTCGCCCGGCTTGTCGTATTGGCCGCGGATGAGGATGTGCGCCGGCAGCGGCTCGTCGCGCTCGCCCGAGATCAGTGTCACGGGCAGCGAGCTTTCGTAGTGGACCTGCTCCGACATCAGCCGGCGCGCAGCATGCACTTCCGTTTCCAGCGCCCCACGCAACGGCGCGTAGATGTAATCGCGATGCCAGGCCGCGATCCACTTTTTCTCTTCTTCGTTCTGCTGCGTGCCCGAGAGACCCACCAGGAAATTCACATCGTGCCGCAGCGGCACATCGGCAAAGGCTCTGGCGCCGGTGCGCAGCGTGCGAGCCCAGGCGCCCTGCGAGAGCAGCGGGTCGTCGGTCCCCGAGGGGCTCGTGTAAATCGCACTGACCTGATCCCACCACGCAACGCCGCCATCCTGCGCGAGGCGGATGCCGGTGTAGGCCTTGCCCTCCGGGAGGCCGGCTTCGCAGGCCGAGAGCTCGAGTTTCGTGTAGCGCCCGGCCTCCGGCAGCTTGCCCATGTGCATCGCAGTCTTTGCGACCTCGGCGCCAAAGGCATTCACATCGCCCCAGATCAGGCGGCGCGTCTTTTCTTCGCTGACAAATTCGAGCGCAATCGCGCGCGGCGGATTCGCCGGGTCGGGCTGCACTTGCACCGAAATCTTCGCCTCGGTGCGGACGAGAAGCGTCACATCGTTGGCCGTAAAGGCGATCTTGCGCTCCCCCGCGCCCTCGGCGCGCAACGCGGCCTTGCCGCCGGCTACCGGCACGCCGTCGCCGCGCTTCCACTGGCCGAACTTCGGCGGGTTCATCACGTTCTCCGGCGTCGGCATGTCCGAATCCTCGGCCCACATGACATCGTACGTGACCGGCCCCTTGCCCAGTTTCAGCATCTTCATGCCGCTCGCGAGCAGCTCTTCGGTCTTCTTCGTCACGGCGGCCTCCAGCGGCTTAACCAGTGTACCGAGCGCATCGATCCGCTTCTGAGTGGCTGGGGTCTTCGCGATCACCCCGATCGGCCCGGCCAGCCGCACGTTGCCATCCCACACGCGGTCCGCGAGCCCCTTGAAGATCGCACCCATCGAGTAATACTCCTTCTGCGTGAGCGGGTCGAACTTGTGGTCATGGCACGAGGCGCAGTTGGCCGTCATGCCCATCCACACCGCCGCCGTCGTGTCGGTGCGGTCCGCGGTATTGCGCATCTCCGCCTCGGCCTCGATCGCTCCGCCCTCGGAGGTCGAGAGGTGGTTGCGATTGTAACCGGAGCCGATGCGCTGCTCGATGGTCGCATTGGGCAGCATGTCGCCCGCGAGCTGGTCGATGGTAAATTGATCGAAGCGCTCGTTGCGATTGAAGGCCCCTACGACCCAATCGCGGTACGGCCAGATCGTCCGCACGTTATCGAGGTGCAAGCCGTGGGTGTCGGCATAGCGCACCGCATCGAGCCAGTGCCGGCCGAAGTGCTCGCCGTAGCGCACGGAACCGAGCAGCCGGTCGACCACGCGTTCGTAGGCACCGGGCGCCTTGTCCGCGAGAAATGCCTCCACCTCCTCCGGCGTCGGCGGCAAGCCGGTGAGATCAAGCGTGATCCGCCGGATTAACACTTCGCGCGGTGCCTCCGGCGCGATGCCCAGCTTCTTCGACGCCAGCTTCGCCGCGATGAATTTGTCGATGGGATGCTCGCCCGCGCCCGTCACAGTCGGAGGCATCGGCGACGAAACCGGCTCATATGCCCAGTGTCTTTGGTAAACCGCGCCCTGCTCGATCCACTTCTTGATCAGCGCCTGCTGCTCCGGTTTCAGCGGTTTCTTATGCGACTCCGGCGGCGGCATCACCTCGTCCTCATGCGGACTGATGATGCGCAGCCACGCCTCTGACTTCTCCAGGTCGCCCGGTACGATCGCGCGGATGCCATCCTTCTCCCGTGTCGCGCCTTCCGCGCTATCGAGCCGCAGCTTGGCCTTGCGGTGCCCCGCATCGGACCCGTGGCACGCGAAACAGTTGTCCGCCAGGATCGGTCGGATGTGCTCGTTGAACGTGATTTTTTCCTCCGCGGCGACGGCAGTGGCCAACGAAGCACAGGCAACGAGAAAAGCGGGAATTTTCATGTCGGAGAAACGCGGGAAAAGCAGCCTCCTAACTATCGCATGCCCCGTGCCGCGTCAACCCGACTGTCGCTCGGCGATAGCCGACAGTTGCGCACCATTCGGTTACCTTCCGCGCCCCTCGTACTCGTCAACCGACTGACCACTCGGAAATATCCGATTAGTCGGGGTTCATGACGTCCCATTACAGCCCCACGTTATTTTTCCAAAAACAACGCCCCCCTCCCGCGAATCACGCAAATAGATGCGAACAATGCCGTTTCGCATTCGCGCACATTCGCGTGATTTGCGGGCTCCTGTCCGGCGTCCCAATCCAAGGCGGCGCGGGCTAAATGCCCGCCCCACTTCAGCCACCATCAGAAGTTACCCTTCACCCCCAAGGTCCACGACGCGCCATAGTTGCCGTAGCGATACAGCGCCGCCGGGATGCCGAGGTTGGGCTCGCCTTCCATCAGTTGCTGCGGGTCGTTGAAGACGTTGCGCCCTTGGAAGAACAGGCTCGTGCGCTTCGTCAGCCGCAGCCCTCCGCTCACATCGAGCTTGAAGTTGTTCCGCTGGTAACGGCCGAAGAGCGTCGTCATCGGCGTGTCGTCCATCCAGATGCCCGAGAAGCGGATATTAAACCGGCGATAGGCCCAGCCGAGTGTCGTCGAGAACTTGTGCGGCGTCACGCCTTGGAAATATTGGTTGGCGTAGTTGCGGGTGTAGCTCGCATTGATGCTCGTGCCGCGGAGGATGTCCGGCAGCATCGTGAACTGCTGGCTATAGGCCACTTCGAAGCTGCGGTAACGGTAAAGCTCGCCGCGGTTCACCCAGGTCGAGAACTCGTAGTCGCCATAGTCCGGATCGTTGCCGTAGGGCGTCTCCGAAGCATCGACCAATAGCCGGAGGCGTTGGTCGGTGATCTCGACCTGTTGCAGCGTCACACTGAAGTTGCCAGCGGGCTCGATCGCGTATTCGAGCCGGCCCACGAAATTGTGCGAGCGCTCGGGCTTGAGCTCCGAATTGGGCGAGGTGATGACCCGCGCCACTTCGTTGATGCTCCATACGCCCGCGAGCGCGTCAATCGGCGGACGCGAGATGGCATAGGAATAGCCCAGACGACCCACCAGGTTGGGTCTGAAGTTGTAGACCAGCGACGCACTCGGGAAAAAGTCGTCGTACTGGCCGCGGCGGGTAACCTTGGGCTTGGTGAAGTATTGATACTGGAGGCCCTCCACGGTGGTGGCGCGCCGGGTCGCGGTAGTGATCGCGTAGCCCGCCCGCTGCACCTCGGTCGCGGTCAGCGGATCGAAGTCCACCACCTCGGTCTCGGTGCGCTCCCAGCGCAGGCCACCCTGCAGGCGGAACCGGCCGACCCGCGTATTGGCCATGCCGTAGGCGGCGGGCACGAACTGGCCGAACACACGCTCGTTGGCGATGTAGGCCGTGTAGTAATTTTCCGCCGTGGCTGAGTTTACGAACCATTCGGGATGCGCCTGATAGAGCCGGGCCAGCTCGCTGCGATTGGCCAGCACCGGAAGGTTGGCGACATCGAGCGCCCGGATCTCGCCGAACTGCGTATTGAAACCCCGCGGCGAGGGATAGGCCGCAAAGTTCCCTGTCGGCCCACCGCCCGGCCCGATGTAACTGAAAGTCTGATACGGCACGCGATTGTAGCTCTCGCGATTCTCCTCGGTGGCCTTGCCGCCGATCTTCACGAACGTGGGCAGGGTAAACGGAAGCACATAGCGGGCATTGAACTCGCCGGCGATGATCTCGGTGAACGCGCCGCGATCCTCCTCGCCGATGCGCGGGTTCACGTAGTTTTCCAGCTTCGACCAGTCCGGGCCGCTGGTCTGCACGATCTTCCATTCGGCCGACAGCGGATTGGAACGCGTCGCCACGAAATCGACCTGCAGCGGATTGAAGGTCTCCACGCGGATCGTGCCGCGCGGTGTCGTCTCGTAGTCGTTGATCGAACGGGAATAGTTGAAGACGCCGTCCAGCGTGAGGCTGCCCACTTTGTATTCGAACTTGGGCGTGACCGTAAACGTGTTGGTGAGCTTGATCGCGCTGCCGCCGCCATGGTTGACGTTGCGGCTCGTGTTGTTGGCGAGGCCGTTGGTGCGAAGCACCGTCATGCCGTCGCCACCCACATTCTGCCGGCCCGTCGCGACCGCCACGCCATTGGCCGCGGCGTTGAAAATCAGGTTCTTCGTGTGCCCCTGGTTCTCGAATGTGTTGAACATCGTCGTCAGCGAAAAGACGAGCCCCTGCGTCGCCTTGAAGTCTGCCGTCAGCGTCGCATTGAAGCGATCCGTCATCTTCGGCCCGTCAAGGAACGTGACGCCCGTGAGCACCATCGGCCGGCGATCCTGGAGCACGCCCGTCGTCACCTGCGTTTTGTTGTACGCGTGAATCACGTATTGCTGCTGCAGCACCACGCTCGACTGGCTGATGCCAAATCGGATACCGAGCCGCTGGTTCAGGAATACGTCGGAGTAATCGATCTGAAAATTGGGCCTGATCTGGTAGTGCTTGTCGTCATTGGGCCCGTAGGACTTCTCGAAGGTGAAGGCATCCGAGTTGGCGTTGAGGCTGAACTGCCAGTCGATGCGGCGCCCTTTGCGATCGAAGGCGCGCCGGCTCTTCATGTTGATCGTGCCCGCCGGAGAGCTCGCATCCATGTCGGCGGAAAGGGTGCGGTTCACCTCGATCGAGTCGATGGATGTGATCGACATCTGCTCGAAGCCCACGGAACGCGAAGCGTCGCCCGCCCCGCCGTTGAGCGTGTTGCTGTAGGAAATGAAGGCGTCCGCGCTGGCGAGGCTCGAGCCGTCCATTGTCACGCCGACATACTGCGGGTCGAGGCCGCCGATGCGCGGCCCGCGGGCGACGCCGTCCACGTAGTCGACATCGACCCCGGGAAGAAACTTCAGAAACTCACCCACGTTGCCCTCCGTGACGTCGCCAAAGATGTCCGACGCCACCGAGGTGGTGATGTTCATGCTGCGGCGCTGCTCCATCAGCGCCTTGGCATTGCCCTCGCGCTCATTGGACACGACGAACTTCGCCATTTGCACGGTGTCGCCGGCGCCCTGTGCGCTCACGAGTTCGAAGTCCCGCGTGGCCGTCGCGCCCGCCGTCACCGGTACCGCAGCTGTCACGGTCTGATAACCCGTGTAGTTCACGACGATCGTCGGTGTGCCCGCCGTCACATTGTCCAGCACGTAGCGGCCGCCCTCCTCGGAATACGTGATGCGATTCGAGCCCTGCTCGCGAATCTCAGCGTTGCGGACGTACTCCCCCTTGGCAGGATTGAAGATCCGGCCCTCGATCCGGCCGGTGCCGGCCTGCGCGAAGACGTTGGTGAGGAGGAGGAGGAAGATTCCCGCGAGCCGAAGCCAGACCGGTGGGTTGTATTTGCCTGTGTTCATGGTGTCAGAAAATGTTCGAGAAACCGGGCCGCCGCCTCGTTCGACTCCGGGGTCGGGCCGTGCGCGGGCCGGTTCGTCATCGCCACGCGATTCTCGTATCCAAGAAACCGATTCACCGCGACCGCGTGGTTCAGCGGCACCCAGCGCGCCACATAGTCCTCCGATCCACCCGAGACGAGAAACGGCCGCGGCGCCATCAGCGCGTGCAGCTCGTGCAAATCATGTCCGCTCTCGAAGATCGTTTTATAGGGGCCAGTCCGGCCGTTCGTCGCCGTCACCAGTCCCCGTTTCCGCGTCTTGCCCGCTTCCAACCCGAGATACCACGGTTCCCAGTAGTTCACCGCCTGCCGCGTCTCATCGAAGACGATGCCGCCATCCGACCATACCGCCGCCGCAAACTTATCGTAGAGGCACGAGGCAAACATCGACCACTTGCCGCCGTACGAATGCCCCAGCACGCCGATCCGCGCGCCATCGACCTCCGGTCGCTGCGCAAGCGCGGTGTGGCAGTTGGCCGCGATGTACGCGTAGTAGCTGAGCGGCTGGCACTTCGCACCGGCCAGCACGGGCGCGTAGGCATCGTCGCCGGGCGTGCCGATCGAGAGCGTCACGAAGCCGCGCCGCGTCAGTTGCATCGCGAAGTCGCGGCCCATCCCGCGCTCGCCGGTCGTGAGCATCCGCTTCGCCTGGCCCTCGAGCGGCCGCGGTCCGTCGTAGCCCACGCTCACCTCGGGCGCGTAGAAGGGCACGAACACCGCCGGGCGCTTCCCGGTGAAGCTCGCCGGCGGCAGCAACAGATAGCCATGCCGCATCTCGCCCGGCGCGATCTCGACCTCCACGCGGTACTGCGTCACGCCGCCCCGATCCTGCTTCTCGGCCAGGATCACCTTCGGCCGCGCCAGCAACTCCGGCCACGGTCCCATCTGCGCGTGCCAGTATTTTAAGATCTCCTCACGCCGCTTCGGCCACTCCGCGGGCGACTTCACCGCCCGCCCGTCGTAGAACGTCAGCGGCGAGGCATAGCTTCCCAGCTTCCCCGCAAACTCCGCGGGAGGCGCGAAATACGCCTTCAACTCCGCGGGAATTTCCGCCGCCTTCATTTCCGCGCACATCAGTGCACCGGCCAGCCCAAGCCACCGGCATCCGACACCGCGGAGAAGACGAACGGAGTTAAGCGTCGGGGCGCGCACAGGGGTCAGGCGCTGGCGGGAAGGAGAAACGTGCAAAGCGAAAAGGTGGGTCGGCGCAGAAGGGGATGCGCGGACCCGCGAATGGAAAATGCGCCTCCCGCCCGGTCAACGGTAAAGTAACTGTTTGGTGAATCGCTATGCACGCGCGCTGCCTCCGCAGGCCGCGTGCCACCCGCTGTTTCGCGCCGCGAGTATTCGCCTCCGGAACCACTCCACCGGTCCTATCTTCTGACCACGATCTCCAGACTAGCCTCCGCCCGCACTTCCCACGATACTCGCCCGCTTCTCCGTTTCTCATCCCCATGCACTTGCGCCCCGCCACCCTCCTCACCGTCCTTCTGACCCTCGCTTCGGCCGTGCTCGCCGCCCCCGCAGGCCGCCCCAATCTCGTCGCCATCGTCACCGACGATCTCGGTCGCTGGGCCATTGGCCCCTACGACAACAAGGAGGTCCACACGCCCCATCTCGACCGCATCGCGCGCGAGGGCGCGACCTTCACCCGAGCCTTCACCAATACGCCCGTCTGCTCGCCCAGCCGCGCCACGTACCTGTCCGGCCTCTATCCGACCGAGGTGAAGATCACCGACTGGATCAATCCCGACGAAGCGAAGGCCGGCCTCGGCCTCGCCGCGCAGACGTGGCCCGCGGTGCTGCAGAAGAGCGGCTATCGCACCGCGCTCATCGGCAAGTGGCACCTCGGCGAGCAGCCGCAGTTTCATCCCACGAAGCTCGGCTTCGACCACTTCATGGGCTTCCTCAATGGCGGCGCCCGCACGATGGATGCCCCGCTGGAGCGCGACGGCAAGGAGCAGCCCACCAAGGGCCCCATCGCCGACGTGATCACCGACGACGCCATCGCCTTCGTGCAGGCCAATCGCGACCGCCCCTTCTCGCTCTCGCTACATTTCCGCGAGCCGCACCTGCCCTACGGCCCGGTCGCCGCGGTCGACAGCGCACACTATAAAGACCTCGATCCCACCATCCCCAACCTCCCGGGCCTCGACGTCGCTCAGGTGAAACAGGCCACCAAAGCCTATTACGCGTCGATCTCGTCCGTCGACCGCAACGTCGGCCGTCTCCTTCAAGCTCTCGACGAGCTTGGCCTCGCGCAAAACACCCTCCTCGTCTTCACCTCCGACCACGGCTACAATGAGGGCCGCCACTACGTGAAGACCAAGGGCAACGCCCAATGGATCGCGGGCGGCGTCGCCGGCCCGACTCGCGGCAACATGTGGGATACCTCCATCATGATTCCGCTGCTCATGCGCTGGCCCGGCAAGATCGAGCCCGGCCGGAAGATCGATACGATGGTCAGCAACGTGGATTTCTTCCGCACCTACCTCGGCGCGCTCGGCGTGCAGGTGCCGGCCGATGCCCGGGCGCGCGGCGCCGATTTCTCGAACGCTCTCCGTGGTGCCGCTGCCCCTCCCTCGGGCTCCGGCTCCGTCGTCTTTGGCCAGTACGACCTGCACAACGCCTCGCTCGCCTACATGCGAATGATCCGCACCGACCGCTACAAGCTGGTACGCTTCTTCCACGCCAACAACATGGACGAACTCTACGATCTCCAGGCCGACCCTGACGAATTGCAAAACCTCGCCCGCGGACCCCGCGCCGCCGAACTGGCCGCCGTGCGAAAGGATCTGCAGGCCCGCCTCGAGGTATGGATGAAGTCGATCAACGACCCCTTGCTCACCGACCCGTATTGAACGCGTGTCATCACGCGAGGAGGACACCGCAGCGCTCCCTT
Source organism: Verrucomicrobiota bacterium (assembly GCA_040386765.1). GTDB lineage: Bacteria > Verrucomicrobiota > Verrucomicrobiia > Opitutales > Opitutaceae > ER46. The sequence continues at coordinate 7,364 of JAZKEV010000030.1, read as the reverse complement.
AATAAAATTCCCGATCGTTTCCCGCGCGCCTTGCACCCCGCCCGCCAATCCTCCTAGCTCCCCGCCCACGGCATGAAAGGCATCATCTTCAACCTGCTCGAGGAAGTCGTCACACAGCGCTACGGCGCCGATGCCTGGGACGATATACTCGCCGGCGCGCAGAGCGACGGCGTCTTCACCTCGCTGGGGAGTTATGAAGACGACCACTTCGTCCGCCTCGTCGGCTCCGCCTCCTCGCGGCTGCACCTGCCCGCCGATTTCGTCATCCGCTGGTTCGGCACCAACGCCGTGCCGCTGCTCGCGAAAAAGTACCCCGGGTTCTTCAACAAGCACAACCACACGCGCTCGTTTCTCCTCACGATCAACGGCATCATCCACCCCGAGGTCCGCAAGCTCTACCCCGGAGCGGACACGCCCGACTTCGACGTCGATGCCTCCTCGCCCGATATGCTCGCGCTCGGCTACTACTCGAAGCGGAAATTCTGTGCGCTGGCTGAAGGCCTTATTACCGGGGCGGCCGATCACTACGGCGAGATCGTATCGATCCACCATCCCACGTGCATGCGCCGCGGAGATGCGGCATGCCGGCTGGAGCTCCGATTTGTGCAGGACAAGGCCCACGGCGCATGAGCGAGAAAGAACTGCGCGCCGAGGTGGCACGCCTTCAAGTCGATCTCGAGCGCGCCCAGCAGCGCCTGGAGCGTGAGCGCCGCACCCGTGCAGAGGCCGAGGCCATCGCCGAGCGCGGCACCCGGGTCCTGTATGAGCGTCAGCGCGAGCTCAGCCTCATGCAGGCGATCACTGACGCGGCAAATAGCGCCGACTCCGTCGATGCCGCCCTCCAGGTTGCCCTCGACCAGATCTGCTCCTACACGGGCTGGCCCGTGGGCCATGCGTATCTCTGCGTGCCGACCGACCCGACGCGCCTCGTGAGTACCAAGCTCTGGCACCTCGATGCCCCTGAGCGTTACACCAAGTTTCGCGAAATCACCGAGCAGACCGATCTCCACATAGGCGTCGGCCTTCCGGGCCGCGTGCTCAAGACCCGTCGGAGCATCTGGGTCACCGACGTGCTCTTCGATGCCAACTTCCCCCGCGGGCGCGCCGATATCGGCCAGGCGGTGCGCGGCGCTTTCGCCTTTCCGGTGTATCTCAACACGGAGATCGCCGCCGTGCTCGAGTTTTTTACGCACGACGCAGTCGACCCCGACGAGGCCTGGATGCATATCTGCACGCAGGCCGGCCAGCAGCTCGGGCGCATCTTCGAGCGCAAGCTCGCCGAGACCGTCTCCCTCCAGGCCCGTGAAGCCGCCGAGGCCGGGAATCGCGCCAAGAGCGAGTTTCTCGCCACGATGAGCCACGAGATCCGCACCCCGATGAATGGCATCATCGGCTTCACCAATCTCCTGTTGGAGAGCGGGCTCAATCGCGAGCAGTGCGATTTCGCCGAGACCATCCGCAATTCGAGCTACGCCCTCCTGGCGATCATCAACGACATCCTCGATTTCTCCAAAATTGAGGCCGACAAGCTCGAGCTCGAGGCATTGCCCTTCGACCTGCAGGTCGCGATCCAGGAGGTCGCCGAGCTGATGACGCACGAGGCCGAGCGCAAGGGCCTTGAGCTCGTGCTGCGCATGGATCCGCAGGTCCCCCCGCGCCTCATCGGCGATCCGGGCCGCGTCCGGCAGATCCTGCTCAATCTGGTTAACAACGCCGTGAAGTTCACCGAGCGCGGGCACGTGATCATCGAGCTCGTCGCCGAGCCCGAGGGCGATGCACCGACGCACTTCAAGCTCTCCGTCACCGATACCGGCATCGGCATCGCGCCCGAGAAGCAGCCGCTGATTTTCGAGAAATTCACCCAGGCCGATACTTCGACGACGCGCCGCTTCGGCGGCACCGGCCTGGGCCTCGCCATCTCCCAACGGCTCGCCACGCGCATGGGCGGTTCCATGGGCGTGCGCAGCACCCCGGGCGAGGGGTCCGTCTTTTGGTTCACGCTCCCGCTCCTGCCCGATCCCACGGCCATCGCCGCGCTGCCATCGGTCGAGGCGCTGCGCGATCTCCGGCTCCTCGTCGTCGACGATCTGGAGATCAATCGCCGTGTGCTCCGCGAGCAATTGCGGAAGTGGGGCCTGCGGTACGAGTGCGTGGATTCCGCCGCCGCCGCGCTCCACACCCTCCGCACCGCCGTGGCGCGCAACGATCCCTTCGACATCGCGCTGCTCGATCACCTGATGCCCGACATGGATGGCGAGATGCTTGCGCAGCACATCAAGCACGACCCTGCCATCGCCCGCACCGCCCTCGTGATGCTCACCTCCGGCAGCCAGCGCGGCGACGCGCGCCGGATGCTCGCCACCGGCTTCGCCGCCTACCTCATCAAGCCGATCGTCCGTCCACCGCAGTTGCTCGACGCCATCCGCCACGCGATCGCGACCATCAGCCTGCCCCCGCCGATCATCCTGGAGCCGCTCAAGCCGAGACCGGTCGCCTCGCCTCCGCCTGCGGCCCCGTCCCCTTCTGCCCCACAACCTGCACCGGAATCGACGAGCGCCAGCCGGCATGTCCTCGTCGTCGAAGACAACCCGGTGAATCAACGGCTCGCCGTGCGGATGCTCCAAAAACTCGCGTGTCGCGTCGACGTCGCCGCCGATGGCCGCGAAGCCATCGAGCGCTGCAAGCTCTGCGTGTACGATTGCATTTTCATGGATTGCCAGATGCCGGTGATGGATGGGTTCGAGGCCACCGCCGAAATCCGCCGCCTGTACGCGAACGCCCGTCGCATTCCCATTGTCGCCGTCACCGCCAACGCCATGGTCGGCGACCGCGAGAAATGCCTCGCCGCCGGCATGGACGACTATCTAGCGAAGCCGCTGCAGGTCGACGACCTCCAGCAAATGCTCACCCACTGGGCAAAGCGGACATAGCGCGGGTCGCTCGGTCTACGCTCCACCCCTGGAGCTGTCTGGGAAAACCTCCGCCTGCCAGGCCGCCAGCTCGCTGGGGCTCCGTCCGTAGACGGCCCAACCCTTGCCAGGGGCTGCTTATCCATTCCTCCGCAACCGATCTCTTGTCCGCGACGTCCAAAAGACCCTCTGTTGAAAAAGCCCCCGCGCTTCGCCGATCAGGCGAAGCCGGCACGGCCCGCTTGCCGTCATCGCTTCTTAAAAGCGCAGATGAGCGTTCTTCCTCTGAAACAAACAGGAAGTGGAATAGGACATCGGTAAGACCGCGAAGAAACCTATTCGATCCTCCGTCTTCCCGACCTTCCCATTCTTCCTGGTCAATTCCCTTCCCATTCGCCCGCTCGCCCACCCAGTCACTTCGCCGCCGGCCCCCGCAACACCACACCCGCCCGCGCATCCGTAAACTTCCCGCCGTCCATCACCGCGACTCCGTTCACCAGCACAAACGGAATCCCCTTCGGATACCGATGCGGGTCGTTGAACGTCGCCTCATCGCTCACGGTCGCTGGATCGAAGATCACAATATCCGCCCGCATCCCTTCCGCGATGCGTCCGCGATCCTTCAGCCCCATCCGCTGCGCCGGCTGTCCACTCATCTTGTAAATCGCGCTCTCGAGCGTGAGCAGTTTTTTCTCCCGCACATAGCGCGCGAGCACGCGCGGAAAAGTCCCATACGCCCGCGGGTGCGGCTGGTCCACGCCCGGCTTCGCCAGCCGCCCATCCGATGCGATCATGGTCTGCGGATGCCGCATGATCCGGTCCACATCGTCGTCATGCATCGCGTGGAAGATGCACACGCAGCCGCCGTTGCTCTCCGCTTCGATGACAAGGTCCGCGCCATTTTCCGCCGTGGGCTCAAGCCCGCGCTCCACGCACCAGTCGCGCAGCGTCTTCCCCTCGAGATCCTTCTTCCACGGCACCGCCGCAAACTGCACTCGCGAGATGTCCCCCGCTCCGCGATCGGTCATGATCGCATGCACGATCTCCGCGTGCAGCTTCGCCCGCTCGACCTTGTTCGCCGCTCGTTTCCGGAAGTCATCGCGCCCGCCCGCCAGCGCCCACGAGGGAATCAGCACCGCGATGCTCGTGTTGCTCGCGGTGTACGGATACTGGTCGATCATCACATCCAGCCCCGACGCGCGCGCTTCGTCGACGAGCTTGAGCGTCTGCACGCTCGCGCCCCACGACGGTTTTCCGACGACCTTGTGATGTGTGAGCACAATCGGGATGCCGGCGCCGCGCCCAATCGCGATCGCCTCCTCCACCGCCGGGATCAACCCCGCGCCCTCCTCGCGCAGATGCGAAGTATAAAACCCGCCAAACTGCGCCGCCACCTTCGCCAGCGCCACGATCTCGTCGGTTTTTGTAAAAGCGCCCGGCACGTACTTGAGCCCCGTCGAAAGCCCAAAGGCTCCCTCGCGCATCGCCTGTGCGACCATCTGCTTCATTGTTTCCAACTCCGCCGCCGTCGGTGCACGGTCGACCAGCTTCAACACCACGCGCCGGATCGACCCCTGCCCCGCCAGGTACGCCACATTCATTCCCAGCGGAGTCTTGTCGAGCTGCGCCAAATACTCGCCAAACGGCCACGGCGCCGACCCATCCGGTCCACCGAGCGACGTCGTCACGCCCTGCCGCACCGCACTCTCGCATCCCGGCAGTTGCAAGATCGGGTCGATATGCGCGTGCAGGTCGATAAATCCCGGCGCAACCGCCAGCCCCTTCGCCTCAATCCGCCGCGCCGCACGCTCATTGGCCAGCGCTCCGATCTTTACAATCCGCCCGTCGGCGATCGCCACGTCCGCGCGCTTGGGCGCCGCGCCCGAACCATCGTAAACGAGCCCGTTCACGATCACGATATCGTGCCCCCGCTCGGCGCCTCCCGCCGAAACCACCAGTCCGCCCAGCAACGCGAAAAAGCCCAGCAGCGAAGTTTTCATGAAGAAAGCACCTCGACCTAAGCACGCCCCACGCCGAACCACAAGCGGGGCGGGTCTCCACCACACCCTTTCCGCCGTAGCCCACTTTTACAGGAGCCAAACCGAGGACAAACCGAGACCAAGTCCTGCCTTACCTCAGCTCGTCCTCGGTTCGACTCCTGTAAAAACTCCTGCCCGTCTACGCGCCTGCGGCCACCCTCACCGCGCCTTCGCCCCTGTCGCCTCCAACTGCTTCGCCAACTCCGCCTTCATCTTCGCCAGCTCCCCCGCCGCCCCCGGCGCGGCGATCAGATTCCGCATCTCGAAGACATCGCGGTTCAGGTCGTACAATTCATCCGCATCCTTCAGGTCGACATAGTGGATGTACTTCCACCCCTCCGTGCGCACCGCCTGATAACCCAGGCCGCGCGTGCGCGGAAACACATTCTCGGAAAAGTGCTCCACGAGAAACGACTCGCGCAACGCCGGGCCATTTTCCTTCAGCAGGCCCGCGAATGATTTCCCGTGCAGCCCCGCCGGCACCGCAGCACCCGCAATCTCCGCCAGCGTCGGCGCCAGATCCAAAGTCAGCACCATCTGGTTCCGCCGCGATCCGCCCTTGATCAGCGCCGGATAGCGCACGAAAAGCGGGATCCTCAGTCCCTCCTCGTACGCCAGCCGCCGCTCCACGCTCAAGCCGTGCTCACCGTAGAAATAACCGTGGTCGCTCGTAAACACGATCAGAGTCTTCTCGAGTTGGCCCATGGCCTCGAGCGTCTTGAAGAGCTCGCCCACGCCTTCGTCGACCGCCGCTAGCATCCGTAGCCGGTTCTTGATCACCTCGTCGCTCGACCCCGTTTTCGGCCCAAGCGGCTCGAGGCCCTCGATCTTCCTATTGAGCGCCGGTTTGTTTTCCGGCGCGGCCAGCGCGTTGGGCCGGCGTGGTACCTTGGCGTCGGCGTAGAGCGTCTTGTGCCGCTCCGCCGGGATGAAGTTCGAGAGCGTCGGGTCCGAGAGCGAGCCGTCGGCACGCTGCACCGTTTCAGGGTGCACCGCCTTGTGCGAGAAGTAGAGAAGGTAGGGCTTGTCGTGCTTCGCCTTCACAAACTCGATCGCACGCGCATTGAGGATGTCGGTCACGTAGCCCTTCGCGTTCTCCGACTTCCCGTTCACGTTCATCTCCGGGTCGTAGGTCGAACCCTGCCCCTTCAGGCACACCCAGTGATCGAAGCCCGGCCGTCGCGTTTCGTCGTTACCCATGTGCCACTTGCCCACGAACGCCGTCTCGTAGCCCGCGCGCTGGATCCACTGCGGAAAGGTCGCGAGCTTGTGGCTCTGCGGACTCCGGTCGGTGTTGTCCACGATCCCGTGCGAATGCGTATGCAGCCCCGTGAGAATATTCGCGCGACTCGGCGAGCAGATGATCGTGGTCGCGAACACATTTCGAAACAACACGCCCTCCTTCGCGATCCGGTCGATGTGCGGCGTCTTGGCAAACGGATGCCCCGTCACCCCTAGATCGTCCCAGCGCACGTCGTCCGCGAGGATGAAAATGATATTGGGCCGGTCCGCAGCGCGAAGAACGCCCGCCGACAATGCCAGCAACGCAATCAGTCTTAGAATAAGATATTTCATAAAAAGAGTGACGAACAGGAAGGCAGGGAAGCGCGGGAAACACTCCCGCTCACTTCTTCCCGCCCTTCCTGATCTTCCTGTTCAAATTTCATCATCCCTCATTCGCCATCCATCATCCCTCATGGCGTCGGCTTCATATCCCGATGCTTGATCAGTTGCCGCACCGCCGAATCGACGAGCGCCTCGCCCGTCCCCGGATTGCTCCGCGTCGTCGCCGTCGAGGCCCCGTAGGTCCCCTCGCGATACGCCTTCCGGTTCGCGACGTACCCGATCGCGCCATTCGCGAGCGTGTTCACGAAGGTGAATTGATACGGCGAGTTCTGCTTAATCGCGAGGCCCAGCTCCACGAACATCTCGCCAGGCAGCCCCACAAACGCCAGCTCGTCGCCCACCGCGATCGTCATCACCTCACCCTCGAAGGTCCATTTCCCATCCACCAGCTTCACCATCATCTCGCCGTCGTGATACTCCGGCTTGTTGCCAAACTGCTTCGCTAGGGCCTCCGCCTTTTCCTCCAGTATCCGGAGCCTCAATACCTCCCGCGACACCTTCACCTGCGTCGCCGCCAGCGGCTGCAGCCGCTGATACGATCGCACCACCTCCGCCGCGATCAACGTGCCGATCCGCGCCGCTTCCTGAAAACCTTTCGTGCGCCGCGCCTTCTTCGGATCGAGCAGGTAATAGTGGTTGATGTTTCCCGCCGCGCCGATGGTGAAGTGCGCGAGCATCTCCGGGCCCTTCACATCCGCGAGGATCTTGGAGATCTGGCTCGGAAAATCCGCCGAGTAGTCGAGCCCGCCCGTCGTATCGAGGTGGAGCGCGAAATTGATCACCGTCGCCA
>JAZKEV010000029.1:985-18824 GCA_040386765.1 Verrucomicrobiota bacterium | reverse complement strand
TCGACTGGCTCGCCTCCAACGCCATCGGCGGCGTGAAAGTCGACGTCGCCGACGAAGACTACGACCGCGCCGTGGAGTTCCTCTCCACCGCACCCGACGATACCCCCACCGCCTAACTCCCGTTCGTTTCGTCGAGTTTCCTGTGGCGCATTTCAAACCTGAAGTTATTCTTTTTTATTGCGCTCATACGCGATGAGACCTTCGCGAGCCGCCACCCAAGAACCCCAGCAATTGTCAGCATCGATATCCTTATAGCCGCGCTTCTCGTCCATCTCACGCGCAGTCTCTGGCTTCAAGGCAACGACGGCACACTTGTCGCGAATCGCGATTACTTCCTGTTCGGTCAACGGACGACCTTTCGCTTTCTCGTCGTGCCAAAGCACCGCAACGAGACTCGGGATGAAGTAGAGAATCAACGGTTCGTCGCTCATTCGCCCAACATCAAAGCTGAGTCACGCGCGAAGCGCGTTGGCCCGCGCACCTGGTTGGGCTCTTTTTTCATTTTCGGGTGAGACTTTCCACGAAAGATTGGAATGTCTGAAGGTGCTCTTTCGGTGCGGTGCTAAGCCCTTCGAGGTAGACAGTAACCAACTCTCGCTTCGTGAGTGAAAGATAGCCGGAAAATACCCTGCCGGTCTTCTTCACACCACCCGAATAAAACATCCCGAACTTACTCTCAATGTCGAAGGGAGGCTCAGCCTGCACGAAACAATCCGGCGAATCTTTCTTTTCTGCTTCGAGCCGTAGCTGGCACAGGCGCTTGAAATCGTCGAATGACGCATCAGCGCCAAATCGCATGATGGAAACGGTCGCCTGCTGACGGCCATCCGCTGACCGCAGCGTAATTCGACCTTCTTCTTTTTTCACTTCGCTCCAGTCAGCCGGTGCAACGATGTCGACGCTGCTAATCGTGAAATGCTGCTGGGCTGAGGCTGCGCCGGTAAGGCCAATCGCTGCCGCGATTGTCGAGAGGATGCGCTGCATGCGGTGTCTTTTGGCTAACATTGAATGTGCCACCCGGGTGGCTCAATCAAATCCCGAGTGTGTTTTTCTGCACGTACATCTGTAAAAGCAGCTCTGAATTTCGAGGGAGTGGCTTAGTCTAAAATACGAGTACCGCAAAAAGGCGCCTCTTTGCGGCAAATCTCCTGGGCACTCCTCGTCTCGGGCGGCCTATCCGGGAGTTATCATCGGTGCCATCTGTGGCATCCGTGCAATCGGTGGCTGCAGTTCTAAGGAAACCGCTCGAGCCGCCCTCTCCCCTCGCGCTTCGCCGATCAGGCGAAGCCCGCAATCGTCCGCACCGCCTTCCCTGCTCCGAAAAATTAGCGCAGATTAGCGTTCCCTCCTCCTGCCTCTCTCATCCCTCCTCCCTCTTCCGCGCTCCCGTTCCCCGCAGCCACCTACCCCCTCGCCGCCGCATCCCCATACGCATCGCGCAAAACCTGCGTCGTATGCTGCACGCGCACCGGCGAAGACGGCGGCCGATCATCGGCCGCCGTCTTGGAAATATCGGTCTTCGCTTGCGTACTGTAACTCAGAACCCCGTCTGCAGCGAAAGCGTGCCGCGGCTCGCGAGCTTCTCCTTCGCCCGGATGTCCGCGGCATAGCCCAGCGAGGCGCTCCAGTTGTTCGAGAGGAAGAGCGTCGCCGCGCCGCCGAGCTCGACGCCGCTGCCATCGCCATCCTCGAGCGTGAGCGTCGTGGTGCGGGTGAAGTTATCGCTCAGCTTGCCAGCGACGGTGCGCGTGCGGTTGCCCAGCTCGCCGTGCCACGCGGCCCGGCCATCGAGCCGCAGCGTGCGCCCACCGAGCTTCCAGCCCAGCGAGGCATCGACGCCGATCGCGCCCGAAGAGGTGCGCGCTTCCTGTTCCTCGAAGTCCATCGCGAGCACCGACGCATCCTTCTCGCTATAGCCATCGAGCACGATGCGGTCCGTGCGCAGGCCGAACCACGGGCGGATGTTCACGCGTTGCAGCGGCAGCTCCCACGCCGCCTTGATGCCGACGCCCCAGCGGTCGCCCGTCGTCTTGCCGCGCGACTGCAGCCCGCCAAACGACGTCGTGCGCTGGATATCCTTCGCCCGCAGAAATCCATAGCCGCCATCCGCGATCAGCGAGACCGGCCCGCCGCGCCACACCGCGTAAACTTTCCCGCCCGTGTCCTCCATCGTGAAGTCGCCGCCACCGCGCCGGATCACCGCCTTCATCCGGCCCGTGTTAAAAGCCCCGCCGACAAATACGCCGTCGGTCAGCCGCATGTCGCTGCCCGCCGTGAAGACATAGCCGGTGTAATCGAAGCTCGACCGCCACGCATCGCGCGCCCGGCTGCCATCGCCATAGTCAAAACGCGCGTAGACCTCCGTCTTGCCCGCCGGCCGATTCGAGACCGCGAGCTGCGAGGCGCGCTCGGAAACCGCCCCCGAGGCGAGCCCCTGCAACGCCAGCGCCGCGCTGCCGAGATTGGCATTGAAGCCCAGCGGCATCTCCGGATTCAGCAGTTCGACGACGATCGAAGCGAGCAGCGCATGTGTCTTCGCCGAGGGATGGATGTCGTCCCAAAACACATAGCTGTTCGGGTCGCCCACGCCGCCGCCAAGGCCAGGCGCCGCCAGATAATAGGAAGAGACGTTGTTAAAACCGAGCGTGCGATAATCGACGAGGATGCGCTCGAAGATCGCCTGCATGTCGAAGTAGACGAAGTTCACATCCGCCGACGTCGCCGCCATCGTGCCGATTTGCTGGCGGAGCGTGGCGTTAAACGCGTTGGTGGCCCGCAGACCTGCGTTCGCGAGCGGGCTGCTGGCGCCGCCTCCAACTTGAACCGCATAAGGCGTCGCGCCGAGATTCGGCATGCCACCCACGAGAATGTTTTTCGCTCCCAGCGCCACCAGCGTCTGAACGTTGAGCGCGACCACCCGTGCCAGGGTGCTGCTGAACGCCTCCAGCGTGGCCGGCTGCGAGATGCCACCCGGCAGGACCGAGAACAGGTCGTTGGCTCCGGCGAGCACGGTGAACAGATCGGTCGGCTTGGCCGGAAAGCCTTGGTTGCGGTAGATGCCGATCTGCTGATCGAGGGTCGGCAGGCCATTGGGCAGGCCGGCGTTCGACCCGCCGACCGCGAAGTTCACATAGGAGCCACGCGTGCTGGAAGCTGACGCCCCCGGAAACGTAGGATTGCCCAGCAGCTCCGTGAACACCGGCCCGTTGGAGAAACGCCCGTTGAAATACGGCGCCGGCGGGAGCTGGCGGCCGGTCAGCGCATAGAGATTGCCGCTGTCGCTCAGGCTGTCGCCAAACGTATATTGGCCGGTAAACGAGCGCGGCGTTTGCGCCGACGCAGCGGCAGTCAGCGCGAGCAGCGCGGTAGTCAGGAGAAGTGGAGTCTTCATGGAGCAGGTAAGGTGCCGCGACCGAATCAGTCCTATATAGGCGGAGCAAGCTCCGTCACCATGGAATGCGTCTCCGTTCTTCCACTACGCGCCGCGCTGGCCAGCGTTTACCGCAACGCCGCGCGCAAGGCGTCCTCGAGTTGCGCGTGCTTAAAACGAAAGCCGCCTTGCAGCAATCTCTCCGGCACCGCGTGCGTGCTGGCCAGCAGCGCCTCGTCCGCGATGCCGCGCCCCGCCGCGATGTGCAGCGCCCACGAGGGCACCGGCAGGAACGCCGGCCGGTGCACGACGCGCCCGAGTGTCGCGGCAAAGTTCGCATTCGTCACCGCCTGCGGCGCGACGACATTCACCGGCCCGCTCAGTGCCTCCGAAGCCAGCGCGTGCTGGATCGCGGCCACGGCATCTTCGAGGCTTATCCAGCTCATCCACTGCGTCCCCGGGCCCATCCGTCCGCCCAGCCCGAGACGAAAAAGCGGCAGCAGCTTCGCGAGTGCGCCGCCCTCCTTGTCGAGAACCGTGCCAAAGCGCGTCATCACCGTGCGGATGCCCGCCCGCGCCGCCCCCTCCGCATGCGTCTCCCATGCCAGGCACACTTCCGGCAAAAATCCCCGGCCGATGGGTGACGCCTCCGTCAACCGCTCTCCGCCTCGGTCGCCGTAGAAACCCACCGCGGAGGCGTTCACCAGCACCGCCGGTTTTTGCGGCAGGGATTTCAAGGCCTTCACCAGCGTCTGCGTCGCCTCCACGCGACTGCGCAGGATGCGCTCGCGCTGCTCGTCGGTCCAGCGCTTCGCGCCGACATTCTCGCCGGCCAGATTGATCGCGGCGTCGAGTCCGCCGAGGCGCCGCACGTCGATTTCGCCCGTCGCAGGATTCCACAGGATCTCGTCGCTGCCCCGCGCCTGGCGCCGCACGAGGCGGAGCACCTCATGCCCCGCCGCGCGCAAAGCGGGCGCGAGCGCGTTTCCCACCATCCCCGAGGCACCCGCGATCACAATTTTCATCCGTTGCGCCTATATAATCACATCTCGCGAAATTTCGACTGGCATCGCACCCCATTGCGGTCGCGTGCTTTGTTGAAACATCATCCGTGCTTCACCGACTAGGCGAAGCCTGAAAACGCCCATTTGCCGCTGCCGCTTCTGAAAATTAGCGCAGATTAGCGTTCCTTCCTCTGAAACAGGAACAGGAAGGCAGGGAAGAAATGGCCCCCGTCCTTCCCGCTCTTCCTGTTCCCTTCACTCTGCCTGGCGCTTTCCCCTTCTGGCTCTCCTCGCTATCGTCTCTTTTCGTTTCCCAATCGGTATTACGCGTGCTCCGCCGTCGCGTCACCCCGCAACGCCCGAAAGGCCTCGAGCGCCTCGTTCCGCGCCGTCACGTGATCGACGATCGGCCGCGGATAATTCTCGCCCAGCTTCACGCCCGCCTCCGCCAGCACCCCGGCCGGCGCCTCCCACGGCGCATGCACCCACTTCGCCGGCAGCTTCGCAAGCTCCGGCACCCACTGCCTCACATACGCGCCGGCGGGATCGAATTTCTGCCCCTGCAACACCGGTGCGAAGATCCGGAAATACGGCGCCGCATCCGCGCCGCAGCCCGCGCTCCACTGCCACCCGAGCGTATTGCTCGCCAGATCCGCATCCACGAGCGTATCCCAAAACCATTTCGCTCCCGCCTGCCACGGCAGCCGCAGGTGCTTCACGAGAAACGAGGCCGCCACCATCCGCACGCGATTGTGCATCCAGCCCGTGCGCCACAGCTGCCGCATCCCCGCATCCACGATCGGATAGCCGGTCTGCCCGCACTGCCACGCCCGCAATTTCACGCCACCGGGATCCGCCGCCCACGGAAACCGCGCGAACTCCTCGCGCAACGGTAGCTCCGCCGTGTGCGGAAAATTAAACAGCAGGTGATACGCAAACTCCCGCCACCCGATCTCCGCGAGAAACACCCCCGCTCCCTTGCTCGGCGGAAAGAGCCCGCTCGCCTTGCCCACCGCTTTCACCGCCCCCCACACCTGCCGCGGACTCACTTCACCGAAATGCAGATGTGGCGAAAGCCGCGAAGTCCCATCCTCCGCCGGCTGATCCCGCCCAGTCGCATAACTCTCCATCGCCCGCGCCGCAAAACGCGTCAGCCGCTTCATCGCCCCCACCTCGCCCGGCTGCCACGCCGGACCGAACTCCGCCGCCCACGGAATCCGCGGCAGCAAGCCCAGTTCGTCCACCGCCAGCGAACGCGGCCACGTCACAGGCGCGGGAAATTCACTGCCACCGAGCTTGAGCGGCGCCTCCACCGGCAGCGTCAGGCAGTGCCGCCAGTAAGGCGTGAATACCTGGAATGGCCGCCCCTGCTTGTTCGCAATCGCATGCGGCTCGTTGAGCAGCGAGCCCATAAAGGTCTTCACCTCCACGCCCGCCTTGGCGAAGTCCGTCTCGATCCAGTCATCGCGCGCCACCGCCGCCAGCTCGTATCGACGATTAAAATACAGCGCCTTCGCCCCCGCCTCCGCCGCCAGTTCGCGCAATGTCTTCTCCGCATCGCCGTGCGCGAGGATGAGCCGCGACCCACGCTCCCGCAACGCCTCCGCCAGCGCCGTCAGCGAATGATGCAGCCACCACCGCGAAGCCCCACCCGGCGCCCAGCCCCACTCCCCCGCCTCATCCAAGATATAAACCGGGATCAGCGGCACCTTCCGCTCGCGCGCCGCCATCAGCGCCGCGTGCAGCGCGGGGTTATCCTGCACCCGCAAATCCTGCCGAAACCAAAGGAGGATCGCGCTCATGGCAACCGTTCGGGCGGCAGCACGCGCGAGGCGGCTCGAGCGACTCGCCCCTTTGTATCCACTTTATTCATAACAGGCCTTGCACGGATTCGTCCTGTTACGCGTCCCCTTCCGTCGCGGATGCTGCGTTACAGCGCGTCCTGATACATCCTCTCGTACGCCCCCGCGGCCACCTTCCAGGAAAAATCCTTCCCCATCGCGCGGTGTTGCACGGCCGCGTAGCGCGCCGTGTCGGCAAAGAGCAGGAGCGAGCGCTGCAACGCGTCGCGCAAACTCGCCGCATTGGGATCGCACATCAGGCCCGTGCCCGTCGTCGGATTCTGGTCGGCATCGATCACCGTATCCGCCAGCCCACCCACGCGGCTCACGATCGGCAGCGTCCCGTACACCTGCGAATACATCTGATTCAGCCCGCAGGGCTCGAAGACCGACGGCATGACGAAAAAGTCGCTGCCGGCCTCGATGAGGTGGCTCATGCCTTCGTCGAGCTTGGCGCAGAGGTACACCCGCTGCGGCGCGAGCGTCGCGAGGTCGCGCAGCTCCTGCTCCATCCGCTTGTCGCCCGCGCCGAGGATCGCGAGCTTCACATCGTTCGCGAGGAAGAAGTCCCGGTTCGCCAGCACGAAATCCACGCCCTTCTGCTCCGTCAGACGGCACACCATGCCAAAGACCGGCCCCTTGAAATCCGTCGCGAAGCCCGCCTGCTTCAGCAGCTCCGTGCGGCATACCGCTTTTCCGCTCATGTTCACGGCGGAGTAGCGCGCCGGCAGCAGGCCATCCACCGCGGGATTCCATACCGAGTTGTCCACGCCATTGAGCAGGCCCACGATGTCCTCGGCGCGCGTCTGCACCACGCCATCCAGTCCGCAGCCGAATTCTGGCGTTTGGATTTCCTTCGCATAACGCGGGCTCACGGTCGTCACGCGATCCGCGAAGAGGATGCCGCCCTTCATCATGTTCATCTGCGAGTAATACTCGAGCCCGTCGATGTGGTAGAGCTCGTCCGGCAGATTCGTGCGCGCGAAGAGCTTCGCGGGAAACAGCCCCTGAAACGCGATATTGTGGATCGTGAAGATGGTCTTCAGCGCCAGCGTCACGCCATGTCGTCGCTCCGCTTCGCGCAGCAGCACGGGCAGCAGCGCCGCCTGCCAGTCGTGGCAATGGACCACGTCCGCCTGCAGATCGCCGATCCGGAGCATCTCAACGACGCCCTTGCAGAAAAAAATAAACCGGTCAGCATTGTCTTCGTAATCCCGTTCCCCATTTCCATAAGGCGCCCGCCGGTCGAAGAACTCCTCCCGGCAAATCAGATAGACCGTGACATTCTTCCGCGGCGAAAAGACCCGCACGTCACCCGACAGAAACTGGTCCGCCAGTTCGACCTTCAGCCGCAGCTTCCGCTCCGCGCCCAGCGCGTCCTTGTGCTCGAGCGCCGCCCGGTATCCGGGCAGGAAAACCGACACCTCGTGGCGGTTGTCCGCGAGCGCCGCCGCCAGCGCGCCCACCGCATCCGCGAGGCCGCCGGTCTTCATATACGGGAACATCTCGCTCGCCACATGAACGATTTTCATCGCGCGCAGCTAAGGCTCCCTGTTCGTTTACGCCAATACCAAAGCAAGAAAGGCGCGCTGCGCCTTGAAATTATCACATGTCCCTCCGCGACCGATTGCTCGCGCTTCTGCGCCAGCCCGGCTACCAGCCGGCCAACGAATTTGAAATTGCCCGCCGCCTCGACCTCAAGAAACGCGACCGGGCTTCTTTAGCCCACGAAGTGCGCGTCGTCCTGAAAGGCGGCGAGTTCGCCCGTGCCGGCAACGGCCGCATCGCCCCGCGCTCCGCCTCCGGCGGCAGTGCTGGCGCGGGTGCTCCCGAACCACGCCGCGCCGAGGCGCGCCCGGTTTTCACGCCCTCGACGCGCCGCCTCAAGATGCCGCCGCCCGAGGACAAGTCGCCCTCGTGGCTCCCCACGCCCGAGGCAGCCCACATCGACCCCTCGCGCGCCTCCGGCCAGGGTCAGGGTCGCTCGTCCGGCAAAGGCCGCAACGCCGGTCAGGGCCGCGCCGCCCGCCAGGAGAGCCAGAGCCCAACCGGTCAGCAAGGTGGCTCCACCTCTTCCGGCCGGGGTCGCGATTCGAGCCAAGGTCGTGCTTCTGATCAGGGTCGCGGTTCCAACGAAGGTCGCCCTTCCGCTCAAGGTGGCGGCAGTTCCGACCAGGGTCGTACCTCGAAGCAGGGTCGTGTCTCCCTCCAAGGTCGTACCGCCAAGCCCGTTCCAGACCGCGCCCCCGATCAGGGGCGTAGCTCCGGTCAGGGCCGCGCCTCCAAGCAGGATCGCTCCGGCGGTCAGGATCGTTCCTCTGAACAAGGACGCGTCGCCGGCCAAAGTCGCCCTGCCCATCAAGGTCGCGCTGCCACCCCGGACCGCGCCCCTCGCGAGGATCGCCGCAATCAACCGGCGAAAGGCAAGAAGGAGAAAGCGAAATTCATCCCCGTCTCTTCGGCGCCAACTCCGGCCCCCGCGCCCGCCCCTGCCCCTACCTTCGCCCCGTCCGGTGGACGAAAGCAGCAGGCACCCCAGAAACAAAAAGGTGGCCGCAAAACGCCACCCACCGTCGCCGACTATATACCCGTTTCCGAGCTAGCGCCGTCCACCCGCACGCCCACGTCCGCTCGCACACCCGCGCCCGCCCCTGCGTCTGCGCCTACACCTGCATCCGATTCCCCCGCAGCCTCCCCCGCCGCTCCGGCGCCCAAGCTCCGCGCGGGCGAATTGATCGGCCGGATCCAGTTCCGTAACGGCGGCTCCGCCTTTATCGTCCGCGAAGCCATTGCCGGCGTTCCGTCCGATGAACCCGCCCTCCAGGTTTTCCCCGAGGATACCGGCGTCGCCCTCCCCGGCGATCGCGTCATCGCCCGCGAGTTCCCCGGCCGCAAGGGCCGCCGCGTCGGCGAGAAGGTCGGCGGCGTCGTCCGCGTGCTCGAGCGCACGCGCGATACTATCGTCGGCGATTTGCGCACCGGCCGCCGCGGCTTCGTCGTGCAGCCGGACGATCCCCGTTTCAGCTACGAGATTCAGGTCTCCGACCCCGCGAAGAGCGGCGTCTCCCCCGCACCGAAGCCTGGCGACAAGGTCGTCGTGCAACTCGGCGAGTGGGTGCGCCGCGAGTCCCCGCTCACCGGCACCATCGTCTCACGCCTCGGCCGCACGCACGAGCCGAGCGCCGAGTTGCTCGGCATCTTCATCAAGTACGATCTCGCCCGCGAATTTCCCGCCGATGTTGAGCGCGAAGCCGCCGCGATCCCCAATCAGGTTCAGCCCGCTGAGCTCGAGCACCGCCTCGACTACCGCGACAAGGCCGTCTTCACCATCGACCCCGACGACGCCAAGGACTTCGACGACGCCCTCTCCTACGAGGAGCTCTTCGGCGGCGAGATCCGCATCGGTATCCACATTGCGGATGTCTCGACCTACGTCCACCCCGGCTCCGCGCTTGATCGCGAGGCCCAGCGCCGCGGCAACTCCACCTACCTCGTCGGCGTGGTCATCCCCATGCTGCCGGAAAAGCTCTCCAACGGCCTCTGCTCGCTCGTCGAGGCGCAGGACCGGCTCTGCAAGGCCGTCGTCCTCACTTTCGACAAAAAGCTGAAGCTCAAGGAAACGACCTACGCCAATACCGTCATCCGCAGCCGCAAGCGTCTCACCTACAAGCAGGCGTACGCGTTCATCTTCGAGAACGACATCGAGCGCATCCGCGCGCTCCCATTGCCGCCCAAGCACCAGACCGGTTCCACCGGCCGCGCCCTCCGCGATCTCAGCGACAACGAGCTGATCGACCTGCAGACATGGATTCGCGCGCTGTGGAAGATCGCCGCCAAGCTCCGCAAGGATCGCATGGCCCACGGCAGCCTCGATCTCGACATGCCCGAGACGAAGATCTTCGTCGACGAGCAGGGCTACGCCGACCGGCTCGAAAAGATCCATCACGACGAGAGCCACCAGCTCATCGAGGAGTTCATGCTCGCGGCCAACGAAGCCGTCGCACGCCTCACCCGCACCTACAAGCTCCCCTCGCTCTACCGCGTCCACGATGACCCCGACGCCGAGAAGCTCGAGGAGCTGCGTGGCGTCCTCGACACCTACGAGATCCGCGTCGGCGATCTCACCCAGCGCGCCGAGCTCGTCAAACTCCTCGAGATCCTCAACAAGCACCCGCAGGGCTACACCCTCCGCACCCAGCTCCTGCGCAGCCTGAAGAAGGCCGTGTATCGCCACACGCCCGACGGCCACTTCGGCCTCGCGAAGAAGGACTACACGCACTTCACCTCGCCGATCCGCCGCTACTCCGACCTCGTGGTGCATCGCGTCTTCGACCACTACCTCGTCAAGCACGCCGGCCTCTCCGCTCCGGGCGGCCAGGGCCCCGGCTACGATCTGCAGCGCGTCACCCGGATGGGCGAGCATCTGAGCCTCACCGAGGTCAACAGCGCCGAAGCCGAGCGCGACAGCGTGAAGGTGAAGCTCCTCGAGTTCTTCGAGCGCGAAATCGACAAGAAGCCCAAGACGAAATTCCAGGCCATCATCACCGATGTCCGCGCCAACGGTTTCTTCATCGAGCTCACCGAATCGATGACCTTCGGCTTCGTCTCCGCCAGTGCTCTCCGCGACGACTACTACTCGCTGAACACCTCCGGCGACGCCCTCGTCGGCCGCAAGCGCAAGCGCCGCTTCGAGACCAACCAGCGCCTCGACGTCGTCGTCGAGAAGGTCGACCGCTACAAGCGCCTCATCGACTTCATCCCCGTCTGAGCCGAACGCTGGCAAGGCGGGGCTGCCATGCCCCGCTTTTGCCCAACCCCTTTCCCGCCTCCTCCGAAGCGCGCAGGAATGTACTAGGAAATTTTCCTACGTATTAAGCTTCTGCGCGTTACAAATCTCAAGTGACTTGAGGAAGCGATTGACAACGCCCTTCGCGGCGCGCCTCCTGCCGGAACGGATTTCCCCGGTACCATGGTCGCTTCCCCACCCGTCCCACCAACGCTCCACGTTGCAAAAGAGGCGGGTCACGTTGCAGGAGGAAATGAAAGTCCAGCGATGAACGGCGCTCCGTCTTCGCCCGTGTCCCTTCATCGCATCGTCGGTCAGGCTGCCTCGCTGGCTGATCGTCTCGGCGGGAATTTCGTTTTTTCTCCCCCCGCCCGCGACCTCGAATCACGTCAGGCCCGGCTGGATACCTGGTGCGAGAACGTCACGCGCGGTGACTGGAAAAAATTCGAGCACCGCCTCGCTTGGGAGAAGCTGGATCGCGACTCCGCGCTCCGCCTGCTCGGGCCGGCCCAATTGCCCGCCGCTGCGCCCCTGCCGCGCTGGGCCGGCATTCTCGGCCTTGTCCTCGAGGAGTCCGCCTGCGCGACGGATCCCGTGCCCGCCCGCTGTTTCGATCCGCAGGTGCCTGTGCCTTTCGAGGAGTTCTATGTCCCGTTCCTTGCGGTCGCCCAGCGGCAGCTTCAGGCCCGGGCCGGCGCCGCTTGCGCGCTGTTGGAGGGCGCGGCGCCTGTCGCCCTCGAGCGCATGCTGTTGCAGCGTCTCGACTCGCTCGCGCAGCAGACGCTCTACGAGGAGTTCTCCCTTGCGCGCCACGAGCGGCAGGATGGCTTCGCCTTCCTGCTGGCCGGCTGCGTTCAAGAAGAGTCGCGCGAGCTCTACCTCGACTTTCTCGCGCGGCTGCGCGGCCCCGGGCTGTTCGCGCTCTTCGGCGAGTACGCGGTGCTCGGCCGGCTGCTCGCCACCGCCACGCTTTTCTGGATCGAGAGCGTGGCGGAGTTGCTCGGGCGCCTCTCCGCCGATCTCCCCGAGCTCTCCCGCGTATTCGGAAATGGGATACCTACGGGCTCGGTCGTCGGGATCGACGCCGGCCTTTCCGATCCGCATCGCGAGGGCCGGACGGTCTTCATTCTCACCTTCGCCAGCGGCCTCAAGCTTGCCTACAAACCCCGCGACCTCGGTCTCGACGCGGCGTTCTCCGACCTCGTTGCCTGGTTGAATTCCGTTTCCGCGCCCCTGCGGCTCAAGCCCCTGCGCATCCTGCAGCGCGGCAGCCACGGCTGGGTGGAGTTCATTTCCACCGAGCCCTATGCCGATCTCGAAGCCGGCCGCGTCTTCTATCGCCGGGCCGGCGCGCTGCTCTGCCTCGCCTACCTCCTCGAGGGCACGGACCTCCACTTCGCCAATGTGATTGCCCATGGCGAGTATCCCATGCTGATCGATTTGGAGACGCTCCTGCATCCCTATTGGATCACGGAAGCGCTGGGCCTCGTCGCCAACGCCCAGGTGGTGGCCGCACAGGCGATGTATAATTCGGTCCTCCGCACGGGCTTTCTCCCCCGCTGGATGCGCGGGCGCGACGACACCGAGATCTACGACTTTGGCGGCCTCGGCCTTCACGCGGGCAAAGCGGAGCGTCACAATCCCCGGCCCTGGCGCCACCTCAACACCGACAACATGGCGCCCCTCGAAGCCCGCGCCAGGGCCATCCTCTCGACTCCGGCCGCCAGCGCCAGCGAGCAGGCGCTGCCCATCGACGAGCACGAGGAGGAGCTGACACAGGGCTTCGAGGCGACCTACCGCTTTCTGATGCTGCATGCCGGCGACCTCGTCGGCCCCAGCGGAAAGCTTCAGGCCTTCGCGGCGAAGAAATCCCGTTTCGTCCCCCGGCATACGCGGACCTATCTCCGGATGCTCCGCGTCTCGCTGCAGCCGAAATACCTGCGCCACGGCATCGACTTCAGTATCAACCTGGAGCGTCTGTCGCGCGGCATGATCCCTCGCGCCAATGCCCCCGCCCTCGCCCAGTTGCCCTCGACCTGGCCGCTCTGGGTCGCCGAGCGGGAGAGCTTGGAGCGCGGCGACGTTCCGTATTTCCTGAGCGAGACCGACGGCGCCAACATCGTCCTCTCCCCCTCCGTCTCGGCTCCGCTCAACGAGGGAATCCCGGCCTTCGAAAAAGTGCTCACCCGCACCCGCCAGCTGGGCGAGAGCGACCTCGCGGCCCAAGTATCGTTCATTCGCAGCGCCTTCTACAGCCGGAGCAAAGATGCCCAGCTCCTGCCCGGCGGCGAACCCGACGCCGACGCTCCGCTTGCGGACTACGATGCCGGCCGCTTGCTCGCAGCGGCGGAGCAGATCGCCCGCCAGATCTCCTCCCGCGCAGTCGCGGGCGCCGATGGCAGCATGGCCTGGATCGCCCCGCAGTTGCTGGCGGCCTCGGATCGCTACCAGATCATCCCGCTCGATTTCCGTCTTTACGATGGCAGCTCGGGCATCGCGCTGTTTCTGGCGGCGCTGCATCGCGCCACCGGCAAGGAGGAGTTTCGCGCGTCCGCCCTCGCCACCTTGAAAGCGCTGCGCCTCGCCCTCAAGTCGCCCGAGGATATTCATCACCTCGAGCAGCAGTTCGGCCTCGGCGGCTGCGTGGGCCTCGGCGGCATTCTCTATACGCTGACCAAGGCCGCCGGGTTCCTGGCGCTCCCTGAGCTTCTGGAGGAAGCCCGCCAGGTGTTGCCCTTCGTCACGCCCGAAACCGTCGCGCGCGATTCCGCGCTGGATGTCTTCAGCGGCGCCGCCGGCATGATT
Organism: Verrucomicrobiota bacterium; assembly: GCA_040386765.1. GTDB lineage: Bacteria > Verrucomicrobiota > Verrucomicrobiia > Opitutales > Opitutaceae > ER46. The sequence goes on along the minus strand of JAZKEV010000029.1, from coordinate 5,018 downwards.
CTGGGCCTCCTCGCGCTGCACGACGCCGCGCCGGATCCCGCGCTCGTGGCGAAGGCTCGCCTCTGCGCGGATCATCTCCTCGCCCGGCGCACGCCCTCGCCCACCGGCCACCTCGCCTGGGCGACGATGGGCGGGAAATATGTTTCCGGCTTCGCCCACGGCGCCGCCGGCATCGCCTGCGCCCTCCTCCGCCTCCACCGCCTCACCGGCGACGCCGCGCTGCACGCCGCCGCCCTGGAAGCGATCGCCTTCGAGCAGGCCCTCGGGCGGAACCCGCCTCCCGGCCGCCTCGCCCCGCAGACCGCCCAGATGAACGCCTGGTGCAATGGGCTCGCCGGCATCGGCCTGAGCCGGCTCGCCAGCCGCCTCCCCGTGGACGACGCCGAGGTCCGCCGCGAGATCGAGGCGGCCATCGCGAGCTGCGCGCTGCCGGGTATTCGCAAGGCGGATACGCTCTGCTGCGGCAACGCCGGCCGCGCCGAGCTGCTGTTGACCGCGGCCGACGTGCTCGGACGCCCCGAACTGCTCGCCGCCGCCCGCGGGCAGCTCGCCCAGGTCGCCGCCCGCGCTGCCCGGGCCGGCGGCTACGGCCTCAACCCCGCGCTGCCCAAGGCCCTCGGCGCCCCCGGCCTCTTCAACGGCACCAGCGGCATCGGCTACATGCTGCTCCGCGCCGTCTCTCCGGATCGCTTGCCCGCGCTCGTCCTCTGGCAGTGAAGCCACGCCTCGAGCCTCTCGTCTCTTCCTTGGAATTTTCTCCCGTCAGCACCTAAAATACGTCCCTCATCCTCAAACCTACCTCATCATGGCCTCAGGCATTCCCACCCACGAACAGTTGTCCCGCCACCTCGTCACCAAGGCATCCAAGGACGATGCCTTTCGCCAGCAGTTGATCGCCAATCCCCACGCCACCATCGATCGGGAGTTGACCGCCACCTATCCGCAGGTCGGCAAGATCCCCGCTAATATAAAGATCAACGTCGTCGAGCAGTCTCCCGCCAATGTATATATCGTTCTGCCGGCCAAGTCGTCGCGCCCGAAGAGCGACGAGTTGAACGACGCCGAGCTCGAAGCCGTCGCCGGCGCCGGCACCAACAAAGACACCTCCTGCGTGGACTACGGCACCGATAACTGCTAAGCGAACGCACTAAATGTAGACCGGCTCGGGAGAGCCGGGACCGGGCGCGAACGTCAGCCTTTCGCGCGACCCTCAATAGGACCTGGAGGGTTTTCCTTAAAACGGGAGCCACGGATTGCACGGATATCATGGATTTCTCCATCCGTGCCATCCGTGCCATCCGTGCCATCCGTGCTATCCGTGCTATCTGTGGCTACACTCGCTGCCTGCCACGCAACGGGGGACACCCCGTTGCAGGGAAAACCACCGCGCTTCGCCGATCAGGCGAAGCCCGCACGGCCCCATTGCTCCCATCGCTTCTGAAAATTAGCGCAAATTAGCGTTCCTCCTCTGGGCAGGACCAGGAAGCGCGGGAATAACGGAAAGAAACGCCCTCTGCTCTTCCCGCCCTTTCCGCTCTTCCTGTTCCCTGTTTTTCCGGCGTGCGCGCCCGCGTCTCTTGCGTTCGCGCAATGCCTCGCCCGCCTTGCGTGGCCCCAAACTCACTCCCCCCGCGGATCCGCGACGCTCGTATTGCGCCGCGTGCGCAGGAAACCGAAGTACGCCTTGGCTCCAGCCAGCCTGCCTTCGTAGGCAAATTTCACGTGGCTTATCCGCCGCAGGCAAAGCTCCTCGAACTCCCCTGCGGTTGAGCCAACCGGCCAGAAGCTCTCCGGCTCGGGCTCCCGCGGCAGGCGGGCGCCACCGGGCCACGCCAGCAACGCCTCCGCTTTCTCGGGGCGGCACAACCCCTCCTGCACGACATAGTCGAGAAAGGTACGCCAGCGCGCCTTCTGCTGCGGAGACGTGTGGACCATGCACTCGATGCCGAGGCGCGGATGCACCGTCTCGCTCACGTCGAGATCGAGGGTGACGTTGTCGAGCATGCTCCAAAGGCGCTCCAGCAGCCCGGGCAGTTGCCCGCTCGGGTCGCGCCAGCCCACGCGCTCCAGAAACGCGGGAGCCAGATACCCCGGCATCTTCATCTCCACCCGCGTCGCTCCGCCGCCCCGTCCAAACATCACGCCGAGCCGCATGATCCGCCCCACCGCCGGCAGTGCGGCGATCGTCGCGGGCAGCTTGTCGTGCACCCCCGGTGGCAGGGAGCCCCCAAAGGCCTGCGCAGCTGCCTCGACGAGCGCCCCGATATTGGCCGGTTGGTGCTGTATCAACGTTAAGAATACACCGGGCACCGGGCATCCGGGCCGATCGAGGTCGAACTCCAGCCACATATCGCGCACGCCTTCATCCAGGCAGCTGCCGGGATCGCGCCAGGCCGCGCCCACGCGGGCCACGCTTCGCCAGATCGGATTCTCGCCCAGCCTCTCGGCAAATTCAAAGCCGGTCTTGTCCAGCCGGATGGCAACGTCGACCTGCGGATCGTCATTCAGCCGGCACTCGAATCCCGCCGTCGTCACGTCGGGCAGGTCGACCGCCAGCGCCTGGACCGCCTCCCACGCTTTGGGCGTCATCCAGTGCCGCAGGAGCTGAGGCGGAATACTCTGCAAACACTCGTTCACGCGGCCGAAAAAGTGTCCGCCTGCACGTGCCTATAGTGTCGATCGTTCGCTGCCATGGGGAGTGCTCAAACCATGATGGCGCGGCATTCCGCTCTTCAATCTCCTAATAGCGTTTCTGGAAGACCCACTCCAAAAAAAACGATCGGGCGCCGCCCCTCCAGCCCTGTGCGGCGCCCCAGCCATCTTTCACGCCAAAACTAGGAAACCGTCCTATGCACAACTGCATAGTAGTAAATGAAATCCATTGACATAAGCGGCACGCGATTTCGTCATGGCGGGGGTAGTTTTTTCTCCAACCTTAATCACGTTTCTCCTATGGCCTCCGGACAGCCCACCCTCAAGGACCTCAATAACCACATCGTGACCAAGGCGTCCAAGGACGATGCCTTCCGCCAGAAACTGATCGCCGATCCCGCCGCAGCCATCAACGCCGAGCTGGCCGCGAGCTTCCCCACCGCGGGCAAAGTTCCCGCGAAGATCAAAATCAACGTGGTCGAGCAGTCGGCCAGCAACGTCTACATCGTCCTTCCGCCGAAGAGCAAAAAAGCCGGCGAGTTGAATGACGCCGAGCTCGAGGCCGTCGCGGGTGGTGGTGTCATCACGGGCTGCCTCGACGACTACGGCACTGAGAACGACTGCTGAGCCGGTTCCCGGTCACGCTCCCCAATTCAATACCCCTCCTTATGGCCTCCGGTAAATCCACCGCCAAAGAGCTGTCCGACTACATCGTCAACAAGGCAGCCAGGGACGATGCCTTTCGCCAGAAGCTCATCGCCAATCCCAACGCGGCAATCTCGACCGAGCTCGCCGTCGCCTTCCCTCAGGTCAAGATTCCAGCCGGCGTGAAGATCAACGTCGTCGAGCAGTCCGCCGATAATGTCTATATTGTGCTCCCGCCCAAACCCCGCGCCAAGTCCGACGAGTTGAGCGATGTCGAGCTCGATGTCGTCGCCGGCGGCTACGGCGTATCCGGCTGCATGGGCTACAATACGACCTCCTGCTGATTCCACCCGCGTCTGCGCCATCGCGCCAGCCGCGTTTCAATTAAATCCCGACTCTTTCCGAGTCGGGATTTTTTTATGCGCCTGACCTGCGGCCCTTGACCTCGCCCCACGCCAGCTTGAGCTCGGCAAAATGCTGGTAATGTCGCTGCCCGAATTCCGTCACCAGCTCCAGGCCCCATTTCCGGTCCACGACGGCATTCATGAATAGCGCCACCGAAGTGACGGCGCTGAAATCGTTGGCCTCCACCTCGGCGAAACCCGCCTTCGCGGCATCCCCGGCCCGATCCGAAAGTGTGCACAGTCGATAAATATAAATGCGGTTGAGCTCGGCATGCTGCTGCCTCTCTTGCTCCGTCAGCGGCCCCTCGGGAGCGAAAAAATCCTTTATATAT
>JAZKEV010000029.1:0-975 GCA_040386765.1 Verrucomicrobiota bacterium | reverse complement strand
ACCGCGTCGAACTCTCCCTCCGCAAAGGGCAGCGCATGATAGTCCGCCTGCCTCACCCGCACCCGCGCCTCCATGCCCGCCGCACGAATCCTCTCCTCCGCCGTGCGTAGCTGCTCCGGCGATATCGTCACGCCGTCGACGACCACGCCCTCGATCGCGCGCGCGATCTCCAGCGCCGGCCCGCACACACCACACCCGGCGTCGAGCACCCGCATCCCGGGCTGCAGTCCGGCCCGTGCAGCGAGAATCCGCGTATGCTGGTTGGGCCCCACCGGCCGGCCGTCGACCGAGATCAGGCCGGCCTGGAACGTGGACCCGAGATGCTCCAGATAGAGTGCATTCGTGGAATCGTAGTATTCCTTTACCTGACGGACGCGGTCTTGTTCGGGGTCGGAAAGCGCGCTCATTCGCCACCAAACCCATCGCAGTCGCTCCCCTCTTGCAAGGCGCCTCGCGGATCGTTTGCACAATTGCCCTTGAGCCTGCCCCGGTGCGTTTCCACGCTTGGGCTCCAGCATGTTCTCGGCTCCCCCCTCCCCCTTCCGCCAGGCTGCGCTCGATCGGCTGTCCTCTCCCGAACAACTCGACGAATTGATGGAGGTCGCCCCGCCTCGCGCCTGGCTCGCGCTCGCTGCCGTCGGCGTCGTCCTGCTGGCCGCGCTGGTGTGGGGCATCTTCGGCCGCATCCCCACCAAGGTTCATGCCGACGGCATTTTCATCCGCGGCCAGCATCTCTTCAAGGTCACTGCGTTTCAGCCCGGCTATCTCGCAGAGCTCAAGGTCGGCGCTGGCGATGTCGTCGCCGAGGGTCAGGTCGTCGCGCAATTGCGCCGGGTGGGCGGCTCCACCGCCGAGGCGCTCCTTCCCGTCACCGCCGTCCGCGCCGGCCGCGTCCTAGAGGTCCTCGCCAAGCCCGGCGACGTCATCTCCGCGGGAAAATCCCTGCTCAACCTGGAGCCCGTCGAGGGCGAGATC
>JAZKEV010000028.1:21081-21298 GCA_040386765.1 Verrucomicrobiota bacterium | reverse complement strand
GATGATGTGGAGAGGGAGGGCGGACGGATTCCGCCTAAAGGCGGAACTACAAACGCGGAACCGGGCAGTCCGGTTCCGCCGGACGGGCGGGCGGGCGGAGCCTTCTGAGGCTCAGCCACTCACGCGTCGTGCTACCCCGATCACCAGATCATCGGTCGGGGGCAAAGCGTGCGCTTGAAGTTGCGGGGACGAGTTCAGAGCGTGGGCGTGTGTCTCT
>JAZKEV010000028.1:12027-21071 GCA_040386765.1 Verrucomicrobiota bacterium | reverse complement strand
GACCCCTTGCACGCACCTGGCTTCTCGCGGCGATATTGATCGCTGGCGTGGTGGCGGCGTATGCTTTTTCGCTGCGCGGGGCGTTTCTTTGGGACGACGACCTGCATATCACAGATAACCCGGTAATCATTGGTCCCCTCGGGCTGGCGGATATCTGGACGAGTGCCCGGGCAAACTACTTCCCGCTCGTGCTCACCAACTTCTGGGTGCAGCACGCGCTGTGGGGGCTGGAGCCGCTGGGCTACCGGGTGGTGACGCTGGTCTTTCACCTCGCGGCGGCGCTGCTGCTCTGGCGCGTGCTGGTGCAGTTGCGCGTGCCAGGTGCGTGGCTCGGCGCGGCGTTGTGGGCGCTGCATCCGGTGCAGGTGGAGTCGGTCGCGTGGATCTGCGAGCTGAAGAACACGCAGTCGGCGGTATTTTTCCTCGCGGCGGCGAGTTTCTGGATTCGCTGGGTGGAGAATTCTTCCGCGCCTGGGCTGGTTGCGGGGACAGGCGAAGAGGCGCGAAGCGGAGGCCGCTTCTATTGGCTGGCGCTGGGGTGCGCGGTGCTCGCGATCCTGAGCAAGCCTTCGACGGTCATGCTGCCGGTGGCGCTGGGTCTGTGCACGTGGTGGATCCGCAGGCGGGTAGAGTGGCGCGATGCGGTGCGGCTGGCGCCGTTTTTCGCGCTGTCGGCTCTCGCGGCCGGCTGGACGATCTGGGAACAGAAATTCAATTCGGGCGCGATTGGCGCGGAGTGGAATCAGACGCTGCCGGAGCGTTTCGCGATCGCGGGGCGGGCGATGTGGTTCTACCTCGGAAAGCTGCTCTGGCCGGCGCCGCTGATCTTCATCTACCCGCGTTGGGATATCGCAGGCGGCGGGGCGCTGGCGTACGCGGGCGTGGCGGCCGCGCTGGGGTGGGGGGGCTTCCTGCTGTGGCGCGGCCGTGCGGGGCGGTGGCGGCCGGTGCTGTTTGCTACCGCGTTTTTTGTGGCGCTGCTGTTTCCGGTGCTGGGCTTTTTCAGCGTGTATTTTTTCCGGTATTCGTTTGTCGGGGATCATTTTCAATACCTCGCGAGCATGGGGCCGCTGGCGCTGGCTGGCGCGGCGGTGGCGCGCTGGGTGCCACGCGCATGGCCCGTGGTGGCGGCGGTGCTGGTGCTGGCCCTCGGGCTGGCGACAGCCCGGCACAGCACCATCTTCCTCAACAATGAAAAGCTTTGGCGCGACACGCTCGCGAAGAACCCGAAGGCGATCATGGCCTGGCTCAACCTCGCCGACACCCTCGCGCGCGCGGAGCGGCACCCGGAGGCCATCGAGCTCTTCCGCCATGCGCTGACCCTGCGACCCGACGATCCGTACGCGCTGAACGATCTCGGCTGTGAGCTGACGCTGATCGGCCGGCCGGCGGAGGCAATTCCGCTACTCGAGCGGTCGGTGGCACTGAAGCCCGCGCATCCCGAGGCGTTGAGCAACCTCGGCAATGCCCTGCGCGCGGTAGGCCGGCGCGAGGAGGCGATTGCGAGCTACCGTCGTGCGCTCGAGCTGAAGCCGGGCTACACCGCGGCGCTCAATAATCTCGGAGCCGAGCTGGCCGATGCAGGGCAGGCAAAGGAAGCGCTGGACGTCTTCGAAATGGCGCGGCGGGCGAAGACGAGCGATGCCACGACGATCGACAATATCGGGAGCGCGCTACGCGTGCTGGGGCGCTTTGACGAGGCGGTCACGCGGCACAACGAGGCGCTGCGGCTGCGGCCGGACTTCGCACAGGCGGAGGTGAATCTCGCGCTCACGCTGCTGGCAAAAGGCAGCATGGCGGAGGCGCTGCCGCATTTCGAACGCGCGTTGCGGCTTCGGCCTTCGTTTTCCGGCGTACATGGTCACTACGCGCGGGCACTCGTCGCACTCGGGCGAGAGCGTGACGCGCTGGCTCTGCTGCGACAGGCGGCGGAGCAGCGGTCAGACTCCTTCGAGGCGCAGATGAATCTCGGCACGATGCTGGCTCAGGCGGGGCAGCCGAAGGAAGCGACGCCCTATTTCGAGGCGGCGGCGCGGCTGGCGCCGGACTACGCGGCGGCCCACCTCAATCTCGGCAACGCGCTCGCGGCGCAGCAGCGCTGGGGCGAAGCGGTGGCGGCTTTTGCGGCGGCGGTAAAGCTGCAACCGGCCGCAGCGCTGCCGCGGGCGCAGCTCGCGGTGGCGCTGGTAAATTCAAACCGGCTGGAGGAGGCGGTGCCGCATTTCGAGGCCGCACTGCAGGCGCAAGCGTCGTCGCAGCTGCACGACCAGTTTGCGCAAGTGCTGCGAGCGCTCGGGAGAAATCGCGAGGCACTGGAGCAGTTTGAACTGGCGGCGAAGGCGGCGCGGGAACGGCGGTGAGGGGGCCTACCGCGCGGGCGAGGCTCCCGATCCCGCCGCTCACGCGGCGGGCCACATTCGATCCGGCGATCCGTCGCCGCGTGAAGCTGCTCCAACAATTCTCGCTTCCCTGTCACCCACAGGCCAATTTGAGCTCGGCGAAGAATCCACGCGTGCGACGGCGGCAGGGTATTCGTTCACGTGGATTCTTCGCTGCTCAGAATGACAGAGGTAGGAGGGGCGCTTGATTTTGAAGATAGGACCTAAGGGCGTTCCGTCCCTGCGCTCACGCGCAGGGCTACGCAAGGCACGGGCTGGCCTTACATCGGGTTGTCGTTCTTGGGGGGCTTTTTGCTGCGCAGGTCTTCAACCAGGTCGCCAAGCGCGCCGCACATCTTCGCGAGCTCAGAATCGCCGGGCGGGCGGGGGAGGACGGTCAGGATATCCCCTTCGTGGATACGCTCGGCGGAGGCACGGACGGAGCGCAGGCGCCAGGCGTGGCGGCTGACGAGAAGCCAGGAGGCGCCCATCGCGACGAGCGAGAGGCTGAAGGCCCACGCGCCGACCGTGCGGCGGAGCGAGGCGACGGACGCGAAGGCGTGTGCGACAGGTTGGCGGACGACGACGAGCCAGCCGACGCCGCGATACTCGCGGTAGCCGCGGCTGCGCGCGAAGCCGGTCACGTAGGCGGTGCCGAGGGGGTTCTGCTCGACAAAGGAGCCGCGCGTGCGGCGCGGATCGGAGATCTCCGGCGGATCGGGCGGCTGCGTCCAACCGGAGGCGCCGGAGTCGAGCAGCACCTCGCCGCCAGCGTAGACCGTGGCGCCGATGTGTTCGCGGGCGAGCGACTCGGGGACGACGGAGAGCTGGACCTCGCGAGCCAGCGTCCATCGGATATGGGCGGCGAGCACGCCGTGAAACTGGCCGTCGGTATCGGTGAGCGGGATGGCGAGGTCGAAGAAGCGCGGGGCGCTGTCGGCATCGATGGTGGCGGAGGCGTTGCGCGAGAGCTCCGGGATGAGACGCAGCGGGCCGACGTAGGCGGAATTGCGCGCGCCGGGAAACCAGCCGCGAAATTTGGCCGAGGCGTTTTCGAAGAGTCCGCCGGTCGCGGCGTCGATATGGCCGGAGCGGTCGGCAAAGCCGATCCAGGCGAAGTCGGCCGTCGATTCCTGCATGGCATCGAGCACGCGGCGGCGATCCGTGGGCGAAGCGGCGGGATTGCGCAGGGCGGGCAGCGAAGCGGCGAGCGTCAGCGTGCGGTAGCGCTCGTAGATCGTGCGGTCGAGCTTGTCGGCGAGCTGGAAAGCGAGGGTTTCGAGCGCGGCGGTCGTCTGGGCCTGGAGGGTGCGCCGATAGGTGCCGCCCACGAGCCAGGTGAGCAGGGCGGAGAATACGAGCGTGCCCGCGCCGACCAGCAGCGCGACACGCGCGCGCAGGCTGCGGCGAGGGTCAAAGATCCACCACCACTCGGTATTGGCGGGGTCGGTGGCTCGGAAAGGCATCGCGGGGGGATGACGCGTGGGCGGGGCGGAAGTGACGAGGAGCGTGGCCCGAGAGCCTTGGGGCACGGCGCGAGTTGCGCTCCGGAAATGAGGCTGGATGGATCGGGGCTTCGCTCCTCGCAACAACAGGGCCTCTACAGCTGGCGCGGTACGTAGTCTTTCCAGAGCCAGCGCGTCACATCGGGGAAGATCTGGCCGCCGTGCTTGCCGCTGTGCGCGCCGTCGCCCCACTCGTGCTTCACTTGGTAGCGGGGGCCGGGGGCCTTCTTTTCGTCGGCGTTCGTGTTGGCCCAAAGGAGGGCGGCGAGCATCTGCTGGTTGGCGAGGAACCAGCTACCGTGGCTGTTGTTAAGGTCGTTGGCGCCATCCTGCAGGAAGACCTTGAGGGGCTTGACCGGCGTTTTGCGGATGAGCGTGGGGTAGAGATCGCCGCCGGGCTGCATGGGCTGGCCATCCTTCGCGGGGCGATACGCGATCGAGGTGAAGCTGCCGATGTAGCTGACGATCTTCCGAAACTCGTTGGGACGCTCCCACGCGACGGTGAAGGCGCAGATGCCGCCGGAGGAATTGCCCTGGATGGCGCGCCCCTCGGGGTCGGTGGTGAGCTTGTAGGACTTGCCGACCTCGGGGAGAATTTCCTCCAAGAGGAAGCGGGCGTAGCGATCGGAGAGGGTGTCGTACTCGAGGGAGCGGTTGCCGCGCGAGCGGGCCTTGGGGTCCTTGGCGTCGTTGATCCCGCCGGGATTGATGAAGATGCCGATGGTGACGGGCATCTCCTTTCGGTGTATCAAATTGTCGAATACAATGGGCACCCGGATCGAGCCGGTGGGGCTGATGCAGCCCTCGCCATCCTGGAAAACCATGACGGCGGCAGGGGCCTTGCCGTCGTATTGCGCGGGCACGTAGACCCAGTAGTCGCGCGTGGTGTTGGGGAAGATTTTACTCTCCCAGCGGTGCTTGGTGACCTTGCCCTGCGGCACGCCGGGTTGGGGCGAGGCGTCGGGGCCGGGTTTATAGTCGTCGATGGCGAACGCCACGGAGGCGGCAAAGCTGAGAGCGAAGGCGAGAAAGGTGGAGCGAAACATGGGGAAGGGGTTCACGGCATCGGAAACGGCTGGACGCGCTGGCAGAATTGCAGCGACACGCCCCACGGATCGCGCAGGATCAGGAGGAGGGAACCGTCAGGGAGGGGGTCCTCGAGGGCGAGCTTGGCGCCGACCTTCTCAAGGCGGGCCTGATCGGCCCGCGCGTCGGTGGAGACAAAGGCGATATGAAAGAGCAGCGGATGCATCGCGGCATAGTCGGGAAACGGCGCCTTCGGATTGGAATAGAGCTCGATGATAATGCGGCCGGTATCGTCGGCGAGGAAGTGCATGTAGGGCGCATCCGCGCGGCTGCGATTGATGGTGAGGCCGAGATGCTGGACGTACCAGGCGGCGTGCGCGCGGGCATCGGGGACGTTGATGGCAAAGTGTTCGAACTTCATGGGGAGAGAAGCGGGTCGCGGGAATCGCGATGGGCAAAAGGTTGGATTGCTGCTTCGGCGCGGTCCTCGCAACGACATACTGAAATAGGCGGCACGGTAGGCATGTTGCCTAACGCGCCGCTTAAGATACGCACACCCCGAATGCGCGGCGGTTTAAGGATAAACCGCCCTACCGTTTCTTAAACCACGGGACAAAGGCGCTCGTGGTCCGCTGATACGCGCGGTAGGCCTCGCCCTTGTTGCGGAGGCTTTGCTGCTCGGTGGCGGGGATGCCGGTGACGCGGACGAGGAAGTAGAGCATGAGTGCTGGAGAGGTCACCGTGGCCCAACCCCACGGCGAAGCACAGGCGAAGAGCCAGTAGGCGACCCATGTCAGCCACTCGAAAAAGTAATTGGGGTGGCGGCTATAGCTCCAGAGCCCGCGGTCGCAGACGCGGCCTTTATTGGCCGGGTCGCGCTTGAAGGCGGCGAGTTGGGCATCGGCGAGCGCTTCGCCGCCGAGCCCGAGCAGCCAGAGCGCGGCGCCGGTGTACTCGAGCGGATGCAGGCCCGGCGCGGGGTTGCGGAGGCTGACGAGGAAGGGGATAGCGAGGAAGACGACGGAGAGCGCCTGCACTTGGAAGAAGCCGAACATCTTGCGCGGAAAGTCCGCGGCCCAATCCTCGCGCAGCTGCCGGTAGCGGGTGTCTTCCGTGGGGTGATGGCTCATCACCCGCCGGTAGAGATGCGTGCCGAGTCGCGCGCTCCACGCGCCCACCATCGTGCCGAGCAGGATCCGCCTCGGAGTGGCTCCGGCCGCGGCGAGCGCGTAGAAAAGCCCCACGACGCCGAAGGCATAGGACCACGCGATGTCGACGATGCCATAGTTGTCGATGCGCCGCGCGAGCAGGTAGCACAGTGCGAAGGCGACGCAGAGCGCGCCGGTAGCGAGGGCGAGGAGCAGAAGGACGTTCATGTGGTGGCTTGGCTCGGAGTCCAGCGGCGGAAGATTGGACGCGTCGCGAAGTAAATTACCGCCACGAGCAGCGGCGCGGTGACGAGCCAGGCGGAGAACGCGTGGATGCCCGCCCAGCCGAAGCGGGTGAGAAAATCGCGGACCGAGCTTTCCTGGAAAACGCGGATCATGTCGGTGAGTGTGAAGCGCGACTCAGTCGAGGCGTGCCAGAGCAGCTCGCCGGCGCGGACGTAGACCAGGATCAGCAGTAGCTGCAGCGGCCCCAGCAGCTGGTTGAGGGTTTGCAGGATCGGCTGATTGAGGCGCAACACGAGGCCGACGAGGAGATTGAGCAGCGCGGTGAAGCCTAGAAACGGAAACAGCGCGCAGACCGTGCCGACACTGATGGTGAGGGCGAGTTTGTCGGGCGTGACGCCCTGCGTGAGTTGGGCGCGCAGCGGAGCGAGCAGGCGGCCGCTGATCGGGTTTCTCACGCGAGCACATAGACCACTACGGCGGCGAGCGTCAGAAGCCCGGGCAGGAGGATGTAGCCGGGATTGCGGCGGGTGACGACGTCGCTGACTTGCGCGGTGGTGGGCACGCGGAAGAGCTCGCGAAGCAGGTAGGCGGCCGTCGCGATATTGCCGAGAGCGAGGGTGGCGACGAACCACAGGATGCGCGCGACGAGCGATTGTTCCTTCCAGGCGACCCAGAGGTAGATCGTGATGAACGCCCAGTACGTATCGAAGAGCGTGGCGATGAACCAAGGGTGCGTGAAGACCTCGCGCGGAATCTGCGTGAGCGGCGTGTGCAGGCTCGCCCAGCTCGTGACGGCCAGCATCGAGGCGAGAATCGCGATGAAGAGGAGGCGAAGGAAGAGGATCATGGCGAGAGAGGGCTGAGTCGTACTCGTGCTCTTGATCGTAATCGTCGTCGCGCGCTGTGCTCGCTTTGCAGAGAGGGCAGTCGCCTAGCGCAGGGTAAGATTGTTTGCCCGCGTGTGGAGCGTGTGCACCACCGAGATATTCCGCAGCGCAAACGCGGCTTCGCAGTAGCACAGGTAGTAGGTCCATTTGCGGACGAAGCGTTCGTCGAAGCCGAGAGCGTGGACCTGTTCGAGGCGGGCGCGGAAGTTCTCGCGCCAGAGGCGCAGGGTGCGGGCGTAGTCGGGGCCGAAGTCGTCGACGTCGTGGAGCACGAAGCCGCCGGCGCGGGAGAGAAGGTCGTTCATCCGGTTGAGCGAGAGGAGGAGCGAGCCGGGGAAGATATGCTTCTGGATGAAGTCGACGCCGCGCCGGAACTGCTCGTAGCGGGCATCGGGGCAGGTGATGAACTGGAGCGCGAGGAGGCCGTTAGGCGCGAGGACGCGCGAGACGATCTCGGCAAAGGTGCGCTGATTGGCGTGGCCGACGGCCTCGAGCATCTCGATGGAGACAATCTTGTCGAAGCTCCCCTCGATATCGCGAAAATCGCGGAGCTGGACGTCGATGCGGTCGGCGAGGCCTGCCGCGGCGACGCGGCGGCGGGCGAGGTCGAATTGCTCCTGCGAGATCGTGACGGTGGTGACGTGGCAGCCGTAGTGGCGCGCCGCGTGCAACGACCAACCGCCCCAGCCGGTGCCGATCTCGAGCACATGATCGGTGGGCGCGAGGTGGAGCCGGCGGCAGAGGGCATCGTTTTTCTCGGCTTGTGCGGCCTCGAGCGAGAGGTGCGGCGCGTGCGCGGGCCAGAGCGCGGCGGAGTACATCATCGACGGATCGAGGAAGAGCGCGAAGAAGTCGTTGGAGAGATCGTAATGCTCGCGGATATTGCGGCGCGCGATGGCGCGGGTGTTGCCGCGGAGGAGGTGGCCGGCGCGATTGGCGAAGCGGAGGAGATTCAGCGCGAGCGACTGGGCGCGCTGCGAGCCGGAGAGCGTGGGGGCGTTTTCGAGATTGAGGATAAAGAAAGCGATGACCGCGGTGAGATCGGGCGTCTCCCAATCGCCATCGATGAAGGACTCGGCGAAGCCGATATCGCCGGACCAGAAACACTTTTTGAAGAAGGCATCGCGACGGATGCGCAGCTGCGCGGCGGCCGGGATGGCGAGCGGCAGCTGCAGGCCGGCGGCCGAGACGGGCGTGCCGATGTGGTGGGTGCGGCCATCGGGCAGCTCGAGGGCGAGGTGGCCGCGCTGCATGGCCCCGAAGGCCTCGAGGACGGCGGAGCGGAAGAAGCGGGTCCGGCGCGGCCGCGTGGCGGTGAAACGCGAAGCGAACGGGGGGGCGGTGGTCGTAGTGGGCTGACTCATGAAACGTCGGAAAGGGAAGGATGCGGACGATAGAGGTCGCGCTGATCGGAGGGACGCGCGCCTTTGGCGAACCACGGGACGCGTTTCAGCCAGAGGCGAAAGGCGTGCCAGTGGATGAGGCCGATGATGCGGAGCGTGAGGAGAGGATACTTGAGCGTGAGCCACGCGAGCCGCGCGCCGGTGAGCGGGTGGCGCGTGCCGGTGAGCGTGCTCGTGAGCGTGCGCTTGATGCCGGTGTAGTCATCGATCTGGATGGAGAGGCGACCGGCGGGCGTGCGCAGCGCGAAATCGAAGGCCACATCGACATCGGAAAACGGCGAGACGTAGAAATGCTTCGGGATGCGCAGATGAAAGGTCGCGGGGTCGGTGGGCCGCGCCGAGGCGCCCGCGGTTTCGGGGGCGGGCACGGCGAGGCAATCGTGGCCGAGGAAGTACGGCTTCACCTCGCGAAAGGTATTGGTGACTTCGGCGATCGCGGCGAGCGGGGCAC
>JAZKEV010000028.1:0-12017 GCA_040386765.1 Verrucomicrobiota bacterium | reverse complement strand
AGAGATAGCCGACGACGCGCGGCAGCGTGACGAGGACGATGCGTGCGCCGGCGATATCGGCGCCGTGGCGCGCGGCAAAGGCCGTGACGCGGTCGCGCAGCGTAGCGCCCTCGCCGGTGGGGAAGAAATCCGCGTCGCGGTACGAGTAGAGATTGCGGCGACCAAGCGAGAAAAACGGCACGCGGCAGGCCGATGACTCCACCTCGTCGAGATCGAGCGAGAAGAGGAAGATGCGGTAGACGAAGCGATGCGCGCGCGGAGAGAAGCGCGCGTGCATGACATGGCATTCGTAGAGGCAGGAGTTCATGCGCGGGCGGGAGCCAGGGCGGGCTCGCGCGGGGCGGCGGCAGGTTGGGCCGAGGCCGACCACGGGTCGCGACCGAGGAGCTGCTCACTGAGGCGGACGGCGCTGAGCAGGCCGTCCTCGTGGAAGCCGAAGCGCTGCCACGCGCCGGCGAAATACGTCTCGGTCGTGCCGCGCGCGGCGGCGTTGAGGGCGGGCAGTTCCGACTGGGCGCGGACGGCTCCGAGCGTGAAGAGCGGGTGCTCGTAGGCGATGCGACGGAGGACGCGGTTGGCGGCGATGGATTCGGGACGGTCGATCGTGACGAAGTAGTTTTCGCGGTCGGAGACGCCCTGGAGCTCGTTCATCCAGTAGTGCGTGGCGGTGGAGATGCGGCCGGCGGGGGAGCGGTTGATCTCGTAGTTCCAGCTAGACCATGCGAGGCGCGTGCGCGGCATCACCGAGGTGTCGGTGTGGAGCGTCGCGGTATTGGATTGATAGTGAAATTCGGAGAGGAGGCGCTGCTCCGCGGGCGTGGACGTGTCGAGCAACCGGAGCGCCTGGTCGCCGTGGCAGGCGAGGATGACCTGATCGAAGAGGTGCGTGTGGCCTGCGATGGTGGAGACGGCGACGCCCTCGGGCGTGCGCGCGACGCGCGTAACCGCCTGATGGAGGCGGATGCGATGCTGCCAGGGCTGGGTGAGCCGCTGCACGTAGGTTTTGGCGCCACCCGCGACGGTGAACCACGGGTGCTGCGTGTGGAGACCAAGGAAGCCGTGATTGTGGAAGAAGCGCAGGAGCGTGGTGGCGGGAAACGCGAGCATGAGCTCCGGCAGAGTGCTCCACACGGCGGAGCTCATCGGCACGAGGTAGAGATCGAAGAAATCGGTGCCGTAACCGCGGCGGCGCACGTAGTCGCCGAGCGTCTCGTTTTGCAGCGACGGATCGTCGAGCGCGGCGACGGCCTCGCGGTTGAAGCGGTCGATGGCGGAGAGCATGCGCCAGAAGCGCGGGCGGAGGAGATTGCGGCGCTGGGCGAAGAGGTGATTCAGCGAAGAGCCGGCGAACTCGAGGCCCGTATCGGCATGGCGGACACTGAAGGACATCGCGGCGGGTTTGATGGGAACATCGAGCTGGGCGAAGAGCCGGGTGAGGTGCGGGTAGGTGACCTTGTTGAACACCATGAAGCCCGTATCGATGGGCACGGCGCGGCCGGTGGTGGGCTCGGTGGCAGTCACCGTATTCGTGTGGCCTCCCACATAAGCGTTTTGCTCGAAGAGCGTGACATCGAAATCGCGATGCAGAAAATGAGCGCAGCCGAGTCCGGAGATACCGGTGCCGATGATCGCGAGGGTGGGCATAAGCGGTTGCGGAGAGAGGATTGCGAACCACCCCTGCTACGGTCCGGGACGGCGAGCGGACGCATCGAGATGAGGTTCCGGACCGTGCGGGCGAAGGGCTTGCGTTGTCGGAGAGCGGAGGCACAACTCGGAAAGGCCCTTGTCCGAGATTTCCTCCATGCGTCTTCGCGCTCGTTTGCCCCTGCTTTCGTTAGGTTTTGCGCTCGCAGTATCGGGCCTCGGAATTTTACGGGCCGACGACTGGCCGCAATGGCGGGGAACGACACGCGATGGCGTCTGGCGCGAGACGGGGATCGTCGAAGCGTTTGCGAGCAAGGAATTGAAGCCGGTGTGGGTGGCAGAGGTGGGGCCGGGCTTCGCCGGGCCGACGGTCGCGGGAGATCAGGTCTTCCTGATGGACCGGGTGGCGGCGCCGGAACAGGAGCGGGTGCTGAGCTTCGATCGGACGACCGGTAAGCTGCGTTGGGAGCATGCTTACCCGTGCGTGTATCGGGATGTGGACTACGCGCAGGGCCCGCGCGCCGCGGTGACGGTGGCGGACGGGCGCGCGTTTTCGTACGGCACGATGGGGCACGCGCGGGCTTTCGAGGCGGCGACGGGCCGCGTGCTCTGGGCGCGCGACATGATGGCGGACTTCAAGACGAGCGTGAACTACTGGGGCATGAACAGCGCGCCGCTCGTCGCGGGCGATGTCGTGATCTACCACGTCGGTGGTGAGCCCGACGCGTGCCTCGTCGCGCTCGATATGCAGACGGGGAAGGAGCGCTGGCGTGCGCTGGATGGAAAGGCCTCCTACTCGCCACCGCGGCTCATCCGCGTCGGCGAGCGCGACGTGGTACTCGCGTGGACGGGCTCGTGGCTCGCAGGGCTCAACCCCGCCACGGGCGAGGTGCTCTGGAAGGAGCCCCACAGGAACACGCGTATGATCCACCACGTCGCCGATCCGGTGCTGGATGAGACGGGCCGGAAGCTGGTGCTGGCTTCATTCTACGATGGGACAGCGTGCTTCGCGCTCAAAACCGCCGGCGGGGCGCCGGAGGAGCTCTGGCATCGCACCGGGCCGAACGAGCGGAAGACGGAGGCGATTCACACGATCTCGATGACGCCGCTGGTGCGCGGCGGGTACATCTATGGGATACACAGCTACGGCGAACTGCGCTGCCTGAGCCTCGAAACGGGCGAGAAGATGTGGGATGATAAAACCCTGCAGCCAAATGAGCGCTGGGCCACCGCCCACCTAGTCCAGAACGGCGACCGGACCTGGATCAGCACGGAGGCGGGAGAGTTGGTGATCGCGCGATTAAGCGGGAAAGGCATGGAGCAGATCTCCCGCGCGAAATTCATCACGCCGAACACGAACATCATCGGCCGCAACGAGCCCGTGACGTGGGCTCATCCCGCGTATGCGAACCGGAACCTCTATGCGCGTTCGGACTCGGAGCTGGTGTGCATCTCACTTGCGGCGGAGAAGTGAAGGGATGAGCAGCCTGAAGGAGCCCCCTTAATGGATTTCACCAAAGGTGAAATCTCGGGCGGAAGCTCCGGCCATGCGCTTGCGCGGTAAAACCGAGGGGTCTGCTAGTCGCAGACCGTGTTTAGCCCCGATGCCCATCACCCGGCATTCCCTTCCGGGCATAAAAAAGGGCGGGTCGATTGACCCGCCCTTCGGATGAGTGTTGCTACCTGCCAATCACGCGTTCGGCGGCGGTGTCGGCTTCGCGTCCGGATGCGAGAGTTCGCTGACATCCTTGTGGATCGGCGGACCCTCGGCTTTCTTCGGGAAGCTGGCTTGAGCGGCGGTCGCGGTGGCGACGGCAATCGCGGCGGCGGCCGGGACGACCTTCTTCAGCGAGGAATACTCCGGATGCACGTGCGCGGCCTTCTGGACGGCGGCGATCGTGGCGAGGTGGTCGGCGCGGGCGGCCTCCTCCATGATCGACTTCGGGACCGGCTTGAGGCCCCAGATGAAGCGCGTGAACGAGAGCGCCTTCAAGCCGTAGTAAGTGATGTCGATTTCCCACCAGTAGAACCCGTTGCGGGTCGAGGACTGGTAGCGGTGGTGATTATTGTGCCAGCCCTCGCCGAGGGTGATCATGGCGAGGATGAAGCTGTTGCGGGAGTCGTCGCTCGTCTTGAACCGGCGGCGGCCCATCAGATGCGCCATCGAGTTGATGCAGGCGGTGCCGTGGAAGAGCGCGGTCGTGCTGATGAAGAAGCCCCAGACGAGCATCTGCCAGCCATTGGTGCCCAGTTGCGGCGCGTAGTGCGCGAGGGCCTCGCCGAAGCCGTAAACGGCAAAGGCGAAGAGGAAAGGGACAACGGTGTCGAAGCGATTGAGCCAGACCAACTCGGGAAACTTCGCGAGGTCTTTGATCTTGGAGTAATCTGTCGGAAAATTGCGCCGGCTCGTGATCCAGCCGATGTGCGACCACCAGAAGCCGTGGACGTGGGGCGAGTGCGCGTCCTCAGGCTCGTCCGAGTGCTGGTGGTGATGGCGGTGGTGGTAGGCCCACCAGAGCGCGCCACGCTGGACGGTGGTGCCGCCCCAGAGCGCGAGGACGAACTGGCCGAAGCGGGAGGTGCTATACGTCTTGTGCGAGAAATAGCGGTGATAGATGCCGGTAACGGCAAACATGCGGACGAAGTACAGGGCGACCGCCGTCCAGACCGCGACCGGGCTCACTCCCACCCAGAGCGCGCCGAAGCAGCCCAGGTGGAGGATGAGGAAGGGAATACAACGCATCCAATCGACCGAGTCCGGCTCGTTGCGCATCTTTTCCGGGCCGTCTGGCGTGTAGTCGGAATCGATCCATTGAGCTACGGCGGACGTGGCGCGACTAATCAGAGAGGGCGGGCTAGTTTTTTCAGACATGGTTGCGAACGAAGGTATGAGAGAAGCTCCCCTTATCGGCACCTGCAAGCCGACTTTGGAAGAAGATTGCTTAGATTTTCCACGCGTACTTCTACGGGTTACGATTCGATGGCGAAGGGTGAATCATCTTGGATTGCGGCACGGCGGCTGCTTTATGGGAGATGCTTTCAAGGAAACTCCAACCCAGTGTTCTTTGATTGTGCGCGCCCGACCCCGAGGGGTCGCGCATGCTTTGGGCTCTCGAAGCCCCTTTCTCCCCTTTGGTTTCCCAAGACGGACCCTTTGGCCGTGCGGCACTCCTGTGTCGTGCGACCGAAACCCGCCGGTGTGCGTGCGCCCTTCCGGGGCGGTCGTGGACCGGCGTTTCTAACCGATAGAGAAAACCAAACTCTCCGCCTTATCCGCGGAGTTTATACCATGAAAGCAGTCAGCAAGTTCGTAGTCCTCCTCATTGTGGGCGTGTTCGCGACCGCCTTCGCTTCGGCGAAGACGGATGAGCAAGTCTACCTCGAGTCGTGCCGTAAGGATCCCGGTGTGCCGGTTCCCGTCGCTGTGGTTTCCCCCAGCGTCGACCCGCGCTACAACGGCGCTTCGGTGTTGCTCGAGTTCGTGGTGGACGAAAAAGGCAAGCCGGTCGATCTGGCCATCAAGTCCACTCCGGACGATGTGCTGGCCTCGGCCGTCCTCGATGCGGTGAAGCAATGGCGCTTCAAGCCGGTGGTTCGCGACGGCGTGGCGGTTGAGACGAAAGTCTCTCTGCCCGTCCGCATCGTGGACGCTTCGGAGAATGCGCCGCGTTTCGCTGCCAACTAAAACCTAGAAAACAAACAGGGGCGCTCTCGCGAGAGGGCGCCCCTGCTTTTTTTGGTAAAGTTCGTTGCTTCGTTTTACCCAGTTACGTGACCCGTTACGTGCTTACGCGCTCAATTCTCCTCATTGCCGCCCGGGGAGGACGGCTCCGTCGCGACGAGCGCGGTGAGTAGTAGGAGGACGATGACGACAGGTATCATGGTGAAGGCAGGAAGTGAGAACGCATAGAGTGTAGAGTGTTTCAGCAATTTGAGAATACGCTGGTCTGCGTATAAAAGGCCGGGTGCTGTGCCCCATGACCCGCGGCTAATAGTTCGTTTGAGCGCGACGACGCATCTTTAACTGGTTGCAGGGCATGAAAATAGGGCAGGTCTTTCGACCTGCCCCGAAGAAGAAGCCCAAAACGCGTAAGACTGGAAATTTTGCGGATGAGTCGGGCCTACCTCCTTGTGAGGTCTTTTCCGCTCTGATCGCGCCAAGCGAGCGGTTGCGGTTGCTCAGCGCTTCCGCAGCACTACGTCCCCATTCATCGTGGCGACATTGATCTCCACGCCACCGCCGTTGAGAGTGCCAGTCACCAGCTTGCCGCCGGTGATGGTGGGCTTGGTGATCTTGGGGGGCACGGGGGCAGTAGGGGGAACTGGCTTTGCGCCGGGGGCGGGCGGGGCTGGAGGAGCCGGGGGCGCCTCGACCGCCTGGTCCGTGCGCGCCACCCGGGTGCGTTCGCTGATCTCACGCCGCGCACGCTCCATATCGCGACGGGCGCGCTCGATCTCGCGACGGGCTTCCTCGCTGTTGATGCGGGCTTCCTCAATGCCGGACTTCACGGCTTCGAGCGCTTCCTGCACCGCCGTGGCGCTGAGGGCGGCGGCTTCGCGAATGGCCTCCTGCACGTCGGCGGTGAGGACTTTGCCGTCCTTCATCGAGAACGACCGGCTGCGGGAGGTCCACGTCGAGGTGGACGGTTCCGCCTTGGTCAGAAGCATCGTCTCGGGGAAATCGGTGAGGACCGCACCATTCTGAGTGCGGAGCCGGAGGCTGGCCTTGGCGCTTTCCGGCAGGCGGAGCACCACCTGGCCATTATGCGTGGTGAAGGAGAGGGGCTTGGTCGCATTCAACTCGCGCAGGTTGGCGGTGATCTCGCCGTTCATCGCCTCGACGAGCACGCCGCCGGAGAGCTCGTAGAGCTTGATCTCGCCGTTCATGCCCTTGATTTCGACATCGCCCGACAGGTCGCTGCACATCACTTCGCCATTCCAGGCATTGGTGACGACGATCGATGTGTTCTTGGGGACTTTCAGCTGAAACTCCGCGCTGTTTTTCCCCGGATTGCTGGCGCCATCGATCGTGATCACGTTGTCCTTCTCGCCGAGCGCAAAGCTCGACGTGGTGCTGATCACACGCAGGCCGTCTTTGCGGACGGTCGGGCCGGACGCGCGGACGTTGGACTTGATGGAGACCTCGTTGGTGTCGACACCCTGTACCTTCAGGCTGCTATGCCCGAGGGAGATCTTCACCGTGCCCGGTTTGGAGGGATCGGAGAACTTGATGGTGTTGACGGAATCTTCGGCGGCGCGGACGCCTGCGACGAGCAGGGAGGCCAGCGCGGGCACGAAGAGGAACTTACGAAGGAGCGATAACATGGATTTTCTTTGTTTGAAGGTTTGAGGGAGCGGATGTCTGGAACGTTTCCGCGCCTCGGTCGTAGGTACGTTGCGGTTGTGGAAAATCAGAGTTGCGCGAGGGCGAGCCGGGCAGCGTCGCGCACCGGCGGCTCGACGGATTCGTCGGCCAACATGCGCTCGAGCGTCGGCGCGGCATCGGTGGCCTGCGAGGAGGCGATGAAGTCGATGAGCTCGAGCTGCACGAGCGGGTTTTGCTCCCGGGGGAGCGCGGCCAGCACGCTGGCGCGGACGGCGTCGCGATCGGCATGGCGATAGAGCGCCTCGAGCGCGCGGAGCCGCACGTTGGCGCTCGGATCGAGGTTGAGCGCCTGGATGAGGTCGTCGATGACCTTGTCGCTGGGTTGCTCGTCGCGCGCGGCGAGCAGCACTTCCTGCAGGCGCTCGTTGGCGGGATTCTGCTGATTATGCAGGAGCGAGTAGCCGACCAGCGTCGTCATCTTGTTGAGCTGCGAATTCTGGGCGGCGATCTGCTCGCGCAGCGCCGCGATCTCGCGCTTGGTGGAGTCGTCGGCCGCGGCGACGACGGGTGCGGGGAGCGTGCTCGTGTTCGTGGTCGGCTGGTTGCGGTTGCCCAGCAGAAATCCGAGGGCGAGCAGCGCGCAGCCGGCAAGCGGCGAGATCACCCAGCGCCAAAGCGAGACCTGTCGGGCGCGCTGGCGGCGCTCGACGACCTCTTCGGCGCTCGCGGCGGAGTGCTTCTCCTCCTCGAGCATGGCGTAGAAGTTTTTCCGAAGACGCGGGGAAGGAGCTGGGGTGGGCATGGCGTCGAGGGCGGCGAGGGTTTGCGAGAGGGCGGCGAACTCGCGCTGGCAATCGGGGCAACCGCCGAGGTGGGTGCGGGCCTCCAGGTGATCGGTGGCGGCAGTGCGGCGGTCGAGCAGCGCGGGAAAGACATCGCGGGCGCTTTGGCAGTTCATGGCGAAAAGTGGGTGTAGGAAGTTGGGTCTAGGGACTCGCGTCTTGGGTCTCGGAGTCAGGCGAGGCGCTCTTTTTGCAGGCGCAGATAGATGAGGCGGAGTTCGCCGAGCGCGCGATGGGCGCGGACTTTGGCGGCGCCGACGGAGCACTCGAGGATGTTGGAGATCTCGGCGAAGGAGAGTTCCTGAAAACGGGAGAGGAGGAGCACTTCGCGGTCGTCGCGGTCGAGCCGCTCGAGCGCGACGTGGAGGAGCGCGTGGTCGTCGCGTGTCGCGGCATGGTGCGCCGCGTGCGGTGCCTCGTCGGGCTGCTCGTTCAGGATCACCGGGTCGGTGGCGTGCGGAGTCGAGTGGGCTTTACGGAAGTGGTCGGCTGAGCAGCGGCGCGCGAGATGATACATCCAGGCGGTGAGGCTCCCGTCGTCGCGGTAGGTGTGCCGGTATTTCAACATGCGTTGAAAGACCACTTGCGCGATATCCTCGGCCGCCGTGCGATTGCCCGTGAGCTTCGTGAGGAAGCCGAAGAGCGGGCCGTGATGGCGCTCGAAAAGTTCCCCGAGCGCGTCGAGCTCGCCGTCGCGGACGGCCAGCATGAGCGCATGATCGGAGCGTTGGGCAGCGGTGGTGTCCACGGGAATCGAGGCGCGGGTGCGGTTAACCTGCGAGGGATGACAAGGAACGGAGATTTCTTCGGCGACGGCAATCACGGCGACAGCGGGACATGTGGTGTTGCCGGAGAGAACCGCGCGGCATCGGGAAAGTTACAGGGAAACTTCCGGGAAAATTAGGGTTTGGCGGCGCACGCAAGTGCTTCATTGTAGGCGGCATGAACCGACGCGACTTCCTCATCCGTTCCTCCGCGTTTACTGCCGCCGGCCTCATGGCCCGCTCGATCGTCTCGGCGCAACCTCCCAAAGGCGGTCAGATGCCGGTGAATCCCGAATTCAAGCCCCTCCGCCGCGAAGTCGGCTGCTTCACGGCGCGCGGCGGCACCATCGGCTGGCTGGTGAACAAGGACGCCCTCGCCGCCGTCGACACCCAGTTCCCGGATACGGCGAAGCTCTTTCTCGAAGGCCTGCCCGGCCGCACCGGTCGCAAGCTCGACCTGCTTGTGAACACGCACCACCACGGCGACCACACCGGCGGCAACGGCGTCTTCAAGCCCGAGACGAAGATGATCGTCGCGCACGAGAACGTGCCGGAGCTGCAGAAAAAGCGCGCCACGCAGGACAAGAAACTGGATACGCAGACCTACGCCGACACCACCTTTGCCCAGACGTGGAAGAAGGATCTCGGCGGCGAGACCATCGCGCTGAAGTACCACGGCCCCGCCCACACGAAGGGCGATATCATCACGCATTTTGAGAAGGCTAACGTGATTCACACCGGCGACCTGATGTTCAACCGCATCTATCCCGTGATCGACCGCGTGGGCGGCGGAAAAATCCGCGGCTGGATCAGCCTGCTCGAACGCGTGGCGAAAGAATATCCCGCGGACGCCATCTACATCTTTGGCCACGGCAACCCGAAGTTCGGCGTGACAGGCACGAACAAGGATTTGCTGGCCTTCCGCGATTTCCTCACCGGCCTGCTTGAGTACACGGAAAAGAAGATCAAGGCCGGCGAGCCGAAGGAAAAGATCGTGGCCATCGACCGCCTCCCGGGTTTTGCCGACTACGAAACCCAGAACCGCACGCCCGGCGCCCTCAGCGCCGCCTACGACGAGCTGACCGAGAAGAGTTAAACGCTCCCTCGGAGAGGCGGCGGTCTATGACCGCCGACGAACCGGATAGCGCCTTCGCTCGGCGGTCACCGACCGCCGCTAAAAAGAAGCTGTGCCTGCGTATCATTTTTTTCCTCCCGGATGATCACGGCTAATCCCAACTTATCCCGGAAATAGAGGAGAACTTAGCCCGTCACCTCCTCGTCTCACGGGCTGCTAAAATTCAGCTCTGCGGTCATGCTGTGTTCTGCCATTTATACCAATCGGCGGATGCTTTTGGACTTTAGCCAGATAACACAGATGGATTTTTATCTGTGTTCATCCGTGCCATCTGTGGCTAAAATGACTCTGGTTAGGTTTCGGAAAGTCTTAAATCCAAGGTGTGATTGGTATTACTACGTGAAGTGAGACTTTAGGCCCGTGTCGCACAAAGAAGGGGTTTGTTGAAAAATCATCGTGCTTCGCCGATGAGGCGAAGCCGGCACGGTTTTTTTCCTTCCGGATGATCCCAGCTGATCACGGATGATCCCAACTTATCCCGGCAATAGAGGAGGATTTAGACCGGCGCCCCGTCGACTCCTCGTCTGTGGGGGGGGCAAAAATTTCTGTCTATGGTCATGATGGGTTTCTGCCATTTACTACGTGAAATGAGCCTTTGGGTTCGCGCCGCCAAAGAGGTGCTTTGTTAAAAAATCATCCGCGCTTCGCCGATGAGGCGAAGCCCACACGTTTTTTCCTCCCAGATGATCTCAGTTGATCACGGCTAAGCCCAACTTATCCCGGAAATAGGGGAGGATTTAGCGCTGCCTCCCCAATCGCCTCCACGTCTGAGCGCTCTTCCTGTTCCCATTCACCCTTCGTTTCGTAATGGGTAATACTATACCTTGGCAGCCCGTTCGTGTCATCCCGTCCGTTCCGTCCATACCGTCCATTCCATAAAAATTTCGGATCGAGCGCCTTTGTGAGTCGAGCCCAGCGTGACGCCCTCCCTCCAGAGCGTGTTCTTAACTTGGTCGGGTCCTTCTTCGCTCGCTCCCTCAGAAACCTACCTCCTACGGAAATCCGTAGGCCCATATCCGGGGGAACCCGGATTACTGGCCAACCCCGACCGCAGTAGGCTGCGGACGTGAGTTCGCCCCATGTCCTGCCCCGCTTGTCCCGCCGTGTGCGTGGCTGGGTATGGGCGTTCGGCCTGCTCACCGCGACGCTCGCTCACGCGGGCATCACCTCGGACCGTTTGCTCACGGCGATCGTCAAAGAGACGCCGGATATCACCGTCGTGGCCGCAGGCTCTGAAATGCTCCGCGCCGAAGCCGCCGCCGCAAAAATCCCCGGCGCCCTGGTGCTGCGAGGCCTCGGCCAGTCGATGGCGCCGCTTTTCGCGGAGCGCACGGCCCTCGTGATTGCGCCCGTGAGTTATCAAGCGCTGTGCAAAGGCATGACGGTCGTCTACACCAACAGCCACGGCCGCAGGGTCGCGCACGCACTCAAAGGCGATTTGCCTCACGCGTGGATTGCGCAAGGCGTGGGCAACGACACCGAAGACGAAGACCTCGTCACCGCTGCCAATTTGGTCGGCGTCGTAGTGGGTGCATACGCCGATGCCCCCTCGGAGTTTCGAGCGGCCCTCACGCGAGACCTCGCGGCAAAAGGTCGACTAATCGTGGTCGCCAACACCCGCCGCTGATGCGCATCCCCTCACGGCGCCGCGAAAAAATTTAGTGCCGGTAAGCACTGTGTTCAGCCAGGCCGCGGGGCGAAAGCTCCGCGGCTTTTTCTTTGGTTTTTCGTAACCCTCAGCACCTGAGCGGGAGGGACGGTTTATCCCCCCTCCTCGGTCATTGCTTAAACTCGCCCAAACTTACTGCGGCGCTCCGCCGCCAGCGGGCACCGGAGCCGCCTCCTGCCGCAGCGCCGCCACCTGTCCCTGCCGGAAGGTGACATGCAATGTCTGCCCCGCGGCGCCATAGTTCGGATACGACCACGTCGACATCAGCGAGCGGCCGCTCGCCTTGGCCCGGATGTGTTCGGGCTCACCGAGCGCAGCTTTCACCATCTCGGGGGTGGACCCGAGCTCGATGGGAGTAGCCGCCGTGGCGGTGGTGGCCGCAACACCCGCACCACCGGGGACGGCACCAGTTGAGGAGCCAGCATTAGTTTCCTCGAACGAGGCGGTATTTTGCCGCGTCGGAACTTGCGATGTGGCACAGCCGGCTGCCAGCAGCAGTGGAAGGGCAAAGAGGACGAGGGAACGTTTCATAGGTAGCTTGGACAGCCGCGCGGGCGGTTGGTTTGCGGAATTAACATTTGCTTAGCACTACTCCGTTAAGTAGCTACTAAGAAGTATCAACGATGATGCCGGAGCG
>JAZKEV010000027.1:0-4085 GCA_040386765.1 Verrucomicrobiota bacterium | reverse complement strand
AGGACGGCGTGGAGCCGCCGCTCGATACGCGCACCGTGGGCGTGCTGATCACCCGTGAGAATTTCCGCCAGGTCCTCAAAGAGCAGGGCGTGCGGGATTGATCACGGTGAAGGTCGTGCCTCTGTGGCCCTGCTCGGAAGAGCAGGGAGCGCGAGAGGGTGTTTTTTAAATGCCGCAACAACCCACCTCTGTCATTCTGAGCGCAGCGAAGAATCCACGCGTGCGAAGGCAGCAGGGTGCCCGATCCCGTGGATTCTTCACTGCGCTCAGAATGACAAACCATTTTGAAAACACGCCCTAATGGGAACAGCATCCCGCGACTTCACTGATTCCGCCTCTGCCGAGGCGGAATCGGACCACCGGCAAACGCTGACCTTTCTCGCGCCATGACCGCCGCACTCGCCTTCGACCAGCTCGCGATGGAGTTCCCCGGCGTGAAAGCGCTGCAAGGCGTGTCGTTCGAGGTGCAGGCGGGTTCGGTCCACGCGCTGATGGGCGAGAATGGCGCGGGCAAATCCACACTGCTCAAGATTCTCAGCGGCGCCTACCGGCCCTCCGGTGGCACGGTGCGGATCGACGGGCAGCCGCGGGTCTTCGAGCATACGAAGGATGCCCTCGAAGCGGGCGTGGCAGTAATTTACCAAGAGCTGCATCTCATCCCCGAGATGAGCGTGGCGGAAAATCTTTTCCTCGGGCATCTGCCGCAGCGCGGCGGCTTGGTGAAGCGGGCAGAGTTGGCCGCTGCGGCGCGCAAGCAACTCGAGCTGATCGGCGAGGTGATCGATCCAGATACCAAGGTCGGCCGCCTGCCGCTCGCGCAGCGGCAGATGGTCGAGATTGCCAAGGCGCTCACGCGCGGCGCGCGCATCATCGCCTTCGACGAGCCCACGAGCAGCCTTTCCGACCGTGAGGTGCGACGACTCTTTGCGATCATCCGCGATCTCAAGGCCCGCGGCTGCGCGATCCTCTACGTCTCGCACCGCATGGAGGAGATCTTCGAGCTCTGCGACACCATCACGATCCTGCGCGACGGCAACCACGTCGAGACGGCGGACCTGAGCGTGATCACGCGCGATCAGGTGGTGCAGCGGATGGTCGGCCGCGAGCTGGCCGATATCTACAACTACACGCCGCGCGCCCACAGCGGTCCTGGGCTCGCCGTGGCGGGACTGGAAGGGCCAGGGCTGGCCGAGCCGTGTACGTTCGAGGCCGCGGCAGGGGAGATCTTTGGCTTTTTCGGGCTCGTGGGCGCGGGGCGCACGGAGTTGTTGCGCTTGATCTTTGGTGCGGTGGCGCGGACCGCCGGCGAGATCTCCGTGATGGGCCAGCCGGTCGACGTGCGCTCGCCGCGCGCTGCGATCCACGCCGGCATCGTGCTCTGCCCCGAGGACCGGAAGAAGGAGGGCATCGTGCCCGTGCGCTCCGTGCTGGAAAATGTAAACCTCAGCACGCGGCGACGCAAAGCGACGGCCGGCACGTTCATCAACGAAGCGTGGGAGCAGTCGAACGCGCGCGAGAAGATCGAGCAGCTCCGGGTCCGAACGCCCTCGCCGCAGCAGCTCATCCGCAATCTTTCCGGCGGCAATCAGCAGAAGGTCATCCTTGGTCGCTGGCTTTCGGAGCCCGTGGTGAAGGTGATCCTCTTCGACGAGCCGACGCGCGGCATCGACGTCGGCGCCAAGAGCGAGATCTACACGATCATGCAGAATCTCGCGCGAAGCGGCGTGTGTGTGATCATGGTCTCGAGCGAGCTGCCCGAAGTGCTCGGCGTCTCCGACCGCATCGCCGTGATGCGGCAGGGCTGCATCGCCGCCATCGTGGACCGCGCCGAGGCGAGCGAGTCCAAGCTCCTCAAACTCGCGCTGCCGCTGGAGTCGACCAAGAGCGCATGAGCATCAATTTTGAAACGCGCGGTCAGCTCCTGGCGTTGAGGTGTGTTTTCAAAATGAATGGTCATTCTGAGCACAGCGAAGAATCCACGGGAACGTCTCCCTGTCTCTATCGCACGCGTGGATTCTTCGCAGCGCTCGGAATGACCGAGGTGGCTTGTCGCCCAATTTCGAAAGCAGGCACTAACCTGATCGCGTAACCACTCATGGCCACCTCCACCATCGCCGTTCCCGCCGTGCGTCACACCACGGCCATCGGTAACTTCTTCGACCGGGCAGGGATGCTGCTCGTGCTCGCGCTGCTGTTCCTCGGCTGCTCGCTCTTCGTCGAGAATTTCCTCTCGGTCGCGAATATGAAGGGCCTCGCGCTGGCGGTCTCAATGACCGGCATGGTCGCGTGCACGATGCTCTTCTGCCTCGCGGCGGGTGATTTCGATCTCTCGATCGGCTCGGTCGTAGCGTGCTCCGGCGTGGTGGCCGCGCTGGTGATGAATAGCACGGGCAGCATCGCGCTCGGCGTGCTCGGAGGGCTGGCGTGTGGCGCCGCCTCGGGACTGATCAACGGCGTGGTGGTCGCCAAGCTGCGGATCAACGCGCTGATCACGACCCTGGCCACGATGCAGATGGTCCGCGGCTTCAGCTACATCGTGTCGGACTACAAGGCGGTGGGCATCTCGCAGGACGCCTTCTTCAATCTCGGCAACTACAGCTTCCCCTCCACGCCCATCGGGCTGTGGGAGGGCCTGGGCATCAAGCCGCAGGTCGCCGGCCAGCTCTCCAGCGGCCTGCCGATGCCGGTCTGGATCACCATCGGCTGCTTCCTCCTTTTCGGGTTCATTCTGAACCGCACGGTGTTTGGCCGCGATACCCTCGCCGTCGGCGGCAATATCGAGGCCGCCCACCTCGCAGGCATCGCGGTGGACCGCGTGAAAATCATCATCTTCACCGCGCAGGGCGTGATGGCAGCCTTTGCCGGCCTGGTGCTCGCGGCGCGCATGACCAGCGGCCAGCCCAATACCTCCGTGGGCTTCGAACTCGATGTGATTTCCGCCTGCGTGCTCGGCGGCGTTTCGCTCACGGGCGGTGTGGGCAGCATGGGCTTCGTCGTCGCCGGCGTCCTCATCATGGGCATCGTCCAAAACGCGATGAACCTCTTGAATATCGCGCCCGGCTATCAATACCTCGCGCGCGGCGCGATCCTCCTCGCCGCGGTGCTCTTCGACCGCTGGAAGCGCCGGAAGGGTTGAGCGGACTAGCCCTCAGGAGCTGTCGCGGCGGTCTATGACCGCCGACCGCGTACGCAGGTGCTATCCCGTTCGTCGGCGGTCACAGACCGCCGCTAAAAAGGACGCCTGTGGCGGTTTTATTGGCCGAACCATATCGCTTCTCGGCGTCCTCCTTGGAGAACGCATAACCCACAAAGCCACCGTCCTGCGATGGCAACGCGAACTCCATATTCCTCTCGATCACCAAACCGGCGACGATGGGCCGCGCCGCGCCCGATTTTTCCACGAGTCCGACCACGGGGCAGGGCTCCAGAACCAGGCTCGTCGGAGCGTCCGCCGCATCGCTGCTCTTGGCGCGAAAGACCGCGAAGATCGGAACACTGGGGGCACAAATCTGGCGAATGGTTTCCGGGCTGTTCTTCATGGGGAGCTCACTCCTAATCCACAAAGCGACACGCTACAAGGGCCTTCACCGCTTCTTTCTCTCAGGCGGCTAATACCATTTACTAGTCGAATTCAGATTTTTGACGCGGAGATCACCGAGGAGCGGAGAGAGTCCACGGAGCCGATCACCTAACAGCCCTCCGTGACCTCTGTGTCATCCTCCGTGTGCTCTGTGTCTCACTCTTTCCGCTTTGTAATTGGTATAAGAAGAACCCACGCAGAAATAAAAAGGGCGGGTCTGGAAAGACCCGCCCGATGGAAAGAGAAAGTGGAAGGGATAAAGATGCGCAGCGTTCTGCGGCTCATCCTTACCGGCCCGAAGCCACCGGCAGTTCTTCCACGTGCTCCGGCTTCGTCGGGATGGCGGTGCCGGACTTGAAGCTGCGCCATTTGCTGAGCGGCAGGCTGGCGAGCGCGATGACGAGGAGCTGGCTGCCGACGAAGGTGGAGAGCGCCACGAACGCCGCGTCAGTGAAGCCGTAGCTGTGCAGGCCCACGCCGAGCATGTTGGTGCCGAACCAGCTCC
>JAZKEV010000026.1:5648-13739 GCA_040386765.1 Verrucomicrobiota bacterium | reverse complement strand
CGTCCCCGGGCCGATGTCGAGAGCGACGACCAAGACGGAATCGCCGTCGGCGTAGTAGGCACCGGGGAGCACGGAATTGGGGTCGCCGATGGCATTGAAATTGGCCTGCGAAAACGCGCGGAAGTACGCGGAGTAGGAGTAGCCGAGCTCGACGTTGAAGCCGCCGATCTTCTGGTCGACGAAGAAGGAGGCGACCGTGTAGTTGAAGCTCGCGCTGCGGCCGGGGCCGGCGAGGTAGGCGTTTCGCGGGATGACCTGGCCGTCGAACGGATCGTCGACCGTGCCGGCGGAGGGTGCGGCGGGACCGCTGATCGTCTCCCAGAAACCGGGGGCCTGCGTGCCGGCGAGATCGGGGCGCATGTCGGCGCCGGTGGTGGAGAGGCGGAAAGGCTGCGCGCGTATCTGCGGAGCGAATACAGACTGCAGCGTATTGACCGTGCGGAGCAGCGTGGGCGCCGGGTTGGTCTGTGGCATGAGCGGATCGCCGACCTTGGGCGAACCCGCGAGAACCCACCGCGAATAGCCGAAGTCGGCATGCGGAAAGGGGCTGCCGACCACTTGGTCGCGGGAGAGACGCTCGACGCTGGCGCGGACCTGCGTGGTCTTGAACGGCTGGTACGTGACGGCGGCGGCGAGGCCCTTTTGCTTCGCCATCTCGTAATTCCACCAGCCGTCGCGGTCGTCCCACCCGGCGTTGAGGCGGAGGGCGAGTTTATCCTTGAGGAGCGGGAAGGCGAAATCGACCTCGCTGCGCACCTTGTCGTAGCTGCCGACGGTAACGGTGGCGGTCTTCTGCCGGCCATTGAGGATCGCGCGCTTGGAGCTGATGTTGAAGGCGCCGCCGGGGCGGCTCGCGCCGTAGAGGATGGAGTTGGGGCCGCGGCTCACGTCGGCGCGATCGATATTGAAGCGATCGGAGACGAGGCTGCCGCGGCTCTGGATCATGTTCGGCAGGTAGTCGCGCGTCATGATCGACTCGGTGAAGCCGCGGATCGTGGCGCGGATATCGAAAGCCTGCGCGAGATTGCCCGCCTGCTCGGTGCGCTCGCTATCGGCGCTGATGGCGAACTTGAACATGTCGGAAACATTCTCCGCGCCGATGTCGTCGAGAAACTCCTTCGTGAGGACGGAGATCGCCGCAGGCGTGTGGAAGAGCGACGCGTTCATGCGCGTGCCGGAGAGGGTATTGGCGGCGCGGTAGCCTTCGTCGCCCTCAGTCGAGACGATGAAGGGCGAGAGCTCGAGCGGCTGCTCCGTACTGGTCGACGAGGCGGGAGCCGGAGCCGGCGAGGGCGTGGCTTGTCCAAGCGCTACGGATACAAGAAAGCCGGCCGAAAGGACGGCGAACAGAGAGCGAACGAAACGAGGCATGCGGGAGGTGGCTGGGAGCTGGCGGGCGGCCGGTTGAGAACGGCGCGCCAGGGAGCAAACACTTCCACTCGCATGGTCAGCGTCTACGGACGAAGGGACGGGAAACTGAGACCTTCCGTGGACGGATCGGGGCTCGAAATCGGTTCGAGCGGGGCCGACGAAGAGCGATGCACGCGCACGGGTCAAGGTGCCGTGTGTGGCATAAGAGGAGGCAGGGGCGCGACGAGACGTCGGCCCCGGGAAGAGCGGGGTTTTCATGGGGTAGGCTGCTGCCCGGAAGCTCGGGGCAGGGGATCGGGGGGTAACTGGAGGAAAGAACGGGAAGAAAGCGGTGCGCTGGGGGCGCGGTCGAAATCGCGAGAGAACCTGAACAGCGCGTCAGGAGTAGACGCGCGCTGACTTACTTGGACTTGGCTTTGGCTTTTTTGGGGTTGGCGGGAGCGGCCGGCGGGGGATCGGTGAGGGCGAGCTGGCGCGCATTCTCGAGCTGGCGGTTCCAGAGGGCTTCGAGCTCGCGCACTTTCTCGGGCTGGGCGCTGGCGAGATTGTTGGATTCCCCGCGGTCCTTGGCAATATTGTAGAGCTCCCACGGGCCCTTCGCGAGGGCGACGAGCTTCCAATCGCCGGCGCGGAGCGCGCGGTTATCTTCGTGCTGCCACCAGAGGAAATCGCGGGCGAGCGGAGCGTCCTTGGCAAAGGCCGGAGTGAGGCTGCGGCCAGGGGCGGGCGGTACGGCGTGGCCGCCGAGGGTGGCGGGCTTGGTGGCGCCGGTGAGCTCGAGGACGGTCGGCACAACGTCGATCAAGTGCGTGGGCGTGTGGCGCAGCTCGCCGCGGGCCTTGATGCCGGCCGGCCAGTGCGCGATGAGCGGCGTCGAGATGCCGCCTTCGTGGACCCACGTCTTGTGCCGGCGGTGCGGCGTGTTGGAGGCGCTGGACCAGCCCGGCCCGAGGCAGAGGTACGTTTCGCTGGAGCCCATCGGCGCGGCGAGGTCGTGGCCGCCGCCGCGCACCATGAGCTCGGCGCTGGCGCCGTTGTCGGAGGCGAAGAGGATCAGCGTGTTTTCAAACGCGCCCATGGCCTTCAGCTGCGCGATGACGCGCCCGATCTCCTGATCCATGCGATCGACCATTGCGGCGTGGATCGCCATCTTGGCGGCCTGAAATTCCCGCTGCGTTTGGTTGAGCTCCGTCCACGGCAGCGGACGATTGACCTCGCCGGGTCCGAGCTTGGTGACGTCGGCCGGAAAATCGTAGGGCGGGCCGACCTCGCGCTCCATGGCGGGCATGGGATGGTTGGCGATGCCAAGCTTGGTGAGGCGGACATGGCGCTCGGTCGCGATGGCGTTCCAACCCTTGCGATAGGTGTCTTTGTACTTCGCGATATCGGCGGCGGGCGCATGCAGCGGAAAGTGCGGCGCGGTGAACGCGAGGTAGTGGAAGAAGGGGCGGTCGGAGAACTTTGTGGCGTGCTCGCGGAGGCAAGCGATGGCGTGCTCGGCGGTGCGCGTGGTGATGTAGTAGTCGGGCGTCTGGGTGTCGGGCTGCTCGTCGATCGTGATGCCCGTGGCCTTAAAAAAGTTATTCTGCCCCCCGCCGATCTCGAGGGAATGGTCGAAGCCATTCTTGAGCGGAGTGCCGTCGATGTGCCACTTCCCGCTGTGATAGTTACGGTAGCCGACGGGGCGGATAAACTCGGTGACCAGCGGAGCCCAAACCGGACGCGTGCCGCGACCGCCACTCGTGATGCCGGTGATGGCGTCGCGACGGACCTGCTGCGCATAGTACCCCGTCATCACGGCTGCGCGCGAAGGCCAGCAACGCGCGGTATTGTACGCCTGCGTGAAGCGCAGGCCGCCGCGGGCGAGTCCATCGAGCGCGGGGGTCGCGATCTCGCCGCCGTAGCAACCGAGGTCGGAGTAGCCGAGATCGTCGGCGAGGATGATCAGGATATTGGGCCGCGCGGCGGGCACGGCGGCGTGGGCGCTGTACACTGCGGCCAGCGTGACCAAAAAAGAGAAGAGGGGTAGAACGAAGGGGCGACGCATGTTCGAGAAAGACGGATGCTATGAGCCGGAGATTCTGCGCTAGGTGCGAATAAAAAAGGGCGGGGTGACCAGGAAGATACAGGATGACCAGATAGAACGGGAAGGTCGGGAAGCAGGGCGCCGGATTTTCGGTTCCAAGACGAGAGACGTGATGGCGAATTTAGGGTACGGCTTCAAATTCCGTTTGTCATTCTGAGCGCAGCGAAGAATCCACGCGTGCGAAGGAGGCATGGGATTCGAATCCATGCGCTCGAAGGCGGCAGGGTGTTCGCAACCGTGGATTCTTCGCTGCGCTCAGAATGACAAACCAATTTGAAAACATACCTTGGAGAGAGCCTGCCAACGCGTGGTTTGTAGTTCCGCCTTCAGGCGGAATCCGAGGGGCTCGCCACCTGAAGGCGGGACCTGCCGCTTGAAGGCGGAATAAATAAAAGCCTACTGAGTCGCCGCGCGCGGCGCGACCAGGATGGTGCGGCGCCAGACCGTCGGCGTCACCTTCGTAAAAGCCTTGAAGGCCCGGCAGAAATCGCTCGTGCACGTGAAGCCGCACTCGATCGCGATGCCGTCGAGCTTGAGCTTCGTCTCCGTCATGAGCCGCATGCCTTTCTCGATCTGAATCCGACCGAAGGCCCGCGCGGGCTGCTGGTGGAGCACGCGGCGGAAGAGGCGGCGGAGCGTGCTCGGCGAGACGTGGACCTGCCGCGCGACCTCGACGATGGTGGGGTTGGTGCGGACGTTGTCGGCAAACCAGCGGGTTGCGCTCTCGACGGTGCGTTCCGCGTGGTCGGTAAGTGCGGGGATGTTGCCCTTCGCGAGGTTGCGCAGCACGAGAAGCGAGAGCTCGATGACGGCGCCTTGAAACACCAGGTTGCTCAGGCTGTTGGGCTGGCGGAAATCCGTCTGCAAATCGCGTGCGAGTGCGGCGATCCGCTCGCACTCGGCCGGTTTCAACGCGAGCGCCACCTGCCCGCGCTCGCGCACAAAAGCCTCGAGCGGTGCGGGTACGGAACCGAAGTGAAATACCGCCACGTGCGCACGGCGTTTCCCCTCGCCCGCCCACGTGTGGGCGGAGCCGGGCGGCGTGACCCAGAGCGTCTGCGCAGCCAGCGGGGGAGGCGTGCCGCCGGGCGCGAGGGGCGCGCAGCGGCCCCGCACGACAGCGAAGAACTCCCAGTTCATCCGCATGATCGGCTTCAGGGGATGGAGCCCAAACTGCCGCGGGCCTGAACCGAGGTAGCGAAGCATGCCCCTGAGGCTAAAAACGCGTCGCGCCATGTAAAGCGCCACGGCTCGGCACCCTACAGGGAATTAAACCTGCCCTGCGTCAGATCAGCGCGGGACATGGGATCGGTTCGTAGGCCGGACGTGCCGCGCAGGGAAGGACAGACGGAAACCGCTTTCGACCGGGCGCACACGTTCCCGTGCTCCGGGAAGGCTGTTGGTTTTACGCTTCCGCTCGACGTCCATCATCCGCAGGGTGCCCGCTCCAGCTTTCCCCATGCCCGCCTTTGCTCTGACGATCTTCACGGGAGCGTTCCTCCTGTTCCAAGTGCAGCCGCTTATCGGCAAGTATATCCTGCCGTGGTTTGGCGGGAGTCCGGGGGTGTGGACGACGTGCATGCTGTTTTTCCAACTGCTGCTGCTCGGCGGCTACGCCTACGCGCATGCGCTCGGCCGATTTAAACCGCGGACGCAGGTGATCGTGCACCTCGTGCTGCTGGCGGCGGCGCTCGCGACGCTGCCGATCACTCCCTCCGACTCATGGAAACCCGCGACGGGCGCAGACCCCACGTGGCGGATCCTCGCGCTCCTGACGATGAGTCTGGGGCTGCCGTATCTCGTGATCTCCGCGACGGGCCCGCTGATGCAGGAGTGGTTTCGCCGCACTACGCCGGGCATCTCGCCCTATCGGCTCTACGCGCTCTCGAATGTCGGCTCGCTGCTCGCACTGGTGAGCTATCCCTTCTACTTCGAGACGGCGCTGACCCGCCACGCTCAAGCGCAGTTCTGGTCGTGGGGCATGGCGCTCTACGCGCTCTGCTGTGGCGACTGCGCATGGCGGCTCTGGAAGCATGTGGCGCCGGAAGTGGTGAGAGCCGAAGCTCGGAGCGAAGAGGCCGTGGTGCCGCCGCCGACCTTTGCGCAACGCACGCTGTGGCTCTGCCTGCCGGCCTGCGCCTCGATCCTCCTGCTGGCGGTGACCAACAAGCTGTGCCTCGACGTGGCGCCGACGCCCTTCCTCTGGGTGGTGCCGCTGGGGCTGTATCTCCTCACGTTCATCATCTCGTTCGACAGCCCGCGGTGGTATTCGCGTTTCTATTACACGCTCGCGCTCGCGGCGGCGATGATCGCGGTGTGCATCGCGCTCTTCCAGGGAGCGGACATGGGCATCATCCGCCAGATCGTGATCTACTCGTCGACGCTGTTTGTCGGTTGCATGATCTGTCACGGCGAGCTGTACCAACTGCGCCCGCACCCGAAGCACCTGACGTCGTTTTACCTCATGATTGCCGCGGGCGGCGCGATCGGCGGATTGTTCGTGGCGCTGGTCGCGCCCGCGATCTTCAACAACTACTACGAGACGCACCTCAGCCTCGCGCTGGCCGTGCTGCTGCTGGTCGTGATCTCGATGCGCGGCAAGGCGGCGCTCGTATCGCAACGCTGGTGTCTGCTCTTCCTGCTGCTGGCGGCGGCGGGGCTCTTCGGGCTCGCACGCTGGGTGCATTGGGGTGCGGCGTTGGGCCTGGCCGTAGCCGGAGTGCTTGCCTGGTGGCTGCAACGGCAGCGTGAGGCCTCGTCCCGCTGGCATGCGCTGACCTGCGGGCTGATGGGCGCCGCCTTCTGCGCGCTGGTCGTGGTGCTGGGGATGCAGATCCGCGATGCGTCGCGCGGTGCGCTGCTGAGCGCGCGCAACTTCTACGGCGTCCTCTCGATTTTCGAATACGAAAAAGAGCGGCCGGAATCGCACTACTATCTCCTGCTGCACGGCCGGATCACCCACGGGTTGCAGTTCGCTTCCGAGAGCCGCGCGCGCGAAATCACCTCCTACTTCGGGCCGCGCAGCGGACTGGGGCTGACGCTGCGGAATTTCCCGCGCCAGCAAAACCAGCGCGTCGGCCTCCTCGGGCTCGGCGTGGGCACGGTCACAGCCTACGGAAAATCGGGCGACTACTACCGTGTCTACGAGATCAACCCGCAGGTGAAGGATATCGCGGAGAAGCCTTTCAGCTACATCGCAAACTGCGATGCGAAGGTGGAGCTCGTGATGGGCGACGGCCGGCTCTCGATGGAAAACGAGCCGCCGCAGGCCTTCGACATCCTGATCATGGATGCCTTCAGCAGCGATGCGGTGCCGGTGCACCTGCTGACGAAGGAGGCCTTCGAGATTTACCAGCGCCACCTCAAGCCCGACGGCGCGATCCTCGTGAATATCTCCAACCGCTACCTCGACCTGCGTCCCGTGGTGGAAAATGCAGCGCGGGCCTTTGGCTATCAATCGCACCACATCAACAACGAGGAGGGCGACGAGCAGGAGGAGAGCGGAAGCTGGTGGCTCTACGGCTCGGCGTGGATGGTGCTGAGCAAGAACGAGCAGTTCATGAAGAACTACGAGATGATGCGTGCCTCCAGCCCGCCGGTGGCCGCGCAGAAAAACATCCCGCTCTGGACGGACGACTACGCGAGCATGTTTCCGATTCTGCAGGATTGAAGGTGGGGCCTTGACTGCTTTTGGGCGGCGTCGCGGACCCGATTCCGCCTGAAGGCGGAACTACAAACGCAGGCCTTTGCCGAGTTGTAGGAGCGGCTATGCGCCGCGACCGGAATGACGCTGCGGATCCCCCCGCTAGGTGGGCCGCCAGCTCGCGGGCGCCTGATCCGACTACGGACGAGCGCCCGCAAGCGGGCTGCCTACCACGCTAACGGATCCGCCGAAGGCCAGGGTTCATCGCGCACTCTTGTTCCTAACGCCAAACTGGCGCTTGGCTCCCGTCTCGCGAAGCCACTAGGCTGATGCCGATGCTGGAGTTTAACACCGCCGTGATCGTCTACTGCTTCCTCGTGGCGGCGGTCTTTCTCGGGCTGTGGTTCTACTATGATCGGCGGGATCACCGGCGTTTCGAGCTGGAGCGGCGGAAGACGGTGTTTCACTGCATTCGTTGTGACGCGCTTTATTCGGCACCGACGGGCACCGAGCTTGGCAAGTGCCCGAAGTGCGGGCACGAGAACGGGCGGTTGCGCTTTTGAGCGCCCTCGCGTTCTCTGCGGGGCATGGAATATATCGCCGAGCTTCGGGCCACGATTAGTCGGCTCCACAAATGCGAGGCATCGCACTCGCGCACCGAGGCGGTGAAACAGGTCGTGAACGGGCAGGTGATGTGGGAGGGCAACGTCGAGGCATTCGCCCTGCTCGGCCACGACAACGCCCTGCGCTGCTACGCGTGGGGCCACCTCCACGACGACGGGAAGTGGGAGGTGACGACGGTGCTGGCGATCCCGCCCGTAGTGTCGGCGGAGTCGGCGGTGCTCGCGGCGTTCATCGCGCGCGTGAAGGAGCGCGAGCACGAGAAGCAGTCGGAGAATGGCGGGAACGAGGGGAACGGCTCCGCGGCGTGAGGCGAGCGCGTGTTCCGTACCTGTTTTGTAGCGGCGGTCTATGACCGCCGACGAACGGG
>JAZKEV010000026.1:991-5638 GCA_040386765.1 Verrucomicrobiota bacterium | reverse complement strand
TCATAGACCGCCGCTACAACTCAATCCTATTTCCAAGCCACCGCTTACAACTGCCCCTTGATCGCGCTGATCAACTCCGCGTACTCGGCTTCTCCGAGGAGCTTCTTATTCGCAGGCATCATCTCAAACGGCGCGCCCCAAGCCGCGCCGCCTTCGTACTTGGGTACGAGATGCATGTGCAGGTGCGGCAGCTTGTCGGAGTAGGCGCCGTAGTTGATCTTATTCGGGTTGAAGGCCTGCTTCATCGCCTTGGCGGCGCGGGCGACGTCGCGGGTGAATTCCACGAGCTCGGCGTCGGGCAGCTCGAACAGCTCGTTGACGTGAGCGCGATAAGCGACGACGCAGCGGCCGCGGTGGGTTTGCTCTTTAAATAAATACAGCGTCGAAACGGAGAGCGGCGCGATCTCGATCATGAGA
This sequence comes from Verrucomicrobiota bacterium, assembly GCA_040386765.1. GTDB lineage: Bacteria > Verrucomicrobiota > Verrucomicrobiia > Opitutales > Opitutaceae > ER46. The sequence goes on along the minus strand of JAZKEV010000026.1, from coordinate 5,221 downwards.
TCGTGCAGACGCTGATCTTTGCGGCAGTACAGGCAGTCGGGGAGGGCGCTCATGCGAACGCCCGAGCGTGCATCACTGCAGCTCGTCGTCGATGGTGAACTCGTAGGTGCCGTTATACTCGGTGGCCACGAGCCGGACGATGTCCGCATGGTCGAGCACGATGGTGCGATGATGCGCGAGCGTCGTGAACATCTGCGGAAACTCGATGCCGAGCCGCACTTCAGGCGCGGTATCGGGGGCATGTTGCCGGACCTCGATCGAGCCGCGGAGGGCGGTCGGAGGATTACGGCGGTCGCGCGTGGACTTCACGAGGACGATCTTGCCGTCGAGCCGCTTCAAATCGTGGGCGGCTTCCGGGGCGGTGGTTACGGGCAAGGGGTCCATCATACCGACTTCAGACCCGCGTGGGGGCAGGCGGTTCGCCGTTTGGAGGAAGCGGCTGGCTGCTTGCGTGTAACACGGAATCGCGACCTACTCCTGGCCGAGTGTCCACCGCCGAAGTCCCTGCCAACTACGATCCCTACGAGCCGCGCCCCACGGTTTTTCAACGCCATGCACCGCGTATCACGGCGGTCACCGTTTTTGTGCTCACGGTGCTCCTGGGGGTTATTTCGTTTCCGCCCTTCAAGACGTCCGAGTTTGCCTACGCCATGCTCGTGCCCGGCACCTTCTGGGCCTACATGCGGCCGAGGTTCAAAGTGTACGCGTGGGTGATGTTTGCGGCGCAGGCGGTGACGTGGACAATCCTGCTCGGCTGGCTGCACAATGTCACATGGGGCGGCCTTTTCCTGCTCGGGCCCTTTGTCGGCGCGTGGGTGGGCGTGTGGTATCTCGCAGCGTGGTGGACGCTGCCGCAGATCGTCGGCCGGCCCTCGCCGGTGCGCTTGCTCGTCGTCCTCGGACTCGCCGGCGTATGGGTGCTCATCGAGTGGACACGGACGTGGTTCCTCGGTGGCTTCCCGTGGCTGCCCTTCGCTGCGAGCCAATGGGAACGCCCGAGCATCCTGCAGATCGCGGCCTACACCGGCGCGTACGGCATTTCGTTTGTGCTCGTGATGCTGAACATCGGCTTCGCGGCGTATGCGAACCGGCTCTTCCGCGAAGGCGCAAAGGGGCTTAACAAGCGCAGCCAGGAATTTTTTCTCGCGCTGTTTCTGCTGCTCGCGTGCGTGAGCATCCACTTCACCGAGGCGTTCAACCGCCGCGGGCAAAGCGAGCCGCTGGGGCGAATCGCACTGGTGCAGCCGTATATCGAGCAGGATGTGAAATGGGATCCCGCCAAGGTCCCGGGGATACTCGAGACCCTGAGGAAGACGACACTCGAGGCGGCTAAGTCGCGGCCGGATCTGATGCTGTGGCCCGAGGCCGCGACACCGCTCGCCGTGCGCGGCCACGCCCAGATGACGACCTTTGTCGAAGAGCTCGTGCAGCAGAGCAAAGTGCCGCTGCTCCTCGGCTCGGTGGCGATCGAGAAACCGAATACGCCGGACGAAATGTGGTTCAACGGCGTGTTCCTCGCGACGCCCGATGCCGGGCTGGCGCAGAGTTATTATATGAAGCGCAAGCTCGTGCCCTTCGGCGAATTCGTGCCGCTGCGGCCGGTGCTGGGGTGGCTGAGTAAATTTGTGCCGATCGGCGAGGGCGACTTCGTTCCCGGCGATAATTCTTCGCCGATGCTCGTGCCGATCGGTGGCACCCCGACGATCATTGGTCCGCTGATCTGCTACGAAGACATCTACCCGCAGCTCGCCCGCGCGAGCGTGCTCGGCGGCGCGACCGTGCTCACGGTGGTGACGAATAACGGCTGGTTCGGCGAAGGCGGCGCCGCCTATCAGCACGCGGCGCACTCGGTCCTGCGCGCGGTCGAGACGCGGCGGCCCATCATCCGTTGCGGCAATGGCGGCTGGAGCGGCTGGATCGACGAATTTGGCGGCGTGCGTGGCGTCGTGAAAAACAAGGACGGCACGATCTACTTCCGCGGCGCGGGCCTGGTGAACGTCACGCGCGATCGTCGCTGGAAGGAAGCGATGACGATGTATGCGCAGTACGGCGACTGGTTCGTCCTCGTCTCAGCGGGGCTCGCGATGTTTGGCATTGTGCTCCTCCGCACCGGCGCGCCGGTGGTGAAAACAGATTCATGAACGCTCGTTACCCCGCGCCCGCCCTGGTGGAATTTGCGACTGCGCTCCTCGCGCGTGCCGGTCTCCCGACCGAGAGGGCACGCACGGTCGCGGAGATATTGGTCGAGGGCGACCTGCTCGGCCACACGACGCACGGCCTGGCGCTGCTGCCGCAGTATCTGGCCGAAGCGGAGAGCGGGTCGATGGCGCGCGCGGGCGAGCCGCGGGTGGTGGCGGATTTTCCCGCCGCTGTCACCTGGGATGGCGGGCGATTGCCCGGCCCGTGGCTGACCGTGAAGGGGATCGACCTCGCGATGGAGCGGGCGCGCAAGAATGGCACCTGTACCGTCTCGATCCGCCGCAGCCATCACATCGCGTGCCTCGCGGCGTATCTGCGACGCGCGACCGAGCAGGGCTTCATGATCGTGATCACGTGCTCGGATCCCAACGTGAGCAGCGTCGCGCCGCACGGCGGGCGCAGCGATGTCTTCACGCCCAATCCGCTGGCGGCCTCGTGGCCCACGGAAGGAGAACCGGTGACGATCGATATTTCGATGTCGGTCACGACCAACGGGCTCACGAAGCGCCTGCACACCGAGGGGAAACCATTTCCCGGCAATTGGGCGCTGACGCCCGCCGGCGAGCCAACGAATGACCCCGGCGTCATGTACGCGAACCCCGTGGGTACGCTCCTCCCCATCGGCGGCGCCGATCACGGTCACAAAGGCTACGGCCTCGCCCTTCTCGTCGAGACGCTCACCGGCGGCCTCGCCGGTCACGGGCGCGCCGACCCCAAGGAAGGCTGGGGCGCGACGGTTTTCATACAGGTACTCGATCCCCGGCTATTTGGCGGCGCGGAGGAATTTCGGCGGCAGACGGAGTGTGTTGCGGCAAAGTGCCGCGCGACCCCGCCGCGACCGGGCTTCGAGCGCGTGCGCCTACCCGGCGAGTCCGGCCTGCGCAAACGCGCGGAACAACTCGAGCGTGGCGTCGAATTGTACCCGAGCATCATGCCGGCCCTGAAGCCGTGGGCGGAAAAGCTTGGCGTGGCGGCGGTCATGTCGAGTTAGAGCGCCAGCGGCTCTCCGCGTAGCGCGGAGCTTTCAAGCGTATGCCCAAAAAGGGTGACTATCTTTTTGTCATTCTGAGCGTAGCGAAGAATCCACGCGCGCGGAGGCGGCAGGGTGTCCGTTCCCGTGGATTCTTCGCTACGCTCAGAATGACAACCCATTTTGAGAGCCACACCTCGGACGCTGTGGTGTAGCGCCACCTGTCGCTTCGCTCGTGTTACCCGAACACCACCCACACCGTCATCGCCGCGAGACTGAGGAAATAGGTCCCCGAGAGCCCAAGCGCGATGCGGGACGCCGTGCTGGGCCGCAGCTCCGGCGCGAGCAGGCGGGTATTCACCGCCAGCGTGTGGAGACAACTGACGCCCAGCGCGAAGTTGTTGACGTTGGCAGCCACGATCACGAGCCAGAGCGGCGTGGCCAGCGAGAGGAAGACAAACGACATCGCGACATAGGCCGCGAGGAAGCCGTAGTAGACGCGCATCACGTGGCGCGGCTCGATCCGGCGCAGGGTGCCGGAGGAGGTCCACACGATATCGACCCAGCGGCGCAGAAACCCGTCGACCGTCGTGATCGTGACCGGGAAGAGCACGAGGAAACCGCACACCAGCATGGAGTACCACAGCACCTGTCCCAGCGCGCCGCCGACGCGGTCGCCCACGCCGGTGGCGGTGAGGCTCGCGAGCACCCAGCGATCGGCCGTGGTGCCGCGCGGGAGCACTTCCATCGAGATGATGGCGGGGAGGGCGAGGCCGATGAGCGAGGCGGGCAGCCAGACGCGCCATTGATCGAGCCGCACCATGCGAAGCCAGGCGCGCCACCGCTCGAGGGAGGCGGGCGTGGGGCGGAAGACCGTGCCGCTGTGCGCGAGTTCGACTGGCTGGCCGCCGATCATGCTGGGGATGGCGCCGACCTTTGCGCCCATGCCCCAGCCCTGTTCGCGCGTGTAGGCGCAGATTGCAGTCTGGGTGAGCCCTCCGACGCCAGCGATGCCCGCGAGCGTGGTGAAGAGCTTCATCGATTCGAGATCGAGCTCGGGA
>JAZKEV010000026.1:0-981 GCA_040386765.1 Verrucomicrobiota bacterium | reverse complement strand
TTGGTCGCCTGCGGCGGCAGCGACGATGACGACGTCGAGCGAGGGCAGCGGATCGCCGCGCCACAGGTTGGTGAAGACATTGAACACCTTGCCATCGGCGCCCGGCAGCGAGCCGAATTGCACGAAGCCCAGCAGCGCCTCCGCCCACGTCTGCCACGAAGCGAGCGCGACGGTGAGCGCGATGAGGAGCCCGAGCACGAAGAACACCTTTACCATGACCAAACCCTTGATGAAGCGGTAGATCGTCCCACCGAAAATCAGCGGTAGTGGCACCAGCAGGAGCAGCACGTAGGTGACGTTTCGCATGAGCCCGGTCTCGGTTGCGGGATCAGGGATGCGGCCGATAAACACCGCCGCCGTCGTGACGGCCACGGCCGCGAGCTGGAACGGCAGCATGGTCCAGAAATCGATCGCTAGATAGGTAAACGTCCAGAACCGCGAGCCGGGCTTTAGCCGCAGCTTCCCGGTCATGATGCCCTCGCCGGTCGCGAGAGTGTAGCGGCTCGCCTCGACGTTATAGACGTATTGCGCGAGCAGCGTGAGGACGGTGATCCAGAGCAGCGCGCCGCCGTAACGAGCGGTGATGGCGGGGCCTACGAGCCACTCGCCGGCGCCGAGCGAGGCACCTGCCATGACGATGCCGGGACCGAGCCATTGCCGCCAGGTGTAGCGCGGCGGGGAGTCCAGTTCACCGGTGCTCCAAGGCGGCAGACCGGTGCGCGATTCTCGAGGTGCGGTGGCGGGCGGAGCAGACGAGCTCTCCGTGGCGGCAGAGGGGGGTAGCTGCGACATGGGGTCGCGGCCAGTGTCGGCGAGCCTCGTGGGCTGGTCGAGCGGACAATTCCAAAAACAAACCGGCGCGGGTCATCGCGCCGGTTGAGGGGGTACTTCTTACCTTCTTTCTACCTGTAGGTTAAAGAAGCGCTCAGTCGCGGCGGGGGCTGAAGCCGGCCGAAGGTTGGGAGAAGTGCCCAAAGGACC
>JAZKEV010000025.1:13483-16122 GCA_040386765.1 Verrucomicrobiota bacterium | reverse complement strand
AGAGTCCTTCGCCAGCCAGCAGACTTTCCACGAGGCCGAGCACCACATGCGCTCGCTGCTCGACGAAAATTACGAGGCGACGACCAAGACGCTCAGCGAAAACCGCGCCGCGCTCGAAGCCATCGCCACGGCGCTCATCGCCCGCGAGACCCTCGCGGGTGACGAAGTGCGGCAGTTGGTCACGGAAGCGAAAGCGAAGGCCGCTTAAGCGACGCCGTTCCGATTATGTGTGGCCCCGCTGCGTGAGCGGCGGGACCTCAGCGGGCGCGAAGGTGGAAGGGTGTTCGGACCGCGCTCCGCGGGAGGCAGCTGGATTGCGAACGGCCGGGCGGGCTTCCCCTGCCTTCTTTACCGCACGCCTGCTGGCATTTCGCAACAATGGGCGCGAATCTCGCGGAATAAACGCATGAACGCATCCAGCCCCAACGGTTTGTGCTCAAAGACGCACGCCCCGGCGGCGAGCGCGTCTTCGCGGTCGTTGGGAATGTTGGAGGAGGTCACGATCGCGAGCGGGATGGCTCGGGTAGCCTCGTCGGATTTGAGCGCGCGCAGCAGTTCGAGGCCCGTCATCCGGGGCATGCTGAGATCGCTGATTACCAGATCCGGATAATTTCCGATCTCACCCCCTTGGTGGATCGCGTGAAGCGCCTCTTCTCCGTTGGCCGCCGTCGAGATCGGGTCGAAACAAGCAGCGCGCTCCGCGGCAAATTTCAGCAGGGCGCGCAAGTTGGGATCATCTTCAACAATCAGGAGCGAGGTGGCAGCGTCTTGATTCATAGTTGGGCGGTGCGTCTTCGACCGATCCATGTCGGGTCAGTGCCCATGGTTGATACATGGGAGATACTCCGCACTCTCCTCGCAAAATGCGCGAAATCCGCCGCGCGTTTCCGCTACGCGACGAGCTTGCCCACCACTTTTCCTGCGACGTCCGTGAGGCGAAAGTCGCGACCCTGAAAGCGATACGTCAACTTCTCGTGATCGAGACCGAAAAGACGCAGGATCGTCGCATGCAGGTCGTTCACATGAATCGGATCCTCCGTGATATTCCAGCCGATGTCGTCGGTGGCACCGATTGTTTGCCCGCCCTTGATTCCGCCTCCCGCCATCCAAAGTGAAAACGCGAAGGGATGGTGATCGCGGCCCGTCACGCCCGGGCGACCCATCCGGTTCTCGCCCAGCGGCGTGCGGCCGAATTCCGACGCCCAGATGACGAGCGTCGTATCGAGCAGCCCGCGCTGTTTCAGGTCCTTGATGAGCGCGGCGATGGGCTGGTCCGCCATCGCGCAGTTGTGCTTCAGCTCCGCGTCGAGATTGCTGTGATGATCCCACGAGGCGTGAAAAATATTCACGAAGCGCACGCCGCGCTCCACCAACCGCCGCGCCAGCAGGCAGTTCGCCGAGAACGCGCGGAACTGTCCTTTGCCACCGCCACGGTCTGCTTTCAGCTCCGGCTCCGGACGGTCCAGCCCGTACGCATCGAGGATGTGCTTCGACTCTTTCGTGAGATCCATCAGCTCCGGCGCCGCCGCCTGCATGCGAAACGCCAGTTCATACTGGCTGATCCGGCTCGCGATCTCGGGATCGCCCACCTGCGCGTGCCGCAGCGAGTTAAGATCGTTCAGCGCCGTGAGCCCGTAGTGCTGCATTTGCTCGGTGATGCCGGGCGGGTTGCTGAGGTTGAGCACCGGGTCGCCCTGATTGCGGAAGAGCACGCCGGCGTACGTCGAGGGCAGGAACCCGCTGCTCCAGTTCGACGCGCCGCCGCTCGTCCCCCGCCCCGCCGTGAGCACGACGTAGCCGGGGAGATTCTGCGACTCGCTGCCCAAGCCGTAGTTGAGCCACGAGCCCATGCTCGGCCGCCCAAACATCGACGAACCGCAATTCATCATGAGCTGCCCCGGATGATGATTGAACTGGTCCGTGTGCATCGAGCGCACGAGCGCTATCTCGTCCGCGCACGAGCCGATGTGCGGCAGCAAATCCGACAACTCCATGCCGCACTTGCCGTAACGCGAAAAGGTCCGCGGGCTGCCCATGAGCCGCGCGCCTTCCTTCTGGATGAAAGCGAAGCGCACTTTCTCCAGCAGCGAGTCCGGCACCTTCTGGCCGTGCAGTTCGTTCAGCTTCGGCTTCGGGTCGAAGAGATCCATCTGGCTCGGAGCCCCTTCCATGAAAATGCAGATGCAGTTCTTTGCCTTCGGCGCGAAGTGCGGCGCGCGCGGCAGCAGCGGGTTGGCGGTCGCGCTGCGGCTCTCGGCGCCGAGCAGGCCGTTTTGCTTTAAGAGCGAGGCGAGCGCGAGTGTGCCGATCCCGCTCGCGCTCGTCGCGAGAAAGCTCCGGCGGGTCGTGGCGACGAGATCGGCTGGATCGTAATCGTGATCGTGTTTCATGGGTATACCCGCTCCGTCATTCCCTCGTTAGAAACTCATCGAGGTTCATCACGATGCGGCACACCGCCACAAGCGCCGCTTTATCTTCTAGGTCCGCCACCGCCACATCCGTCTCACCAAGAATTTTGGCCGCGCTGCCGGGTGTCTTACGCAAGAGATCCACCTGACCGGCATGCAGCGCGAGCAGCCGCTTGAGTTCCGCCTCGCCCGGCGCGCGCGCCAGACACAGCTCGAAGGCCCGCCGGATCT
>JAZKEV010000025.1:9209-13473 GCA_040386765.1 Verrucomicrobiota bacterium | reverse complement strand
CGCGCGCCTCGGCGGCCACGCGCCGGCCGAGCACCTGGGCGCATTCGAAAAACACCGGATCGTTGAGCAGCGTGAGCGCCTGCAGGGGCGTATTCGAGCGCTCGCGGCGGGTGCAGCTCGTGTTCGAGTCCGGCGCATCGAAAGTCATCAGCATCGGATACGGCACGGTGCGCTGGAAAAAGATATAGAGCCCCCGCCGGTAGCGCTCCGTGCCCGTGCTCTCCTGCCACTTCACCGAGTTCGCATAGCCGAGCGCCGCGATGTCCGCGGGGAGCGGCGGCCGGATGCTCGGGCCGCCGATCGCGGGATTCAGCAGGCCGGAGGCCGCGAGAAACCCGTCGCGCACGGTCTCCGCCTCGAGGCGAAACCGGTTCTGCCGCGCAAGCAGCAGGTTGTTCGGATCGCGCTGCTCCAGCTCGGGCCGCGTGCGCGACGACTGCCGATACGCCGCCGAGGTCACGATCTGTTTGATCAGCGCTTTCCGGCTCCACTTCAGCGCCTGCGGCCCCTCGCGCGCGCTGAATTTCAGCGCCAGCCAGTCCAGCAATTCCGGATGCGTCGGCGCGTCTCCGCGCGTGCCAAAATCGTCGACCGTGCCCACCAGCGCGCGGCCGAAGAGATTTTTCCACACGTGGTTCACCGCGACGCGCGCCGTCAGCGGATTCGCCGAATCGACGAGCCAGCGCGCGAGGTCGAGCCGGTCGGGCTTCGCCGCGCGCGCGGTCAGCGGGGGCAGGACGGCGGGCGTGCCTGGCTGCACGTCGTCGCCCTTCCGCAAGAAATCTCCGCGGATGTGGATCTGCGTCTTCCGCTCTTCGGTGGTCAGCACCGCCGCGGTCGTCTCGGGCGCCTTGGGTTTCTTCGCGTTGTGCGCGGCGAGCTCCTGTTGCAACGCGCGTCCCTCGTCGTCTTCGCGCTCCACAAAATGCCGGGCGAGGAGCGTGCGCTGCTCTTCGGTGCGTTCGCCCGCCCGCACGCGCAACACTGCGAGGATGGCGTCGGGCAGCGTGCTCGGCTCGAGTGGCCCGGCCGAGCCCGTGATACCGAGGCGCAGCCGGTTCATCACGCCCGTCGTCGATTGATCGAGTGCGATCATGAAGGTGGTCTTTTCCTCCACCGCGAAGGGCGTCTTCAGCTCGAAGACAATGGTGTGCGGCCGGTCCGTCTGCGGCGCGATGCTCCAGCCCGTCTCAGGCTTGCCGTCGAGGGCGAGCTGCGCCGCGCCACCCTGCGCCGCGAAATCCGCGCGCGCCACCGCGATGTCCAGCCGTTGCGGTTCGGCGGCGCCTGTCTTCGCAAACACCGCAAACTCCGCCAGCGCAAAATCGCCCTTCTCGCCGCGGCCGATGGGGCGCCCGATCTCCTCGAGCGCCTCGACGCGGAAGCCCGTCACACGTTTCAGGTTCGTGGCGGCTTCGAGCACAAACCGACCCTTGGTCGTATCGCGCAATCGCGTCGTGATCGTGCCATCGCGCGCCGGCGTGAGCTGCGTCTCACCATCGCCCACGGCGATCGTCGCCTTGGTCGGCCGCACCACCGCCCATTTTGCCGCAGGGCGCGGCTGCGCTGCGTCCCACGCCTGCAGCGCCGCGGCGGGCACCCCGCCGACGCGGGCGTCGAGCGCAGTTTGAAGTTCCTTCGCCTTCGGCTCCCAGCCTGCCATCGCCTGCGTGTAAGCCTCCAGTTCCGAGGGCTGCGGCATGGGAATATCCTTCTCCGACGCGTCGTTGAAGAAGGCGTACAGCTGGTAAAATTCCCGCTGTGAGATCGGGTCGAACTTGTGCGAGTGGCACTCCGCGCAGCCCACCGTGAGGCCGAGCCACGTGGTGCCCGTCGTGCTCACGCGGTCCACGACGGCCTTGGTGCGAAACTCTTCCTTGTCCACGCCGCCCTCGCGATTCGTCAGCGTCTGCCGGTGAAAGCCCGTCGCGACCTTCTGTTGCTTCGATGCCTTGGGCAGCAGGTCGCCCGCGAGCTGCTCGAGGGTGAAGCGGTCGAAGGGCAGGTCGCGATTGATCGCGTCGATCGTCCAGTCGCGGAAGAGATAAGCGTACGGCCGCGCGGTGTCCTTCTCGTAGCCGTCGCTGTCGGCGTAGCGCGCGAGATCGAGCCAGTGCCGGCCCCAGCGCTCGCCGAAGTGCGGCGATTCCAGCAGGCGCTCCACCACCCGCTCGTACGCCCGGGCCCGCTTGTCCTCCACAAAAGCCGCAATCTCCTCGGGCGTCGGCGGCAGCCCGAGCAGGTCGAGACTGAGTCGGCGCAGCAGTGTCGCACGATCGGCTTCCGGCGAGGGCGCAATCCCCTCTTTCTCCAGGCGCGCCAGCACAAAGGTATCGATGGGATTCTTCCCCCAGCCGTCCGGCGAGGTCTTGACGCGTGGCAGCTTGGCCAGCGTCGGCGCCCGAAACGCCCAGTGCTTCGACCCTCCTCCCGCGGGCACATCGGCCTCCTCCGGCCAGGGCGCGCCCGCATCGATCCACGCCCGCAACGTCTCGACTTGCTTTGGCGTGAGCCGCTCCTTGCCCTCGGGCGGCATGATGAGGTCGGGATCGAGTCCCGCGACATTGCGTAACAGGTCGCTCTCGGCGCTGTTGCGGGGGAGAATCGCCTTGCCCGAATCGCCGCCGCGCAGGGCCTCCGCCTTCCGATCGAGCCGCAGTCCCGCCTTTTGCTTCTCCGGCCCGTGACACGAGTAACAGTGATCTGCAAAGATCGGCCGCACGTCCTTCGCGAAGTCCACCGCCACCTCCGCCGCGTGCGCCACGGCCGCGGCCGGGCCCAGCACGGCGAGCAGGCAAACGCGTTGAAGCATGGCGCGATTCATGGGGAGAAGGGGTCACTCAAAACAAGGCGCGAAACAGCGCCGCGTCGAGCCTGAGCCGCGAGATTAACGATCCCATCGGGCGTAATTTGAGAAGCGTCCGACAGCTACAAGGACAAGGTAGCCACCTTGCTGACGCTGGTGCGTAGTCGGAAGAGCGCCTGCAAGCAGGCTGCCTACCTGGCAGACGATTCGTTTTCCAAGAGCCTAATCTAAAAGCCTCGGCACGAAGGTCCTAGTCTCCCAAGCGCGGGCTGAAACTCCGCGCTACCCCGTCCGCGCTACGCCTATCGCTTGGCGTCGCTGCGACTCACCTTGCCATCGCGAAAGACCACTTCCGACTCCTCCGGGCCAGGGCCGCCTCCGCCGCCGCCCACACTTGTGCCCACCCCGACGCCGCCCGAACCACCGCCAACGGAGATACCCGTATTGCGCAAGGCCCCGCCGATACCGCTGAGGGCGTTGCCCTTCTTGTAAACCCATACCTCATCGTCGCCGCCCCCCTTCCCTGAGCGCGACACGATCTGCGACGGCTTTCCGAGCGACATTTCCACCTGCTCGGGGGTCATCCCCTTGATGGCCTCACCGTTAAGAATAGCCTGCTGCACTTCCAGCGGCCACGTCTCATACCTGGCGCGATCGGAATCGATGCGCGACATCGGGGAGGTGGAGCATGCGGCCAGCACCGCCAGCCAGCCAGCGAGTAAAATACGAATGGGGGCGAGTGGTTTCATGGGGAGAATCTCTGGACGGATTCGACGATGGGCGGCGCGAAATGTTGCATCGAAGTCGCTCCACCGCCACTCGCGCCACGGTTTTCAGCGCCTCGCCCAACGCAGGGGGACTTTCTGTTCTTTCAAATTAATTATCCAAAAACATCCTACAAATCCGCCCAAACTCACCTATTTTGTGCTAAGTTTTCGTTGGCCCTCCGTAAGATTACCCACTCTCCTTCCATTGCACGCTTAGGGAATCATGCAAACGTCCGATAAGTAGAAGTCCTCCATGCCTGACCCTTCCGTCATCGATCCCGAAGCCATCGAAAGTCTGCGGGCACTGAATCCCGGCGACAACGACGAGTTCCTCCGGGAGATCACCGGTATCTTCCTGGAAGATACTCCGTTGCGCATCGCCGAACTCGATCAAAGTCTCCTCGCCGGCGACGTCTCGAAATTCACGCGAGCGGCGCATAGCATCAAAGGCAGCTCGGCCAATCTCGGCGCCGTGGCCCTGCGTTCCGCCGCGGAAAAGCTGGAGCACGACTCGCGGACAGAAGGTCTCGGCAACGTGAAACTCTTGGTCGATCAGGTGAAGAACGAATTCGCCCGCGCCAACGCGGAGCTGCGGGCGCTGATCGCGACGTAAGGGGCGGCGAATGCCCGGCGCTTCCGAGCCAAGCCGCGCAGGTATGCCTGGTTGTAGGAGCGGGTTTACCCCGCGACC
>JAZKEV010000025.1:2923-9112 GCA_040386765.1 Verrucomicrobiota bacterium | reverse complement strand
GCACATCCTGAGGTCGCGGGGTAAACCCGCTCCTGCAATTTCCCAAGCCGTCCCTTGGCGCTCTGCTTCCACCTTACCGGTACAACGCCGTCGTCGGTGCCGTCGTGAGCACGTTGTACTGGCGCATCGCGAGCCGCCACCACTCGGCAAGATCTTCGGCCGGACAGCTCCAGAGGTCGCGGTGCAGCTGGATCATCGATTCGGCGTCCATCATCAGCGACATCTTCTCCTTGGTCGTGAATTTGGCCGGCCCGTCGCGCAGCAGTCGCTCGCGGAGCTGCGTGAACCACTCGCGCGACTCCTCCGTCTGCTTGCGCTGGCGCAGGAGCGCCACGTGCAGCGAGTTCACGTACGGATCGAGCACGGCCTGCATGAGACCGTAATCCGCGCGGAGCGGCTCGATCGGCGAGAGATGCCGATAGGCTTCGGACACGTTTTGCTGCAGGCGCTTCAGCTCGTAGGGAGGCGTCGTCTCCTCCGGCGTGAGAAACAGGCCGATCCGCCGCGCCGCCGCGCCGTTGCTGCCCTTGCTCAACAGAATCGAGATCGGGATCGAGAGCACCAGCGGCACGATCACCGGGCTGAGCCACAGGAAAAATGGCGGCGAGATGATGTACGACGAGATGCCCCACACCACGCCGAAGAGCGTCTGGCCGCCGTGCGTAATGATCGCCTCGCGCCAGTCGGTGCCATCGCCCTCGGTGCCGCGGCGCTGCGTGACCCACGAGACACCCTGGCCGAGCAGGGTGAAAAGCACGAACTTGGAATTGAACGCCATGTTGATTGGCGCCTGCAGCGTCGAGAGCACCGTCTCGGCCAGCGCACTCGCGATGAGGCGGCGCGGGCCGCCAAATTTCGCCGCCTCCTCCGGCTGCCTGAGCGTCACCATCACGCTGATGACCTTCGGAAGAAACAGCATCACCATCGTGAAGATGAAGAGCGTCAGCGCCTGCGGCACATTGAAGGTGAAGCCGAAGAGCGCCGTGTGATTCACCGATTGCAGGCCATCGAGCGCACCCGGGGTCGTCACCAGGGCAAACACATGGATGGTGCACAGCATCATGAAGAGCAGCCATAGCGGCGACGACATGTAGCCCATCACGCCCATCAGGAGGTGGTAGCGATTCGCCGGACGAAAGCCCCGCGCCGAGAGCAGCCACGCGTGCTGCATGTTACCCTGGCACCAGCGGCGGTCGCGTTTCGCCGAATCGATCAGCGTCGGCGGGCCCTCTTCGTACGTGCCTTCGATATCGCCCGCCAGCCACACGCTCCAGCCTGCTTTGCGCATGAGCGCCGCTTCGACGAAATCGTGCGAGAGGATGCGCCCGCCGAAGGGTTCGCTGCCCGGCAGGTCCGGCAGCGAGCAGTGCTCGATGAAGGGCTGCACGCGGATCACCGCATTGTGGCCCCAATAGTTGCCCTCGTGCTGCTGCCAGTAGTTGAGGCCCGCGAGAAAAAGCGGGCTGTAAAGCCGGCTCGAAAACGACTGCACGCGCGCGAAAAGCGTCTCGCCATTCACGATGCGCGGGGCCGTCTGGATGATGCCCGCCTGCGGGTTCTTTTCCATCAGCGCCACGAGTTGCACGAGCGCCTTGCCCGACATGATCGAGTCGGCATCGAGCACGATCATGTAGCGGTAGCGCCGGCCCCAGCGGCGGAGGAAATCCGCAACGTTGCCGGCCTTCTTGTTGATCGACTGGCGACGCTTCCGATAGAAAATCTTGCCGAAGCCGCCGACCTGTTTGCACAACTCCACCCACGCCGTCTCCTCCTGGATCCACTGCGTCGGCTGGTTGGAGTCGCTGAGGACGAAAAAGTCGAAGTGCTCGATGCGCTTGGTCTCCTGCAGCGAGCGATACACCACGCGCAGCCCCTCGAAGACGCGGCTCACGTCTTCGTTGAAGACCGGCATCACGATGGCCGTCGAGGCGAGCGGCGCGTCTTCGAGCGAGGGCAGCGTCGCCGTGATGCTCGAGCTGTCGCCGCCGCGGTTGATCACGTAGAAGCCCACGAGGGCGGTGCAGAAGCCCGCCGCCACGTGCGCGAAGAGGATCACAAAGAGCACGAGCAGCGCGATCTCGACGGGCAGCAGCGTATTCCGCCAGAGCAAGTCCGCCATGAACCACGTCGCGAGCGCGGTGAAGGCGAAGATCGCTGAGAAGAAGAGAAACCGCCGCCGGTTGAGCCGGCGCTGGTCCATGCTTTCGGTAAGGAAAAGGCGCATGGTCACCCGTTACCGGGTCATGTGGAAAATCACCGCCAGGGCGCCCGCAAAAAGGAGCCACAGCAGCAGGGTGCGCACGAGCGGGAAGCGCTCGATGCGCTCCATCGTCTCGCCGGCGGCCTCGGGCAGCGCGCCGAGGTCGATCGGGCGCGGCACCATGCTCGAGACCGACATGTCCGGCCCCGCCTCGATCACGCGGGCACGCATCGCCTGCGCGAAATCGCCGGGAATCTGTTTCTCATCGAGAAAGGCGTACGGCCATTTCTCGGGACCATCGCACAGGAGCAGCGCCAGCCGGCCCTCGACCGCGATGCGCTCGTGCGGCTGGCCGCGATTCTCGAGCATCTCGGCGAACCAGAGATCCATCGTCGCCTCGATCTCCTCCGCCGCGAGCGTGGTGGGCAGCAGTGCAGGATTGTCCTCGTGCCGCCGCGCCGCGCGCTCGAGCACTTGCTGGATCAGCCGGCTTTGATGGAGGCGATTGTGGATGCGGTGCGCGCGCAGATAATCCTCCACGCGCACGTAGGCGGCATTCCACTGCTCCATCGTGCCTGTCCGCGGGCGGAATTCCCCCGGAGTCAGATTCATCATGCTTACGGTTGCCACAGGTAGGACCACGTCTCGGTCAATGCATCCGCCCCCCGCCGGAGATGAGCCCGCAACTCGATCGGCTTGCCGCTGCCATCGGGGCGCACGGTAAAGGCCAGGCGCCACGTGCCATTGAGGGGATTTTTCTGGAGGGAGGCATGGTTCAACTTGCCGCCTTCGCCGACATTCACGACGTGCTCGACCTTTGCATCGGGCTTGAAGCCCTGTAGCTCCTTGCCGTCGAAATCCACCACAAAGCGCTCCATGCCGGGCTCGTAATAAGCGGTCTTGCCGTGACGCGTCGCGCGCACGAAGCCCGCGGGCGGCCCAATCTCGTTCATGAACCAGTGGAGCTTGTACTCAGCCTCGATCGGCTCGCCTACGGGCGGCAATTTCTCGGGCACCCAGAAGGCCACGATGTTATCGTCGAATTCCGTGGTCGTCGGAATTTCCACGAGCCGCACCGCGCCGCGACCCCACTTGCCGATCGGCTCGACCCACGCGCTGGGGCGCGAGTGATACGACGCCTCGAGATCCTGATAACTTTCGAAATCGCGGTCGCGCTGGAGCAGGCCAAACGCCCGCGGATTCTCGTCGCCAAAGGCCGCGGTGCGCACGCCCTTGGGGCTTTGCAGCGGCCGCCAGAGCCACTCGCCCGAGCCATTGTGGATGAGCAGGCCGTCGGAATCGTGGACCTCGGGCCGGAAATCGCGCGTGGGCGAGTGGGAATTCTCGCCGTGCCAGAACATGCTCGTGAGCGGCGCGATCCCGAAGGTCTTGATGTCTTTCCGGGCGTAGACCACCGCCTTTACCTGCACCGTCGTCGCCACGCCGGGGGAAATGGTGAAGCGGTAGGCGCCGGCCACGCTGTCGCTCTCGAGGAGCGCATACACGTTGAAGCTCTTCGCATTGGCCGCGGGACGCTCGAGCCAGAATTCCGTGAAGCGCGGAAACTCCTCCGGCTTGGGCTCCGCGGTATCGATCGCGAGACCGCGCGCCGAGAGGCCGTAGTGGTTCTCCTTGCCGAGGAACCGGAAGTAACTCGCGCCGGCAAAGGCGCCGATCTCGTTGTGCCCGGTCCCGGGCCCGCCAAAGGGATACATCATCCGGAAGCCGGCGAAGCCCATCGTCTCAGGCATCTCTCCGGGCGTGACGCCTTTGTAGTGGAAGTACTCGCGCTTGAAGAGCACCGGCTCCGCCTTGCCACCCTTCACTTCCGCGAGGTGGACCGTCTGGTCGAAGAGGAAGCCGGGGTGAAGGTACTGCACTTGAAAGGGCAGCTTCTCTTTAAACCACAGCGACTCGCCGCCCATGAACTCGATGCTCCGCAGCTGGTCGTAATTCAGCCCGCGCAGCCAGGCGGGCATCTGCCCTTTCGGCGGCTGGTAAGGCGAGGCCGCGAGCGTCTTGGCGCGAGCACGCAGGACCTCGAAGTCGAATTTGGTTTCCGCCGCAGCGACATCACCCGCCGTTCCGAGGAACGTGAGAGAGCCCGCGAGCGCGAGCAGGCAAGAGAGGCGTTTCATTTGTCGAGGAAGAAGCCGCGTTGCTTGTCGGAGATAGCCAGGCCGGCCCGCTCCATCACTTTCAAGAGGTCTTCCCAGATCATGCGTTTCGAGCGGTTCGATTGATTCCGCAAAATGTAACTTGGGTGATACGTCACCATGAGCGGCTTGCCCGCGAAGTCCTTCCACAGGCCCCGGATTTCGCCGAGCGCTTTGAAGGACCCCTGGCCCAGCAACCCTTGCGCGGCAGTGGAGCCGAGGGCCACCAGCAGATCGGGATTCACGATCTCGATCTGCGCGCGGAGAAACGGCAGGCAGTAGACCAGCTCCTCCTGCGTCGGGGGGCGGTTGCCCACCTGCTCCCGTCCGTCGACGGTCGGCAGCTGGGGGCGCCAGTTCATGATGTTTCCGATGTATACGTCACTTCGCTTTAGTCCCATGGCTTGGATCATTTTGGTCAGTAGCTGACCCGCGGGACCGACAAAAGGCTCCCCTTGGATTTCTTCTTCTCCACCAGGAGCTTCCCCAACAAACATGATCTTCGCATCGAGCGAGCCCACGCCGAGCACGACCTTCTTGCCGGGCCGCACGTTGGCCTTGCAGGTGGGATCGTTGAGCACGAGGTCGAGCAACGCCTTCCAGCGCGTGTCCTTGTCGCCCTCGGGTAGTTTAAACACGGGGGGCGGCGGTAACTTCGGGGCCGCTGGCTCGGGCGCCTTGGCGACGGGCTGCGGCGGCGGCTCATAGCTGCGTGCGGCGGGCGGAGTCGTGGGAGGATGAGATATCGACGCGGGTGCTGGCCCCTCGGCGCGAGCGGATGCGGACATCGACAGGGATGCGGATGTGGAACCAGCCACTACGGCCGCAGGTTTGCGCGTCGGCGCTCCGCCCATCGTTGCCATCACCTTCCGCAGCGCCGCGACCGAGCTGTCGGAAACGGCCACGGTTTTCACGCCCGCCGTCTTCAGGCGGCGCAACTCATCGGTGAGAGCGAGAAGAGCCGAACGCATGACGTTTTTATTTATAGAGTGCGAGTGGCGAGCAGCTTTTCGACGTGCTTTCCCAGCAAGTCGAATTCCAAGTTAACCCGGTCACCCACCTGCTTTTCTAGCAGGTTCGTAACCGAGCGCGTATGGGGTATAATCCAGACAGCGAACGAGGTATCGGTGACCTCCGCGATGGTAAGCGAGATGCCGTCCACCGCGATGCTGCCTTTGTGCACGATGTAGCGCGTGGCATTGTCCGGCACGCGCACGCGCAGGTAGAAATCCTTCCCTCGCGCCTCAAAGGCCTCGATCTCGCCCTGCGCGTCGATGTGGCCGGTCACAAAGTGTCCGCCGACCTTGCCGCCGAAGCGCAGGCTGCGCTCGAGGTTTACTTTCGCGCCGGGCTTGAGGGCCGTGAAATTGGTGAGCCGCCGCGTCTCCTCCAGCACGTCGAAGCGGAGCGTGGTCGCGTCCGACTGCGTGGCGGTGAGGCAGCAGCCGTTGACCGCGATGCTGTCGCCCGCGGCAAGGTCTTCGAGCGCCACGCGCGCAGCGATGGTGAGGCTCCAGGCCTCCGCCCGTGGCTCGAAGGCAAGCACTTGTCCCGTTTCTTCGACGATCCCCGTAAACATAGTCACCGCCAGCAAACTACGATTTCCCAGTCCGCCAAGCCGCAAACGGATAAAGGTTAGCCATCACTTCGTAACGTGGGGCTTCGGGCGGCGGTGGGAATTGGGCCGAAATCGCCGCGCAGCGCAGGCCTAAGCGGCCCAATCGGAAATTTTAACGGAATGGACGGTATGGGCGGAATGGAGGGGATGACACGAGGAGCGACGAAAGGTATGGTGGGGATTTGGATTTGTCGGTGGCGAGGCAGGGCCCGGGG
>JAZKEV010000025.1:0-2913 GCA_040386765.1 Verrucomicrobiota bacterium | reverse complement strand
CTTATTCGCGTTCATTCGCGTGATTCGCGGGCGATCCGGGCAAATCCTCCTCTATTTCCGGGATAATCTGGGGTTGGCTGGGGTTGGCTGGGGAAAAACCGCGCGGGCTACCTGCTCCACCTCCCTCCCACCAAGTACATTCGTCTTTCTTCGAGCTGAATACCCCTGCAACTCCCTGCGTCATACCCATTGCCGTGAACCACTTTCCTCCTCACCGTGTCCGTGCCGACCTGTGGCCGACGACGCCGACACACTTTCCCCAGAAGCTGAGCGCGAGCTCGTGCGGCGTGCCCAAACGGGCGGCGAGGAGGCGTTTGGCACGCTCATGCGCCACCACTACGAACCCGTTTTCCGCCTCGTGAACTCCATGCTGCGCGACGAACACAGCGCCCGCGACGTCTGCCAGGAGATCTGGCTGACGGTGTGGAAGAACCTGCCGAATTTCCGCGGCGAAGCGAAATTTTCCACGTGGATTCACCCGATCGCCACGCGGCGCGCCATCGATCACATCCGCTCGCGCAAGCGGTGGTTCAACCGCTTCATCCCGTTTCTTTCGAGCGACGAGACCGAGAACGAGTCCGGCCAGCGTCAGATCGGCGCCGCCGAGGCCGTCGACCCCAACGATCCGCGGCAGGATCTCGAACACGTCGAGAAAAACGCGCGCTTTGAACGTGCGATTGCCGCGCTTCCGCCCAAACATCGCGCCGTGCTCGCGCTACGCGAAGTTCAGGGCCTTTCTTACGACGAGATCGCCGCCAACCTCGGGATTGCCCGCGGCACGGTGATGTCGCGACTCTTTCACGCCCGCCGCCTGTTGGCGCAAAAATTAGGAGACCTGCCATGCGAAGACTAATCCACCTCACGTTTGCCCTGTTCCTCGGCCTCGCCGTCCTCTCGCCCGCCGTCCGCGCCGCCGAGGGCGTCGCCGTGCAGGCCCTGCTCATCACCGCGTCGAACGGCAAGGGCGGCTCCGATCCGCGCCTCGCCGAATACGAAGCCAATCTGAAGCGCTCCCTGCGCTTCGATACCTTCAAGCTCGTCGGTCAGGGCTCCGCCAACGTCGCGGGCAATGCCACCATCGGCCTCCCCGGCGGCCACCGTCTCCAACTCTCCGGCGGCGAGCGCGCCGGCAATGGCCTCAAGGTCCGCGTGGAGTGGACCCAGGGTGGCCGCGAGCTGATGAATACCCAGCTCACCCTCCAGCCCGGCATCCCCGCGATCCTCGGTCGGGGCGGCGAGGGCGAGGCCCCGGTTGTCCTGCTGATTGCCCGCTAGTTACGAATTTTGAATAAACCCGATTCGACCCACGTCTCATGAGCAATCCTTAACCAAGGAAAAACATCATGAAACGCATCGCCATCGCACTTATTGCAACAGCAGCCGCCGCGCTGGCGGCCAACACTGCCCACGCTGGCACCGATGTCCGCATCGGGGTCAACATCGGTGGTCCTTCATACCGCCCCGCTCCGCCCGTGGTCGTCGCCCGGCCTCCTACGGTCGTGTATGCTCCCCCGGTGGTCGTCGCTCCCTCCCGTGGTTACTGGAAGGATGTGACGGTCAAGACGTGGGTGCCCGAGCGCTGGGTCGTCCGCCACAACCGCTGGGGCCGCTCCGAGCGCGTGTGTGAGCCCGGCTACTACACCTACACTACCAACCGCGTGTGGGTCGATGGCCGCAACGACCGCTTCGACCATGATCGTCACGACCACGATCGCCGCAACGACGGCCGTGGCTACGGTTTCGATAACGACAACCGCGGCGGCTGGCGCCGCTAAGCGATAGCGCAATTAACCGACTCCCGATTAACCGACTCCCGTCGTCCAGACCATGAACTGCAACGAGGCCCAAGATCGCCTTTTCGCCGACCGAGACGGCGCGCCGGAGACCACTCCACGCGCCGCCCTCGACGCGCATGTCGCCCAGTGCGCGGCGTGCCGGCGGATCAGCGACGACCTCACGGCAGCCCTCACGACCTGGCGCGACACGGCGGCTCGCACGCCTGTTCCGGATGTCGAGCGCGAGTGGCATGCGGTCCGCCGCATCATTCGCGGTGGCGTTGAGGCCGGCACGACGGTCAAGCTCGCGCCGCGGCGGCGGAATTTCATCCCGTGGCTCGCGGTCCCTGTCGGCGCAGCCGCCGCCATCGCGGGCGCGTTGTACGTGGCCTCCACCGGCTCGACGCCGTCGGTGCCATCCCCTTCGCCGAGCGTGACGACCCACGTCGCACGCGCCGACTCTGTCGAAGTACCAGGCAACGCATCCACGATGGTCTACGTCGACGACAAGAGCGGCTGGCTCGTGGTCTGGGCCAACGATAATCAGATCTGAGACGGCGAAGCTCTTCATCAATGGATGACGGGCGTGCGCCGCTGGCAATTTGAGGCTCGTATTCGTAATTTGAATACGAGCCTTTTGTTTAATTTTAGTGGCTCCCCTCGACGTCGTACACCTCGACCAACGCGACACCGGTGCTGCCGCTGACTCCGCTAACCTGCACGGTCAACGGACTGTAGCCGACCACGACGAGCATCGCGGCATCCTTGGTGCCCTCGGCGAGGGGAAAGGCCCCTGCCCTGCCGGTCGCTCCGCGGATTTCGTCAGCCGAGCCGACCCAGGATACTTCCGTCGGCACCCGGTCAATAGTCTGCGCATGCCAGTCGTCATTCGCCGTCAAAAGCTGAGCCGACAAGGTGACCGGCCCGCCGCGTAGGACCGTGGTGATCGCCGGGCGTACGATCTCAAGTTTCGGGTCTGTGAGCACGCCGTTCACTCCAAATTGCGCGAGCGATGGACCGATCGCGCGAATCAACAACCGCCGGTTCGTCGGCAGTTGCATGCCCGCAATCGCGATCGATTCGCCCGCGCCCACCCAGCAGCGGCTTGAGATATTTCTGAGGTGCGATTGCGACTGCG
>JAZKEV010000024.1:0-8633 GCA_040386765.1 Verrucomicrobiota bacterium | reverse complement strand
GCTCGCGCACCTTGATTCCATTGGCAAAGAGCTCCACGCGATCCGCCGTCACCCACGAGGGGCCGTGCACGGTCACTTCCACATTCACCTCGTCACCGAGGCCGGTCGCCACCTCGCCCACGCCCACCTTTCCATTTACCGCCATCTGCGTGAGCAGCCCCATGCTCACCAGCAACCGCCCCGCCCGATAGCTCGCGCAGACTTCGTCCACATCGAGCGAGCCGGGCTCGTTGTCGTGCACGACCGCGGCATACGTCCGCGACTGCCCGAGGATGAATTCACTCACCTGATGCGTGTCGCTCGCGCCGATCGCCGCCACGCGGTATCCATAGTTCAACAACGCGAACCAGTCCCGGTAAAGCAGCATGATATCCGACTGCATCGCCGCCGAGGTCACGACCTCGATCGCGTCGACATCGAATTTCGGCGCCGCCCGCAGCTCGCCCGTCACGGGGTCGAAATTCTCGGCCGCAAACGGCGTGAAGTTCTGATGCACATCCCGCGGATGATTGAGCGTCACCACCTTCGCACCCGTCACGCTGCGGATATTGTGTAGCAGCGCCATCCAGTCCGTGAGTTGCGCGTCCGGCAGCGGACTATCGGCGCGCATGGGAAATGCGTTAAAGTGTCCGGCCTTCGTGCTGATTTCGTTGCCGATCACCGAACGGAAATGCCCGTTCATGCCCATCCGCTCCACCGCTTCCGTGTAGTCGGCGTGATGATTGTGATCGGTCGCCACGGCCAGCTCGATGCCCTCACCCGCGATAGTCAGCAGCCGCTCATCCACCGTCGCGTCGCCGTGCTTGCTATAGGTGAGCGTGTGGATGTGCGTATCGCACGCCACGAGTCCGGGCGTCGGCACCTCGCGCCGGATCGAGAGGGCCACCGCCTTCGTCTCGCCCGCCGCCACCGTCACGCGCTGCGTGGCCACGCTGTATTCGAAACCGCGCCCTGCATATAAGAGATACGTTCCCGGCGCCACGCCGAGCTCCGCGCGCCCATCGCCGGTATATATCACTCCGGTCCGCACCGCGAGCTGCTGCCCCTCGGCGGGTTGAACCGGCATCAACGCCTCGCGCTCGTCCACCAGCGTGAGCCGGCACGGCAGCGCGCTACCGCCTTCGGCGTCCGTCACCGCTATCGCCAGCGTCGCCGCCCCGAGCACTTCCGCACGCGGGCGCAGTTCGAGCGTAATCTCGCTCACTACAATATCGTCCGCCAGTCGTGAGGCGCCGCGGGCAATGGTTAGCGTATTCTCACCGTCGCGCAGCAATCCCGCGCGCACCGGCAGCGCCCGCACCAGCGGCTGCGTGAGCGTTTCTAGCGTGCCGATCCGCTGGCCGTTGATCGCGACGTTCCAGCCGATCTTCACATTGCTCTGCCGGATGAAGAGCGTGGCCTCGCCCGCAGTCGCCGTGGCGTTGAACTTCAGCTCCAGCTGCGGTCCGTGTGGGGTGGAGTCCGCGAACTCCTGCCACTCCGGCTGGCCCGCGACACCGAGATGATACCGCCCTTCGCCAATCGTCGCGGCCCAGCTCGTTCCCGTCATCATCGTCGCGCTCACCATGGTTGCCACGGTCGCCAGCAGAAGGGTTTTCATTCTCACGCGATCCTAGCAACATTTCCCATCGCACGCCAGCGGGTGGACTCCCGGTCACACCCCCGTAACCTCCCTACCCATGCCGAAACAATCCGCCGGCCTCCTCGCCTTCCGCCACCGCGACACCGGCCTCGAAGTTTTCCTCGTCCATCCAGGCGGCCCCTTCTTCGCCAAAAAAGACGCCGGCGCGTGGACGATCCCCAAGGGCGAGATCGCACCCGGCGAAGACCCGCTCGCCACCGCGCGCCGCGAGTTCACCGAGGAGACAGGCTTCACACTCGAGGGTCCCTTTGCCGCGCTCGGCACCGTGCGCCAGGCGGGCGGCAAAGTGATCCACGCCTTCGCCATCGCAGCGGACCTCGATCCGGCAAAGATCGTCAGCAACACCTTCAAGCTCGAGTGGCCCCCGCGCACCGGCCGCTGGACCGAGTTCCCCGAAGTGGATCGCGCCACTTGGTTCTCCCTCACAAGCGCCGCCGAGAAAATCAACCCCGCCCAAGCCGAGTTCCTCACTCGGCTCGATCAGCCCAATGTGAGTTGAGCGGCGACCCTACGCCATCTCCAGCCCCCGAACTCCGCTCCGCCGCGGCCACCATGCCAGCCCTGCCGCCGTCACCATCAGCACCGCGCCCGGCACTGCAAACCACGGAAACAATTCCGCGGTGATGATCATCCGGCTTGAGCGAAACTCGATCTTCTGCGCCTGCGCGATCCCTTGGAACGCCCCTTCGATCGTGCCCTGCTTCACCGCCCGGAAAAACTTCCCGCCCGTGCGCGTCGCGATCCACAGCAGCGTCAGCTCATCGGTGTCCGAGAGCTCCCTCTGATACGTTTTCTCTCCTGTCGGAGAGAAGTACGGCATGTTCACGAGGCCGGTGGTGCCGATCGCCATCGTGTAGACGGGCACGCCCCGCTCCTTGGCCAGCTCCGTCGATTCCATCGGTGTCAACAGCCCGGCATTGCTCGCACCGTCCGTCATCAGCACCACAAACGCCCCGTCGCGCTGCCCACCCCGGCTCTTCGCGCCTTGCTCGATCCGCAGCAGCGCCACCGCCAGCGCATCGCCGATCGCGGTGCCATCCTCGAGCATCCCGATTTTCAGCCGGTCGATCTGCCGTGCCAGCCATGCACGATCAAATGTCAGCGGCGCCAGCGTATACGCCCGCCCCGAGAAGACCACCATGCCGATCCGGTCATTGGGCCGGCGCTCGATAAATGCGTTCAACAGCGGGCGCAGAGCCTGCAGACGATTGATCGGCGTGGTGCCCTTTTTGTAGTCCTCCGCATGCATCGAGGGCGAGAGGTCCACCACCAGCATGATATCGTAGCCCGCCTGCCGCACCTCGCGCAGTTCTTCTTTCCGCTGCGGTCGCGCCAGCGCAAAGGTCAGCAGCACCAATCCGCCCACTGCCGCCCACACCGGCCACGGCTTCGAGTCCTTGGCAGACTCACGATGCCACGCCGCCGCAAACGGCACCAGCCACACCGTAAAGCCGCGCCAATGCCGCAGCCACACCGCCGCCGGCACAGCCAGCAGCACGAGGAGCCACCAAGGGTCATGGAAAACAATGCCGGTCTTCACGGGGCTACGGCTACCTGACAACGTACGGAGCAGCTGTTCCTTAGCGCGGTTTTCCGCAGCGAGCACGAAATATCCACCGCTAAATCGGAACATTGGCCTTGCTCCTGCTTTCTTCATAGCAACAGTTTCAGTCGTCCGTTCTAGTCAGCGTTTCAGATGCACGGTTAGTGATCGTGATTTGAGTCCCGACAGCGTGACAGGTGAAGGTGCAGTTTCAGTCCGGAGTGCGCCGAGCCGATAGTGATTGGATCAGAGCAAGAGCCAGCGTTAGCCGCGCCGCGCGCCCGCCCTGTTCTTTTTGGAGTCAGAGTCGAAGCGTCGTTCAACCTCAACCCGCAGCAGGTCCACCGATGAACTCGAATAATCTCTCCCACCTCCTCTCGCGGCGCACCGAGCTTCTTCGCGAAGCCCGCCTCGCCAATCTCGCCTTCGCCTACCAGGCGATGCGCGACTTTGCCGCCCGCGTCGATCGTGCGCGCCTCCAAGGCCGCGTCACGCTCAAGCCCATCGATCCCGACGAGGAGCGCTACCTCGTCACGCTCACCGCGCACGATGTGCAGCAATCGCGCATCGAAGAGCACTTCACCGACGAGGATCTCGTCGTGTTCGCCGATGTCCTCGGCTACGCCACCGGGCATCCCGACCACGAGCTGATGTTTCACATCGATCAGCTCTCGGAATTCGTCGCCGCCCTCCGCGCGGACCTCATCCATGCCGGCGTGGAGCTCGACGAGGCTCCCGCGCAGCTCCGCCTGCCCGGCTAAGGGTTGCCCTGAATCCGTAGCGGTAATCATTCCCGACCTCCACCCCGCCGACGGGGTGGGCGTCGGGCTGTTTGCTGTCGTCTTCTCAGCATCGACACGGAGCCACGAGCCGTTTTGCATTGGCGCTGCGCACCCATGCATCGTCGCTCTTTCCTCACCGGCCTCGCCACCGCCTCCGCAGCCGCACTCGCCAGCCGCCCGCTGCTCGCCGCCAGCTCCATCGCCACGCCCAAGATCAAAGTCGGCCTCGATAATTTCGCCGTCCGCGCGATGCAGTGGAAGGCCCCTGCGCTGATCGACTACGCCGCCTCTCTGAAGTGCGACACGCTCTTCATCTCCGATCTGATGGCCTTCGAGAGCCTTGAAGACGCCGCGCTCCGCGATATCCGCCGCAAGGCCGAGGCCGCCGGCCTCGAGCTCTACCTCGGCAGCTGGAGCATCTGCCCGACCTCGAAAACATTTAAGAAAGACTGGGGCACCGCCGAGGAACACCTCCGCCTTACCATCCGCGTCGCCAAAGCTCTCGGCTCGCCCGTCGCCCGCGTCGTCCTCGGCAACATGGAAGACCGCAAGACCGAGGGCGGCATTCAAGCCCGCATCGCCGACACCGTGAAGGTCCTCAAAGCCTGCAAAGGCGACGCCGAGCGCGCCGGCATCAAGATCGCCATCGAAAACCACGGCGGCGATCTGCACTCGTGGGAAACGCGCCAGCTCATCGAGCAGGCCGGCACCGATTTCGTCGGCGCCAACATCGACTCCGGCAACGCCGTCTGGACCCTCGAAGATCCGATGGATGTCCTCGAGACGCTCGGCCCCATCACGATCTGCTCCAGCCTCCGCGATGCCATGGTGTGGGACGCACCCGAAGGCGCGACCATCCAGTGGACCGCCGCCGGCGAGGGTCTTACCGATTGGAAAAAATGGACCGCCCGCTGGCTCCAGCTCTGTCCCAAAGTGCCGATCATGATCGAGACGATCTCCGGCGGCCCGCGCACCTTCGCCTACAAGAAGCCCGAGTTCTGGCAGTACTACGACAAGCGCCCCGAGAAGCTCGCGAAGTTCGAAGCCCTCGCCGCCCGCGGCAAGCCCATCCCCGCTTTCAAGAATCCTACCGACCCCAAGGAGCGCACCGCCGCCCAGCAGGCCTACCAGAAATCCGAAATCGAAAAATCCATCGCCTACCTCCGCAACGAAATCGGACTCGGCGTCCGAGCCTGAGAAACCGCTATCTCCGCTAATCTTCGCTAATCTAAAAACCCTCCGCGCTTCGCCGATCAGGCGAAGCACGCACCGCCCCGATTCGCCCCCAACCTTTGAAAAATTAGCGCAGATTAGCGTTCCCCTCCTTCTCATCTTCCCTTCATGAATCGCCGCCACTTTCTCCAGACCACCGCCGCCGCGTCCGCCCTCGCCGCCCTCCCCTTCTCGATTCGCGCCCAGGAAAAATCCGGTGGCCGCAAGCTCCGCACCGCCCTCATCGGCTGCGGCTGGTGGGGTAACAACATCCTGCGCGAGGCCATGGCCAGCGGCTCCTGCGAGATCGTCGCGCTCTGCGATGTCGATGCCCGCGCCTTCGAGGTCACGCTGGCCAATGTCCGTAGTGGCACTTCGGATACGCCCAAGCTCTTCAAGGATTACCGCGAGATGCTCGCCTCGGCCAAGCCCGAGATCGTCATCGTCGGCACGCCCGACCACTGGCACGCGCTCCCGATGATCGCCGCCGTCAAGGCCGGCGCGCACGTCTACGTCGAGAAGCCCATCGGCCACACCGTGATGGAGGGCCGCGCCATGGTGAATGCCGCGCGCGCCACCGGCCGCGTCGTGCAGGTCGGCACGCACCGCCGCATCTCTCCGCACAATGTCAGTGGCCGCGACTTCCTCCGCAGCGGCAAGGCCGGCGATATCGGCATGGTCCGCTGTTTCGTGCATTACGCCGGCGGCCCGGAGAAAGCCCGCCCCACCGTCGCCGTGCCGAAGGAGCTCGATTGGGATCTGTGGTGCGGCCCCGCGCCGCTCCGCCCCTTCAATGGCGGCGACCCCCGAGAGACCACCGGCGCCAGCCGCGGCGGCATCCACCCGCGCGGCTTCCGCAACTATCTCGACTACGCCAATGGCACGCTCGGCGATTGGCGCATCCACTGGCTCGACCAGATCCTCTGGGTCACCGGCGAGAAATATCCCAAGCGCATCTACTCCGCGGGCGGCCGCCCCATCGCCGGCCCCGTCGTGAATACGCCCAACGAGCAGACCACCGACGCCCCCGATCACCAGCTCGCCACCTTCAGCTTCGACAAGTTCGACGTGCAGTGGGAGCACCGCCGCTTCGCCGGCAACAACACCGACAAGGGCGAAAACGTCGGCTGCTACTTCTACGGCACCAAGGGCACGTTCCACATGGGTTGGCAGAAGGGCTGGACGTTCTATCCCGCCAACGCCAACGAGCCCGACGTCACCGAGGCGCCAAAGCTCAACCAGCCGGATTCGCAAAACATCAAGGAGCTGTGGGCGGACTTCCTCGACGCCATCAGCACCGGAAAGAAACCCGTCAGCGACATCGGCGACGTGCACCTTTCCACCAACATGGCGCTCCTCGGGATGTTGTCGTTGAAGCACGGCCGCAGCCTCGACTGGGATGGCGAAAAGGAACGCATCATCGGCGACGAAGCCGCCAACAAGCTCCTGCGCCGGGAGTATCGCAAGGGTTACGAGTATCCAAAGGCGTAGTACCTGCCTCTCGCGCGAGGATCACCGTACCTCCTTCCCTGAACTGCGAACTGCCGGGTCCGGGCTCGCCTGGATTCCCTGGCGGGTTCGCCCCACTGCCGGTGAAGTCTGTCACGCCCCACTTTCCCCATGAACCTGCGTGCCTGTCTGATGACTTGCTCGCTGCTCGCGCTCTTTGCCGCCCGCAGCCTTCCCGCCCAGGACTCCGTCCATCCGATTGCGGCTCAGATCGATGAGCTGCTGACGCGTTCCTACGCCGCCGACGCCCCGGGCGCCGCGGTCATCGTCGTGCACCGCGGCGAGGTCGTCTTCCGCAAGGGTTACGGCCTGGCCAACGCCGAACTCGGCGTCGCCATGAAGCCGGAGCATATCTTCCGGATCGGCTCCATCACCAAGCAGTTCACCGCAATCGCGATTCTCCAGCTCGTGGAAGCGGGCAAGGTCGCCCTCGACGACGACATCACCAAGTACGTCCCCGAGGTGCAGACCGGCGGCCAGCGCATCACCATCGCCCAACTGCTCACCCACACCTCGGGCATCCCGAGCTTCACGGATCAAGCCGCCTGGCGGGCGCAGCCGCGAAAGGACATGACCCTCGCCGATGAACTCGAGTTCATCAAAGACAAGCCCCTGCACTTTTCCCCCGGCACCGACTGGCGCTACAGCAACACCGGTTATCGGCTGCTCGGCGCCGTCGTCGAAAAAGCGAGTGGCCAGACCTACGCCGACTACGTCTCCGACCAGCTGTTCAAGCCGGCCGGAATGACCAGCAGTTCCTACGACGATACCTCCCGCATCATTCCCCACCGGATTCCGGGCTATTCGTTTGCCCGCACCGGGTTCAGCCACTCTCCGTTCGTCAGCATGACCCAGCCCCACGGCGCCGGTGCCCTCCTCTCGAGCGTGGACGATCTGTGGAAATGGGACCAGGCGCTCTCCGCTGGAAAAATCCTCAACGCGAAACGCGTGGACGAAGCGTTCACCTCGGGTCGGCTCGTCGACGGGCGGGCCGCCGGTTACGGCTACGGCTGGACCTTGGGCTCGATCGGAGGACATCCCTCCGCCGAACACGGCGGTGGTATCCAGGGGTTCGCGACGTATGCCCTGCGCGTCCCGGCGGCGGGACTGTTCGTCGCCGTGCTTTGCAACGCCGACAATCCTCGCACCGCACCCGGCAGCGTCGCCGTGCGCATCGCAAAGCTGTTTCTCGCCGACCCTCCGGCCGCGGCCGTGAACATTCCCCCGGAAACACTGCGCTCCTATGCCGGCGTGTTCCGCGCGTCGCCGACCCAAAAGTTCGAGCTCGCCGTCGACGGCGAGCGCCTCGTGCTCAAAGAACCCCGCGGCCGTTCCACCCCGCTCGACGCCGTCTCCGCCACCGCATTTCGTGTCACCGCCAACGACACCCAGTACGAGCTCAACGCCGGCAAGGACGGACCGCTCCAGGTCCGCGTCAAACCCCGCCTCGGGCTCGAACGCCTCGCGTCGCGCGTCGACGAGGAGACCGGGGTGAACACCGTCGCCACCAGCCTCGGCGACATCAGCCTAACTTCGTGCTGAGCGTTCGCCGCGAGGGCGAGGGACTCACCGCCCAGGCCACCGGCCAGCGCATTACTACCCTGGTGGCAGAATCCGAGACCCGCTTCCGCGTCAACGAGACGCCCGCGGTGATCGAGTTCAAAAGGGACGAGCGCGGCGAGGTGAGCCTCGTGCTCTTCCAAAACGGCAACGAGGTCCCCGCCAAACGAGTGAAATAGGAGGGCGGCGACCGGCGTCCTCAGCCGCCATGTCTCTCTCCCCGGAACCTCTGGAAATTCGGCCTAGGAAACCGCCTCGGGATGCCCAGCATCCTGCTTCCCGATCTTCCCGGCCTTCCTGTTCAAAGACAGTGTTCCACCTGCTGAGTCCGCTCAGAATCGCAGCCCCACCGATGCGATCACCGTCCGCGGCTCGCCCCACTGGA
>JAZKEV010000023.1:0-6870 GCA_040386765.1 Verrucomicrobiota bacterium | reverse complement strand
GATCTCGTTGTCGAAGTGGCCGATGTTGCAGACGATCGCCTGGTCCTTCATCGCGCGCATATGCTCGAGCGTGATGATGTCCTTGTTGCCGGTCGTGGTGACGTAGATGTCGGCCGTGCCGAGGGTGGACTCGATCGTGTTGACCTCGAAGCCTTCCATCGCGGCCTGGAGGGCGTTGATGGGATCGATCTCGGTGACAACGACACGAGCGCCGAAGCCCTTGAGCGAAAACGCCGAGCCCTTGCCCACGTCGCCATAGCCGCACACGCAGGCGACCTTGCCGGCGATCATGACATCGGTGGCGCGCTTCAGGCCGTCGGCGAGGGACTCGCGGCAGCCGTAGAGATTGTCGAACTTCGACTTCGTGACGGAATCGTTCACGTTGATCGCGGGCACGCGCAGCTTGCCCTTCTCGAGCATCTGGTAGAGGCGGTGCACGCCGGTGGTCGTCTCTTCCGAGACGCCGCGCCACTGCTTCGCGATCGTCGTCCACTTCAAGGGGTCTTCCTTGTAGACCTTCTTGAGCAGATTCTTGATCACCTGCTCCTCGTGGGAGCCGGAGGCGGTGTTCACCCAGTCGCTGCCCTCTTCGAGCTCGCAGCCCTTGTGGATGAGGAGCGTCACGTCGCCGCCGTCGTCGACGACGAGCTGCGGGCCCTTGTTACCGGGGAAGCCGATGGCCTTCATCGTGAGATCCCAGTACTCCTCGAGCGTCTCGCCCTTCCAGGCGAAGACGGGCGTGCCGGCCTTGGCGATCGCGGCGGCGGCGTGGTCTTGCGTCGAGAAGATGTTACAGGAGCACCAGCGCACATCGGCGCCGAGTTCATTGAGCGTCTCGATCAGCACCGCCGTCTGGATCGTCATGTGCAGCGAGCCGGTGATGCGCACGCCCGCGAGGGGCTTCTGCGGACCGAACTTCTTGCGAACAGACATGAGGCCCGGCATCTCGTGCTGGGCGATCCCGATCTCTTTGCGACCCCACTCGGCGAGCGAGATGTCTTTTACGTGATAATCCTGCTGGGCGGCAGCGCCCGTGGTATTGGTGGCCATGTCTGTCGTTGGTTTAAAAGTTTCCCTAGCTCACCCGACGATCTTCTTGAGCGCGGCAGCCTTGTTGGTGGTTTCCCACGGCATGCCGTCCTTGCCGAAGTGGCCGTAGTTCGTCGTCTGGCGGTAAATCGGGCGCAGCAGGTTGAGCTGCGAAACGATGTCCGCTGGCTTGAAGCTAAAGACTTCCTGCACAGCCTCGGTAATCTTCTCATCCGAGACGCCGAGCTTAGCGGTGCCAAAGGTCTCCACGCGCACCGAGACGGGCTGCGGGTGGCCGATGGCGTAGGCGAACTGGATCTCGGCGTGCGTCGCGAGACCGGCGGCGACGATGTTCTTCGCCACCCAGCGGCCCATGTACGCGGCCGAGCGGTCGACCTTGGAGGGATCCTTGCCCGAGAAGGCGCCGCCGCCGTGGCGGCCCCAGCCACCGTACGTATCCACAATAATCTTACGGCCCGTGAGGCCGGAGTCGCCCTGCGGCCCGCCGACGACGAAACGGCCGGTGGGGTTGATGAGGTACTCGGTGTTCTTCGTCAGCAGCTTGGCCGGAATGACCTTCTTGATGACGTTCTCGATCAGGAATTTTTCGATCGTGGCATGCTCCGCGTCCGCGGCGTGCTGCGTCGAGATAACGACATTGGTGACCTCGACGGGCTGATCGTTCTCATAGCGGACCGAGACCTGCGACTTCGCATCGGGGCGGAGCCAGGCGACCTTGCCCGACTTGCGGATCTTGGTCAGCTCGCGGCCGAGGCGGTGAGCGAACATGATTGGCGTCGGCATCAGCTCCGGCGTCTCCGTGCAGGCGTAGCCGAACATGATACCCTGGTCGCCCGCGCCCTGCTCGGCGGTCTTCTTGCCCTTGACCTTCTTCGCATCGACGCCCTGCGAGATGTCGGGCGACTGCGTGGTGAGGTAGTTATTGAGGAAAACCTTGTCGGCGTGGAAGACGTCGTCGTCGTTCGTGTAGCCGATGTCGCGGATCGCGTCGCGCACGATCTGGCCCACGTTCATCACCGCATCGATCGGCTTCTGGCCGATCTTCGGCACGGTGATCTCGCCGGCGAGGATCACCATGTTCGACTTCACCATCGTCTCGCAGGCGACGCGGCTGTACTTGTCGACCGCGAGGCAGGCATCGAGCACGCTGTCGGAGATCAAGTCGGCGACTTTATCGGGGTGACCTTCGCCGACCGACTCGGAGGAGAAAACGAATGAATTTGCCATGGGATGTGGAGGTCACACGAAACCAGCCCCATAATCAATGGGGCAAGCTCAAATATCAACGCATGCGGATTTTGTGATGCGTTGTATTCATCCCGCAATCCCTCTTAGCTAACCACATTCCGTTCAAACCGTCTTCCTAGGCGAACAACCCATTGCAACTGGGATCAACTTCCAATTGCGCTTGTTCAACCCCTTAACCAACATCGCGTCCGATGCTGCCGACTCAGACTTCCGCGCCCCCTGCGCTCTCCGGGCGAAAGATATTAGTGGTCGATGATGACCGCCTGAATATCCGCATCTTAGGGGGTATTCTGAAGGGGGAAAACTATGTCGTGGCCGAGGCCGACACCGGCGAGAAGGCTCTCGACGTCTATGCGGAGTTCGAGCCGCATCTGGTCCTCTTGGACGTCATGCTGCCCGGCATCGATGGCTTCGAGGCCTGCCGCCGGCTCAAGAAGCAATACGGCGACAAAGCCGCTCCGGTGATCTTCATCACCGCCAAGAGCCAGTCCGACGATGTCGTGGAAGGCCTCGAGGCGGGCGGCTCCGACTATCTCCCGAAGCCTTTCAAGCCCAAGGAGGTCATCGCCCGTATCCGCTCCCACCTCCACAATCAGCTCCTCCGCGAGCAGCAGCACCTTTTGGTCGACCAGCTCAGCCGCGCCAACTCCGCCAAGAACCGTTTCCTCGGCATGGCGGCGCACGATCTGCGCAATCCCCTCGCCTCGATCCGGGGCCTCTCCGAATTCCTCCGCGAGGGCGCTGTCGGCCCGCTGACCACCGACCAACTCGAGCTCGTGGAGACCATCCACAGCGCCAGCCAGTCCATGTTGGACATGGTGAATGAGCTGCTCGACGTCGCGACCATCGAGTCCGGCGAGCTCAAGCTCAACCGCGAGCCCCACAATCTCTCCGATCTCATCGCAAAATCCGCGGCTCACCTTAATATGGAGGCCGCAAAGAAAAACACCCGCGTCGTCTTCGAGCCGCCGGCCACGCCCGTCATCCTCTCCATCGATGCGCCCAAGATGAAGCAGGTCGTCGACAATCTCCTGAGCAACGCCGCCAAATATTCCCCGCCAGGCTCCATCGTCACCGCGCTGATTGAGATCCAGGCCGGCACGGGGAGTTGTCAGTTCGCAGTTCGCGATCAAGGCCCGGGCATACCCGAGGGCGAGCGCGACAAGCTCTTCAAGGATTTCAGCCGCCTCTCCGTCAAACCCACGGGGGGCGAAAAAAGCACCGGCCTAGGTCTCGCGATCTGTCGCAAGATCGTCGAGGCGCACCATGGCACCATCGTCGCCGAAAACCTCCCCGGTCACGGGTGCGAGTTTCGAGTAACCCTTCCCATCCCCCTATGAACTTTACTGGCATGATCATGCTCGTCGATGACGAGGCTCACATCCGCAAATACATTTCCCTCATCCTAAAAGGCCTCGGCGCGCCTATTATCGTCGAAGCCAGCAATGGCGAGGAAGCCATCGCCACCTACCAGCGCGAAAACCCCGACCTCGTGCTCCTCGATGTCAACATGCCCAAGATGGATGGGCTCGAGGCCTTGAAAAAGCTCAAGGAGATCGATCCCAATTGCGTCGTCATCATGCTCACCTCGCTCGCTAATCGCGAGACCATCGAGCAGGCCGCCGAGCTCGGCGCGATCAACTACATCCGGAAAGACACGCCGCGCGATGAGATCGCCAAGGCCCTCCAGGAAACCATCGACTCTGCTTTCGACCTGAGCTGATCGCCTATGAGCACCCCCGCCAGCCCCACCCCGGAACCCACTCCCGCCGCGTCCAAGATCCAGATCGCGGAGGTGCGCTACGACCTCCGGCAGATGCTCGAGGAATTGAAGGCCGAGCGCGCCGCGAGCACGTTTGCCATGGAGAAACTCGACCAGGCCGAAATCGGAAAGCTCTTCAAAGCGAAAGGGCCCCGTCGTGGACAACCCTAACAGCTCCTACTTCATCGACCGCCTGCGCGATCTTCCGCGTTTCGAATACATCAACGAGGTCGAGGGCCTGCTCAATCGCTACGGCCCCGTCCCGCAACTCGTCCAGGCGATCATCGACGAGAAGTATCTGATCAAGGAAGACGCATGCCGCTTTTGGGCCGACTCGATGAACGTTGCCTACGTCGACCCGTTTGCCTCCGTCATCACCGATGAGGCGATCGAGAAGATTCCCGCCGAAGTCGCGCGCAAGGTAAAGGCCGTCGGCCTCTACGTGCTCAATGGCGTGATGACCGTCGCCATTTCCACCCCCTCCGATAGCGAGCTCATCCGCCGCCTCGGCCAGATCGCGCAAATTCCTGTCAGTCCCGTCTTCGCGCTCCCCAAGGATATCGAGGATGCGATCGCAATCCACTACTCCACCGAGAAAGGCCTGGAGGAAAGCCTCGGCGAGCTCGAGCGCTCCAGCCTCTTCGACAAGCCCGAGATCGCCGGCGACAAGCTCGCCGCGCTCGCCGAGAACAACGCCCTCGTCCAGATCCTCGACGAGATCATCTATTTCGGCATGCGCGAGCGCGCGACCGATATCCATATCGAGCCGCAGGAGACGCAGTCCCGCATCCGCTTCCGCGTCGACGGCAACCTGCGCGAAATCCTCACCTACTCCCGCAAGCTCCACCGCGCCCTCCTCTCGCGCATCAAGATCCTCTGCAACCTCAACATCGCCGAAACCCGTTTCCCACAGGACGGTCGTTTCTCGATGCAGGTGGGCAGCCAGATGGCCAATTTCCGCGTCTCCACCATCCCCTCCGCGTATGGTGAGAAGGCCGTCGTCCGCATCCTCGCGATGACCGGCAAGAAGACGATGCTCACGCTGGATAAGATGATGATCTCGCAGACGATTCTGCAGCCTTTCAAGCGGCTCATCCAGAATCCCAACGGCATCATCTTCGTCACCGGCCCCACCGGATCCGGCAAGACCACCACGCTCTACGCCGCACTCCACGAGATCAACACGCCCGAGACCAACATCTCGACCATCGAGGACCCGATCGAAATCCAGCTCGCCGGCGTCACGCAGACCCAGGTCAATTCCAACATCGACCTGAAGTTCGCCACCATCCTGCGCTCCCTCATGCGTCAGGACCCGGACGCGATCCTCATTGGTGAAATCCGCGATCTCGAGACCGCCAAGATCGCCACCGAAGCCGCGCTCACCGGCCATATCGTCTTTGCCACGCTCCACACCAACAGCGCCCCGCAGGCCATCGTGCGCCTGATCGAGATCGGCGTGGAGCCCTACATGGTCGCGCCCTCCGTCATCGGCGTGCTCGCCCAGCGCCTCGCCGCCCGCATCTGCGAAGTATGCAAGGAGGCCTACTATCCCTCGCGCGACATGCTCGCGAAATATTTCCAGGATGAAGGCATCCCCGCAAACCCCGAGATACCCTTCTTCCGCGGCCGCGGCTGCCCCGCCTGCCGGCACTCCGGCTACAAGGGCCGCGTGGCCTTCCACGAGCTCGTGCTCATCACCGAGGAAGTCCGCACGCTCATCAGCGAAGGCCGCAGCGTGCAGGAAATTTCCCGTGCCGCCGCCAAGGTCGGCTACAAACCGCTCCGCTACGACGGCCTCAAAAAAGTTCTCCTCGGCCTGACCACGATCGAAGAGATCGACCAGAACACCTCCTTCGAGTGGGCGACTTAAGGTAGGGCGCGTTGTGCCTAACGCGCCGCTCAGGACCTCCGTCAGCCGCTGGTTGGCCGCGCAGATAAACAAAGTTGAACAGGGAGATCGGGAAGGACGGGAAGAAAAGGCTCTGACCTTCCCGCGCTTCCCGCTCTTCCTGTTCAAAAGATTTGGGCTGTATTCGCCCTCGTAATTTCTCCCGCACAAAAGCCTCGAACCTCATCCGGCGACCTGTATTACAGGTTGCTTTACCCCATGCGTTTGGTGCCCCTTTCCCTGTCGCAGCGATGCCGATCGCTCGCGCCTCTCTTGGTGGTTCTCGCGCCTTCATTTGTCGGCTCCGTCTCTGTTTTCGCCGCGTCGAGTCCGGCTCCTACTTCCACCGCCACGAAGCCCAACATCCTTTTCATCGCCTTCGACGATCTCAACGACTGGGTCCTCGGCGCGCGGAAAGGCGTAAAGGCCCCGAACCTCGAGCGCCTCATGGCGCGCGGCACCACGTTCACCAATGCGCACTGCGCCTCGCCGTCGTGCCATCCGTCGCGGCTCTCGATCATGACCGGCGTCCGCCCCTCCACCTCGGGCATCGACCGCAATTACTACAGCCAGCCCAAGGCCTCATGGCGCACGGGGCCCAATAGCGGCACGGGCGCGCTCGCCCAGGCTGTCATTCTCTCGCAGCATTTCCGCACGCAAGGCTG
This sequence comes from Verrucomicrobiota bacterium, assembly GCA_040386765.1. Taxonomy (GTDB): domain Bacteria; phylum Verrucomicrobiota; class Verrucomicrobiia; order Opitutales; family Opitutaceae; genus ER46. The sequence continues at coordinate 254 of JAZKEV010000023.1, read as the reverse complement.
GCGCGCGGTCGGCACCGGCAAGATTTTCCACGGCCTGCAGTGGGTCGATGGCAGCGAGAACGAGCCCTCCGCGTGGGACGACTATTACCCCTCCGCGCTCGATCAGATTCCCATGCAGATCCGGCCCGATGACCTCGTGCCCGATGTGGAGTCCGGGGTCGCCGGTGAACGCCCGCTCGGTGGTGGCCTCGGCCGGCGCGGGCAGATCTTCGGCGCGCATCCGCTCACTGCGCCCACGGAAAAAATGTCCGATG
>JAZKEV010000022.1:0-2733 GCA_040386765.1 Verrucomicrobiota bacterium | reverse complement strand
GCAAGCACTGCGACTGCGAGAAGTGTTTCTACCAGCGCGCCCGCGCCCGCATCCGCACGGCCAACATCATCATCGTCAATCACGCGCTCCTCTTCGCCCTCATCAACGCCGGCGGCGCGCAGGCCAATGGCGCGACGACCGATACCCGCGGCGTCCTCTTCGCCGACGATTTCTTGGTGCTCGACGAGGCGCACACCGTGCCCGATGTCGCGACGGAGAATTTCGGCCTCTCGCTCTCCAGCTACGGCGTCGACCGCGCGCTCAAGTATCTCTTCAACCCGCGCACCAAGCGCGGCCTCTTCCGCAAGCTCGGCGGTCCCGAGGCGCAGCAGCTCGTGATCGATGCGCTCGATGCCTCGCAGCAGTTCTTCGATTTTCTTTCCCGCACGCTGCTCGCCCAGCGACCCGTCGTGCGCGTCCGCGAGGAGGGCGTCGCCGAATCTCCGCTCGATGGCCCCCTCGGCGCCCTCCACCGGCTGCTCGGCAAGCTCTCCGACAAGCTGGAGGATGGCCGCGAGCGCGACGAAATCCTCGAACAGAAAACGCGCATCAAGGGCCTGCAGGGCAGCGTCACGGAATGGCTCACGCTCGCCGACAAGGGCCACGTGTACTGGGCCGAGCGTGGCGGGCGGAAACAGACCATCGTCTCCCTCCGCAGCGCGCCCATCGACGTCGCGCCGGAGCTGCGGAAACATCTCTTCGGCTGTGGCACGAGCGTGGTGTGCACCAGCGCCACCCTCGCGATGGGCGGGCAGATCGAGCCCTTTGCCCAGCGGATGGGCGCCGAGGAGGCCCGCGCCGTCGTCGTGAAATCGCCCTTCGACTACGAGCGGCACATGCGAGTCTACGTCGCGCAGGATGTGCCCCTGCCCTCCCCGCAGGAGGCCAAACTCGCCCTCGATGTGCTGGCGGGCTACATTGAGTTCTGCACCTCCCGCGTGCAGGGTGGCACGCTCGTGCTCTTCACGAGCTACAACGATATGCGGAGCATCGCCACGACGCTCGAGCCCAAGTTCGCCGCGGCCAAACGGCCTTTCCTGATGCAGGGCGCCGATCTCTCGCGCACCGAACTCACGCGCGAGATGCGCGCGCGCGGCAATCTCGTGCTCTTCGGCACCGATAGTTTCTGGACCGGCGTCGACATTCCCGGCGACGCGCTCGCGCAGGTGATCATCACCCGCCTGCCCTTCGATCCGCCCACCCACCCAATCACCGAGGCGCGCTGCGACCACATCCGGGATCGCGGGGGCAATCCCTTCAACGAGCTCACGCTGCCCGATGCGTTGATCAAGTTTCGCCAGGGCGTGGGCCGCCTCATCCGCACGGCGACCGATCGCGGCCTCGTGACGATCCTCGATTCGCGCGTGATGGCCAAGAGCTACGGGCGCCTCTTCCTCGACTGCCTGCCCCAGCCGGACTTTACGGTGATCACTCGGGAAACGCGTACCGAAAAATTTCATCCTTTCGCCTGAACCGCAACCGGGCTACTTCTCTTCCCACCATATGCTATCGCTCCGCGCCGCCGCGCTTTCCGACATCGGCAAGGTCCGACGGGAAAACGAAGACCGTTTTCTTGCCGACCAGAAGACCATGATTTTCGGCGTGGCGGATGGGGTCGGTGGATTGCCCGGCGGCGGGGAAGCCGCCCAGCAGGCCATCGATGAATTTTCTCACGCCTTTGAAAATGGCGCCGAGCGGCCCCGCGACCTCGTCGCCCTCATCCATCAGGTAAACCGCTCCGTCTCCTCGCTCGGCATGAAGATGAGCCCGACCATGGGCATCGGGACTACGCTGACCGTAAGCTGCATCATACAGAACAAGTTGCTGATCGCCCATGTCGGCGATTCCCGCGCCTACTTTTCACACGGCTCCGAATTTGCGCGGCTCACCGAGGATCATTCGGTCGAAAACGAAGCCCGTCTGCGCCGCGCCCGCGGCGAGGTGGTCTACTACCACGAAGCCAATCGCGCTGCCCTCACCCGCTGCATCGGCCAGCCCACGGCGCCGGAAGTGGATATCATCGCCCGCACGCTGCAGGCCGGTGAGCGTTATCTGTTCTGCACCGACGGCGTCACGCGCATGATTACGGATATGGAGATCGGCTCGCTGCTCGGCAAAGTCGACAATCCCAAGACTGCGGTCGAGGAGTTCGTGAATCTTGCCGTCCGCCGCGGCGGTCCCGACAACGCGACCGCCGTCGCGATCTTCGTCGACTCCGTCTGACCGCCGATGGCTTCGCGGACGGAGCAGTTTCAAGCGCTGGTCGCCCGCCAGCCGGACAACGAGATGTTTCGGTTCAGCCTCGCGCAGGCCCTCGTCGCCGACGACCGCGGCGCCGAAGCGGTCCCGCACTACGAATTCTGCGTCGCCAGGAAAGCCGACTGGATGATGGCGCGCATTCTCTTCGGCAAACTGCTCCTCCAACTCGGCCGCCGGGCCGAGGCGAAACCCCTCCTCGAAGACGCTCTCCGCCTCGCGGTGGAGCAGACGCACGAGGACCCGGAGCGGGAGTTACGCGCGCTGCTGGCGGATCTGTAGGTCCGCGCACGGCAAGATTGTGATGCTCGCCGCCCTGCGCCTCCTGCTCTTTCAGGTTTTGTGCGTGGTTGCGATGGCCACGGATGCGACAGACGTATCGGACACGCCGGTACAGATGGCGCCGTTTAAGGTATTGCCGAGCGATATCTACCTCACCGTCAGATTTAAGCCCGAGACCGACGAAGTGATGGAGAT
>JAZKEV010000021.1:0-8573 GCA_040386765.1 Verrucomicrobiota bacterium | reverse complement strand
GCCAGCGATCTTCTTCGATTGATAGGAGCGCAGGCTCCGCTCTTCAAAGCGGCGGATGCGCACCATCTTGCGATGGAGCTCGATCTTCTCGTCGCGCGAAAGCTTCGCGTTGATCGGCGCCTGCGCGTGGTTGGCACCCGTCGCAGCGGGCGCGTCTTTTTTCTCGGCGGTGGCAGTCGGTTTCTTACTCACGGAAAGTCGTTCGGTTAATTGAAACGGGACAGTTTTTGCCGGACACCGGGGAAATCAACTGTGAAGTGTGGCACCAAGCAGGAGCCAGCTGCAGGCCTTGGGGGCTGGAAGGCCTTAACTCCGCCCTAGTTGGCGGCCAATTCGAGCCAGAAACGCGAGCCCTGACCGAGGGTGGACTCGACGCCGCAGGTGCCGCCCATCTGCTGCATGGCCCGGGCGACGATCGCGAGGCCGATGCCGGTGCCCTCGACATTATCGAGGCCGCTGACCCGCTCGAAGATGCCAAAGATCTTCTCGTGCGCGCCCTCGGGGATGCCGATGCCATTATCCTCGATCCAGATTCGGAGGCGGGGCGTCTCGGCATTCCAAGTGCGGGTGAAGCGGGAAGTCTCGGTCGTGGGCCGGTTGAAGGGAAGATTGGTATTCGGGGCGCTGGCGGCTTCCGTGCGCATCTCGGTGCGCACGATGATGCACGATTTCACGTTGGGCGTGGCGAACTTGAGCGCGTTGTCGAAGAGATTGGAGATGCACTGCTGGAGCAGCGTGCGTTGCGCCCAGACTGTGCCGAGAGGTTTTCTCACATCCAGAATGTCGCCCTGAACGGCAGGGGTGAGGATGAGAATATCCTCGATCAATTCGCTGAGGTCGACCGGGGCGAGCTGGACTTCCTCGCGGACGATCTTGCTGAACTTGAGCAAGTCGCGCGTGAGGGCATCGAGGCGCTGGCTGGCCCGCTGGAGACGCAGGATGATGGCCCGGGCCTCGGCGGGCAGGAGGCTGCCGTAGTCGGTAAACAAGACCTCCGTGTAGCCCTTGAGCGAGCGGATGGGCGCGCGCAGATCGTGCGCGATGGTGTAGGAAAAGCTTTCGAGCTGCTGGATGGTTTCCTCGAGCCGCGCGGTGCGCTCCGCGATCTTGACCTCGAGCTCCTCGGCGTGGCGCGCGAGCGACTGGCGCGCCTCGAGCAGGGCATTCTCACGCTGCGCGCGATCAGTGGCGGCGGCGACATACTGCGAGATCGTGGAGAGGAAGTTGACCTCGTCCGGCTCGATGACGTCGCGACTGTAGCTGCCGAAGGCGAGGGTGCCGAGCAGGCGCTCGCCCGAGAGCAGCGGGAAGCACGCGTAGGAGCGGAGGCCGATCTTCCGGATGACTTCGGTCCGCGGCTCGGTATTTGCCTGGACGTGCGAAAGCGTGACCGGCTGCGGGGAGAGATTGCCGGCATTGCAGGGACCGGGGCCGTCCACATACGAGAGGGCGAGCGTCTTGCGGACTTCCGGGGTGACACCACCGGCGGAGTGGAGGCGCATCTCATTCGGCCCGGGGCCGACGAGGAAATTGAAATAGACCTCGAGTTTCAGCGGCGCCGCGATCTTGGGGAAAAGCTCCGTGACGGCATCGAGCGGCGCGTCGGACTGGAGGAGGATGGCGAGCGCGGAGGAGAGCAGGCGATCGTGCTCCTGCTGGCGGCGGAGGATGCGAGCCTGGCACTCGCGCTGGGTGACATCCTCGACGATCGTGATGGTGCCGACGATTTCCTCGCCGCTGGGGAGGGGGGCGACCCGCGCGGTTTGCAGCATGTACGGCACGTCAAACTCGCGGGTGGCGGGCGAAAGCGGCAGCAGATACTTGTGCAGCGCGGTGGAAAGGACGGTGACCTCGCCCCGCAGTGCGCGGCGGAAATAATCCTCAAGCCGGCGCTCGACTACATCGGGAATGATCGCTTTCAGCGGGCGGCCGACGATGGATGCCTCGGTGAGGCCGCTGTGCGTGACGAGCCAGCGATTCCAGCTGCGGATCTTGAGCTCGGCATCCGTGGTAAAGATGCCGTAGGGCGCAATTTCCATCCAGCCGAGCATGGCTTCGCGCCGGGCGAGTCGCGAAAGCGAAAGCTCTTCGCCGGCAGGGATGGGTGAGGCGCTGCTCGTGGAAGTCATTGCGTTTGGCGGTGCTCCCATTTTTCGAGCTCTTGCAACAGGCGGTCGAGCGACGTGATGCCGAGGATGATGGCGAGGTAGCCGGTGATATTGCTCGCGCGGAGCTGGAAGCGCGTGTGGACCACGAGGGCGTAGCGCAGCTTCTCCTCAATATCGAGCGTCATCGATTGCAGGAGGCTGGGCACTGTCTCAATCTGCAGCCGCGGAACGGCAAATGAGACCTGCACTTGGAGCAGGTTGCCGAAGACACCGAGGCAGGCATTGAGGAGGATGTTGCCGACCTCCGTGATGACCTCGCGGGCGCTGGCATCGAATTTGCCGACGGTGCTGCTTTCGTCCGTGAGCAGCTGGCTGAGGAAGAGCGCGGACCGCTCGTCGAGGAGCAGCAGGGCATTGCCCGCGATCGGGCCGGAGAAGACCTGGTTTACGCTGGCCACCTCGCCTTTGACCATGTCGTCGAGAATGGGGCCGAGTTCGGTGATTCCGTGCATTGCCACGCGCGGAACTTCCAGCGTGATGCGATAGCCGGTCAGTTCAGACAGGGCACCCGCGGCGCGACCGTAACCGATATTAATCAGCTCGGTAAGCGCGTCGTGTTGGGAGGCAGTCAGTTCCATGTGTAGCTTCCCTTGAGCACATCGGAAACAACGGCGCTCAATCGCTGTTTGTTCAGCGGTTTGTTGATGAAACCGGCAGCGCCAGCGGCGCGGACCTGATCCTGCGTGGACTGCTGAATGTCGGCGGTGGCGACGATGACCAGGGCGTCGGGCTGCATCTCCCGGATCTTGGCGAGCACATCCAAGCCATACATCCCGGACATGACCATATCGAGCAGGACGAAGGCCGGCCGGTCGATGAAGAAGCGCTCGAGCGCCTGCGTGCCATCGCGGGCTTCGTCGACGACAAAACCCAGTTCTTCGAGCATGGCCCGCGCGGTACGGCGAGCGAGGGATGAATCATCCACGATGAGGACTTTAGGTTTCATAAATGTTCGACGATCGCCTGTGCCATTTTTGCCAGAGGAATTGAAGCGTCGCTGAGGCCGGCTTCAACCACCGAACGGGGCATCCCGTAGATGATGCAGCTCGACTCCGCTTCGGTGAGGATAGTGCCACCCTGGGCTTTTATCCAGGCGGCGCCCTGTTTGCCGTCGTCACCCATGCCCGTCATCACGATGCCCAGCACGCGCTTGCCATGGGCGTTGGCGGCGGATTGAAACAGCACGTCGACCGAGGGCCGATGCAGGCGGTCGAGGGGATGGAGCGTGAGATGGGCGACCGAAGCGCCGTTGCGATTGCGGTGAATCTCCAAATGACGACCCGCCTGGGCAATCAGGGCAAGGCCGGGGCGGAGGACGGCGCCCTCGGAGGCTTCCGCCACATCAATCTGGCAAAGCTCATCCAGCTTCTCCGCAAACGGCGCGGTATAACCCACGGGCATATGTAGAACGATGGCGATGGGCACGGGGAAATCCGCCGGCAACTCCGGCAGGAGAAAGCGCAATGCCTGCGGGCCGCCGGTAGAGATGCCGAGCACGACGAGGTCGACCTTGAGGGAGAGATTCTTCGCGGTGGCGACGAGCTGGCCGACTCCCGCGTGGTTGAGATTGGCGACAGGCGCCCGTGCAGCGGCCTTCACCTTGGCGACGAGTTGCTCCCGCACGTCGAGCAGTTGGTCGGTGGCGAGTGCGGTGGGCTTTTGGATGAAATCGACCGCGCCGGCATTCAGGGCCTCGAGCACCTGCCCGGCATCCTCGGGGGAGGAGCTGAGAATCAGGATGGGCACGGGGGCGATGGCCATCTGGCGGCGAACAAAGCCGACGCCATCCAGTCGTGGCATGTTAAGATCGCAGGTGATGATGTCGGGCTTCAGCTCCGCAGCGAGTTCGAGAGCCTCCTCGCCATCACGTGCGGCGCCGACGACGTCGATATAGGGGCTGCGCGAAAGCATTTCGCGGACGGCCTTCCGCACGAAGGCGGAGTCGTCCACGATGAGCGTGCGGATCAGCTGGGATGGGCGCGGCGCGGCAGGATCGGAGGGAGACAGATCGGTGCGGTTCATGTGCCGGCCTTTCGGAGATACACGAAGGCATCGGCGATTTCCTGCAGTTCAAAAGCGTCGCTGATTTTGATCAGCGATTCCGAGGAGCCGACAAAAAGGTAGCCGGGCGGTCGCATGCGCTGCGCAAATAATCCGACCGTGCGACGGATGGAGTCGGGCGAGAAATAGATGAAGACATTGCGACAGAAAATAACGGAGGCCTGGGCGAGCGCATCGATTTCGCCCGGGGCCGCCAGATTGGCGCGGCGAAACTGCACCCGGGAGCGGATCGTGTCGCTGAGCTGCCACCCCTCGGGGACCTGAGTAAAGTATTTCCCACGCAGCGCGGGTGAGAGTGCGCGGAAAGAACGCTCGCGATAAGTCCCAATGCGAGCCCGCTCCAAGGCGGCTTCGCTCGCATCGCTGGCGTAGATCTCCACGGGCAAGTGCCCGAGGCCGGCGCCGTCCAGCGCCATGGCGATGCTGTAAGGCTCCTCGCCCGAGGCACAGGCGGCGCTCCAGATGCGCAGGGGCGAAGCATGCGTCTTGAACCACGTCGGCACGATATCCGTCACGAGGGCCTCGATCTGACTGTACTCGCGCCAGAAATACGTTTCCTGCACGGAGAAGACGTCCATCACCCGCAGCCACTCCGCGTCGGATTGGTCGTCGTATTTCAGGATGTAGTAGTAATCCAGATACGAGCGGCACTTTCGCAGCTCCACGCGTGGGAGGAGCTTTTCGATCATGAGATCGGTGCGATCGGTGTCGAAGAACAAACCCGTGCGCTCGTGGATGAGATCGCGGAGAAGCCGGGGGATGCCATCGGGAATGGAAATGGGAAGAGCGTCAGAGGAGGTGGGCATCGAGGTAGGCGCGGGCATTCAAGGGGCGCGAAGCGACCTTGAATCGATGACGGAAAAAAGTGCGCGGATCACGGTGTCTTGCGGGCGGCTGTCGCAGCGCGGGAGGAAGGCCGTTTAGCGGACGAACTGCGCGCGCGCTGCCCTGCGGTGCTGGACGCGGCATCGGCGGAGTTTTGCCGGACCACGCTGCGGAGATCGTCCATGTGCTGCTGGAGCCCCGCCGCGTTTTGCGAATGGGTGATATTGGCTGCGGTGATGAGCTTCGCCTGCTGGGCGATGTTGCGATTAGCGATGGTGAAATCTTTCACGCCGCGGCTTTGCTCGACCATGGCGCGCGCCGCCTGTTCCGCCTGGAGCTTGAGGCTATCGGAACCCGTGGCGACCTGCGTGGTATTGGCAACCTGTTCGTTCATGGAGCGGCTGATGCCGAGAATGAGACGGGCGAGCCGGTCGGATTCCTTCGACATCTGCTCGGTGGCACTGGCCTGCTCGGTGATGGCGCGGGAGGTAGTGGCGGCGCCCTTGCGCATCGCGTCGATGGCCTTGACGATCTCGCCGACGCCGGAGGCCTGCTCGACGGTGGCCTTGCGGACCTGATTGGCGGAGATGGCGGTGGCTTGCGCGGCCTTGATGACCTCGCGGGAAGCGCGGCCGTGCTCACCCATGGCCTGGGTGACTTCCTTGGCGACCTTGCGCATCTGGCCGCCGGCCTGGACGATGGTGGTGGCGCCCTTGGCGAGCTCGGCGGTGCCGGTGGCGACATGGCGGGCCTGGGCGGTGGCCGAAGAGATCGAATCGACCACATGTTTGCCGGCGATGAGCTGTTCGTCCGTGGCGCGGCTTATCTCGCCCACGAGCGAGGTGGTTTCGGCGACACCGCTGAGAATCTGCTTCAGGCCGGTGAGCCCCGCCTCGGATTGACGGCTGCTCTCGTCGGCGATGCGGGCGCCTTCGTTGGAGGCGTCGGTGGCGTCGCGCGTGACGTTTTCGAGGCCGCGGACGATCTGGGCAATGTCGGAGGTGGCGCGGGCGCAGCGATCGGCGAGATTCCGAATCTCCTCGGCCACGACGGCGAAGCCGCGACCGGCGTCGCCGGCGCGCGCGGCCTCGATGGAGGCATTCAGCGAGAGCAGGTTGGTCCGCTCGGCGATGATGCTGATGGTGTCGACGATGGAGGAAATCTCGCCCGTGCGCTTGTTGAGCTCGCGCATGACGGTGGAGGAATTGGTCATCGCGCGGGCGACGCGATTGATGCCCTCGATGGATTTCTCGATGCCGCGGCCGCCCTCGGTGGCCTGGTCGGAGACGCGGCGGGTGATATCGTGCGTGCGCTTCACCAGATCGGCGACCGCGCGGCTGGAGCGCTCGAGCTGGGTGGCACTCGCCGAGGCCTCCGAGGAGGACTGCGTGATCTTCTCGCCGTTTTGCGCCACGCCCTGGATGGAGCGGGCCATCTGCTCGATGGAGGTGGAGGTCTCCTCGACGGATGTGAGCATGCTTTCGGCCATGGCGCCGACTTCCTCGATGGAGGCGCCCATCTCATTCATCGACGAGAGCGATTCATCGGCGGCGGAGGTGAGGTCGTCCGCGCTGTGCGCCACGCCCTGCACGGAGCGGCTCAATTCCTCGACGGACGCGGCGGTTTCCGTGAGCGAGGTGGTGAGATTTTCGGTATCCCGGGTGATGCTCTTCACGGAAGACGCGACCTCGAGGCTGGAGGTGCTGAGCTCCTGGGCCGAGGTGGCCATCTCCTGCGCAGTAGCGGTGACCGCCTGGGTGCCTTGGGCGATCTGCTTGATCGCGATGGCAATCTGGCTGGCGGCGATGGCGACCTGGTTGGTGTTGCCGGTGATCTGGTCGATGGACGCGGCGATCTTGTCGACCGACGAAACCGTCGCCTCGCTGGAAAGGGTGAGCGACCTGGCCTGATCGGCCGTCTCGCGGAGGGCCTGGGCGAGCTCGGCGGCGACGATACCGGCGGAGTCCAGGGAGTTGGTCTGCGAGGCGGCGCCGGCCGTGGCTCGCGCCGCGAGCTGGGCGTAGTCCGAGTTGCCGCTGGCGACAGGAGCAGAAAGGGGAGCGAGATTGAGCTGGGGTGAGGGAGCGGAGTGTGCGCCGTTTCCAGTGGGAGATGCTTTAGCCATGAGCGTGACGAGTTGGAGTAAGGTTAATGAGCAGCGGCAACGAGCGCGGCATCGGGGGTGGGGATGTTGTCGTTGGCCAGGACGGCGGAGAGATCGAGGAGGAGCACGAGCCGGTCTTTTACCGTGACGACGCCGTGCACATAGTTGCCCTGAATGCCGTGAAGCGTTTCCTGCACGGGCTTGATCGTATCGGTCGCGATCATGTTGAACTCGCGCGCGGCATCGACGATGAGCGCGACCACGCGCTGGTGGAGGCGGATGAAAATGACGCGGGTGCGCGCGGTGTGCGGCTCGCGCGGGAGGCCGAAGCGCACGCGGAGATTGAGCGCGGGAATGACGTTGCCGCGGGAAAATACGACGCCCTCGACGGCCGCCGCGGTATTGGGCACGGGCGTGATGTGTTCGAGCATTTCGATGTGCTGCACGTCGCGGCTGCGCAGGCCGTAGAGCGCGCCGGCGAGCTCGAAGAGAATGTAGGGCTCAGTCATGAGGTCTGGGATGGGGAGGATTCTGCGCCGTGCGGGCGGACCGCGCCGCCGGTGAGCGTGGTGGGATCGAGGATAAGCACCGGACGGCCATCGCCAAGCTCCGTGGCGCCGGAGATCCCGCGGACCTGCAGCAACGGATCGGACATGGGCCGCACCACGACCTCGCGCTGGGCGTGGATGCGATCCACGACGAGTCCGGTGGAGCCGCGCTCGGTGGCGATGACGAGGACAGGGATGCGCACGCGCGTCTGGCTGGAAACGCCGAGGACCTTGCCGAGCCGGATGAGGGGAAGAACGCCGTCGCGATAAGGGATGACCTCGACCTGCTTGACCGTGCGTACCTCCGCTTCCTCGAACTGGAGGACCTGCTCGACGAAGCTCTGGGGCACGGCACAGGTCTGCGACCCCGCGGAAACGATCAGCGTATCGGCGATCGAGAGCGTAAGCGGGAGGCGAAGCCTGAACTGCGTACCCGCGCCCACGGTGGACTCAAACGACAGCAGGCCGCCGAGCTCGCGCAGCGTTGTGTGCACGACGGACATGCCGACACCCCGGCCGGCGGCGAGGTCGGCTTCGTCGCGCGTGGAGAAGCCGGGCTGACACAGGATGGCGAGGATATCGGCCTCGGTGGGCGAGTCGGGCACGGCGAGGCCGAGCTTGGCGGCGCGAGCCGCGATCTTCTGCGAATCGATGCCGCGCCCGTCGTCGCGGATTTCGATGATCACGTTCTGACCCGAGGAGAAAGCGCGGAGGGTGAGGGTGGCGTCGGCGGGCTTGCCGGCCGCGACGCGCTCGGCGGGAGGCTCGATGCCGTGGCTGACGGCATTGCGCACGAGGTGGAGCAGCGGCTCCTTGAGCCGCTCGACGAGATACTTGTCGATCTCGGTCTCCTCGCCTTCGAGCACG
>JAZKEV010000020.1:0-4280 GCA_040386765.1 Verrucomicrobiota bacterium | reverse complement strand
GACGTTGGGGCCGCCGTAGTCGATGATGACCCGGCGCGCATCGCTCACCGGCGCTGCGCCCAGATGGCCATCGCCCGCGATCTGCGCGACGCGCGAGGCGACCGCCGCGCCGGAAACGCGCATGTTGATAAAGCCCGCGGCGAGACCCGTGATGCGGACACGCTGGTCGACGAGGTTTCGGTCTGCGGGCGGAGGCAGGTCGACGAGCGCCTCGAGCACACGCGAGCCGAGCGCGAGACGGACACGCGTGGTTTTTCCCTCCTGCGGCGAGAGGGAGCGGACGATCCCCTCTACCGCCACGCGCGAATAGTGATAGCGGCCGAAGTAGAGATCGTCGTAGGTCGCCGGGATGCCGGGCGGCAGGGGCTTGCGCCCGAGTACGGTGATCGCGGCGTAGTCGAGGCCCGGCAGATAGAGGCCCATACGAGTCTTGGCACGCACCTCGACCTCGTCGCCGACCTTCGGCAGTTTGGCTGCCGGTATCTCCGTCGTGCGGAAAAACGTCGTGGCGGTTTCGTCCTGGACGAAAAGCCCCGAGGGGCTTTCGACGTAGACGATCACGCCGCGGATGCGCGCTTCGATGCCGCTATCGGCCTCGGCCACGGAGAGCGAGCGCACGTCGATCGCCCGGGTGATGACGCGATCCTCCGCTGCGGCCAGCACCGGGGCGAGCAGCAAGAGGAGGAGGCTGGCGAAGCGAGAGAAGAGCTTCACGTCGCACTGCACGCCAGCGACTGGAGCAACGCAATCGCGGAGTACAAGGAGGACGCCGCAGTCTTAGCTGAACAGCGCGGCGATGGGTTTGCCGCCATCGGTGATCGGCACGGGGCGCGAGGAGCTGAGGAGATCGCGGGCGGGATTGATGCCCATGGCAGCGTAGATCGTGGCATGGAAATCGGGCACGGAGACGGGATCTTTTACGGGCTTGTTCGAGAGGTCGTCGCTGACGCCGTAGGCTCCGCGGTGGTTGAGGCCGCCGCCGGCGAGCACCATGGAGAAGAGCGCGGCTTGGTGGCCGCGTCCGCCGCCGCCATCGAACTGCCCGGGGCGGCCAAACTCGGTGCCGATGGCGATAAGGGTCTTGTCGAGCAGGCCCTGGGCCTTGAGGTCTTCGATCAGCGCGGAGAGGGCTGTATCCAATTCCCGGATAAGCACGTGCTGATCGAGGTGGCCGGCGTTGTGAGTGTCCCAGCCGGCGCCGTTGATGAAATTGAGATTGTGCGAGACCTCGATGAACCGCACGCCTGCCTGCACGAGGCGACGGGCCAGCAGGCAACGCTGGCCAAACTCGCCACCGTAACGCTGGCGCAGCGAGCCCGGTTCCTCGCCGAGCTTGAAGTGGCGCATGAAGCTGGGGCTGGCGAGCCGCAGGGCCTCGCGCTGCGCGTGCTCATACTCGGCGAGCATGGAATCGGGCGGTGCATCCTTGTGCAGCGGGGCGAGGAGCTTCTGGCGAAACGCGGCGCGGGTGGGATCGATGCCCTCGGGCGGCGTGAAGCCCGCGGGGCCCGTCTCGGTATCGAGAAGATAAATGTAGCCGTGCTTCGCGCCGAGGAAACCGGGGCCGCGGCTGACGCTCGGGTAGCCCATCATGATATACGCGGGCACGTCCTCATTGGCGGCGCCGCGCTCATGGGCGACCACCGAGCCGAGGGAGGGGTAGATTGTGCTGCCACTGACGGGGCGGCCGGTGTGCACAAAGTTGGTCGCGAGCGCGTGCTCGCTGCCGAGCCGGTGATTGATCGAGCGCACCGCGGTCACGTGCTCGGCGAGGCGGGCGGTTTGCGCGAGATGCTCAGTGTATTGGACGCCGGGCACGGCGGTGTCGATGGGAGCGTAGTCGGTGCCAGCCTTGCGGGTCTTGGAGCTGCCGCGCCGCTTGGGATCGAAGGTATCGATCTGCGACATGCCGCCGCCCAACCAAATGAAGATGCAATGCTCGGCCTTGCCGCGCGGCTGCACCAGGGGGCGGACGGCCTCGAGGCTGCTGCCGCGCAACAGCGAAGGGAGGCTGGCGGCTGCGGCGACGGCGGCAGTGTGGGTGAGGAATTCACGGCGGTTCATTTTTCTGGGGGGCTAAAGGATGTACGTCCACTCGGGGGCATTGAGCAGCGCCCAGATGACGTCTTCGAAGCGACGGCGCCACTCGGCGTCAAGCCGCGCGGTGGGAGCATCGCCGCGGCGGGCGGAGGCTTCCTCCTCGAGGCGGAGGGAATTGGCCTCGCTCTTCATGTGGTTGGACCACGCGACGAACTTCCGGTAGGCATGCGGTGCGGCGGGTGGCGCGGGCGGATGCTTGACGATGCGGGTGGCGAAGCCCGGCCGCAGCGCTTCGACGTAGGCGGACTTTTCTTTCGCGCTCGGATGGCGGGTGAAGAGCCGGAGGAAAAGCTGGTCGACGAAGGCGTCGAGCGGACGATCTTCGAGCGCAAAGCGCGTGAGGCCGTGGTCGTCGCTGAGGCGGGTCAGCCACGTCATCATGGTGCCATTCGAGAGCAGGGCGGGCTGGAGGACATTGGCATCGACCTCGCGCACGCCGGAGGCGGCGTCGGGGCGGGCGCCGCGCCAGCCAAAGACCTCGAGGACCTCGGCGACGGCCTGCATGCGCGGCAACATGAGGCTGGGGCGGTCGCGCTCATTGGAGGTGGAGCCGAGCATCCAGGCGCGGCGGGCGCGGCCGAGATCGAGGGCACTGTCGATCAAGCGGACGCTATCGACATCGAGATTCACCGGCTCGACGACGAACGGTTTGCCCGTGGCGGCAAAGAGCGAATCGACGAGCTGCTCGGCGCCGATCCGGCGCGGTGCCGGCGCGGTGAAGAGAGGGCTCGTCTCGCTGAGCTGCGGATCGACGGCGCGCTGGTAGGCGTGCGAACTGAGGATGAGGCGGGAAATGGCCTTGGTATCGTAGCCGGAGCGCAGGAACTCGCGGGCGAGCCAGCGCAGCAGCTCGGGATGCGACGGCAGCGACTTTTCCCAATCGCCCACCGTCGCGACGAGACCGCGGCCCATGAGGCGCTGCCAGATGCGGTTAACCATGACCTGGGCGAAACGCTCGTTTTGCGGCGCGGTGATGAAGGCGGCGAGGCGGTCGCGCGAGTTTGAGGCGTCTTCAGCGATGGTGGCGACGGTCTGCTCATCGCAGAACTTCGCAAACGGCCACGCGGGCGCGACCGAGGAGCCGGGCAGCAGCGTGACCTCGATGAGCGGCTCGCGGCCGCCGAGGCGGAGGTGGTCGAGCGGCACGCTGCTGGTAGCGGGGACTTTGACCGGCTTTTTCTCGAGCATCGCGGCTAGTTGGAAGAGGTCCTTCTGCTTCGAAACATGCGTAGGGGCATCGTGGCAGCGCGCGCACTTCATCTCCACGCCGAGGAAGGCGGAGCTGACGATGATGCCCTTGGCGGCCATTGGCACATCGTTCTGGGAGGCGATGCCAAAGCCGGCGGTGCCGCCGAAGCGCTCGCTACCCTCGAGGCGGAGGAGCTCGGTGACGAAGAGATCGAGTGGCTTATTGTCGAGCAGCGCTTCGTAGAGCCACCAGCGAAAGGGGCCGGTGTTATTAAGCGTGGGATTGATGAGGTTGGGATTCTCCGCGAGGACATCGAGCCAGTAGCCCATCTGGTGATCGGCCCAACGCGGATCGGCCAGCAGCCGGTCGATGGCGCGCGCGCGACGATCCGGCGAGCGGTCGGCGAGAAAAGCCGCGATCTCCGCTTCGCTGGGGGTCACGCCTACCGTATCCAAAGAGACACGACGGAGAAAGGTCAGATCATCGGCCAACGGGGTGAGCGTGATGCGGTCGACGGCGAACTCGGGCCAGTTGGCGCCTTCCTCGATCCAGCGGCGCAGAACGGCGATGTCCTTGACGGGCAGCGGATCGCCCTTGGCGGGCATGACCTCTTCGGAATCCGTGCTCGTAATGCGGGCGATGAGTGCGCTCTCGGCGGGTTTGTGCGGCACGATGGCCGGGCCATCGCCCTTGCCGCCACGAAGGGCGGCGGTGCGCAGATCGAGGCGGAGGCCGCCCTTTACCTTGTCGCCCGCGTGACAGGTGTAGCAGGCGTTCTCGAGGATGGGGCGGACATCGCGGTGGAAATTGACGGTGCCCTGTTTGGCGGGCGCGAGCTCGGCGGCAGCTTGGGCGATGCGCGCACCGAGGAAGCGATCGATGGCGTTTTGCGCGGGATAGCCGGAGGGGAGGGCCGGGACGGCTTGCTCGGGCGTGGACTTGAGATAGGCGGAAACCGCCTCGCGGCGACGATTCCAGTAGGTGGCTTGCT
>JAZKEV010000019.1:562-2903 GCA_040386765.1 Verrucomicrobiota bacterium | reverse complement strand
ACACCGACATCAACCCGACGCGCATCGTCCCCCTCGGCCCGGAGCTCCATCTCTCACGTCCGCACGGGCGCGAGCGGTTGTCGTAGGTAACGCACTCGTCCCGACCGTCATCGCGCAAGAATTGAGGTAGGGCGAACCGTCCCGGTGAGCCGTCGCGCGGTGGAGTTTCGACGGCGGCGCGATTGTCGGTCGCGGAAAGCGCGACGGCTCGGCGAGGACGCCTCGACCTACCCTCGGACTGCGGCAAACCCACGCTCTCTCAGTCCGCAAAAAAGCGGCGAAGATAATCCCCGCCGCTCTTCGTCTTAAAAACTGCACGCCTGCCTGCGTCTACTCGCGCGTGATGTCGCGTTTGATCTGCCCCGTCTTCTGTTGCAGACGGCCCTCGGCGCGATCCACGGCGCCTTCGATTTTCTTCTGCGGATCGCCAGTGATCTCACCGACTTTCTCCTTGGTCGCGCCCTTGACGACCTTGGCTGTGCCTTCGACTTGATCGCGAATTCCCGATTTCATGTGTGCCCTTGTGGTTGTGGGTTGAGTTGCGAAGCGGAGCACGGACGGACCGAGTACCTCGTGGCCCGTTCCCGTCGCACAACGCGTCATCCCTAAGGCGCGCTTTCAAATTCGGTAACGTGATTCTGAGCTTCCCGGAAAATCTACGCGTACGGAAAGCATCGTTTGCGCACGCAGAAATCCTCCACCGCGCGCTGGTTTGAGAGGGCGGCGTGGTGCCCCGACCGCGCCCCCATTCCAAGCAATCGCCGTAGCGTGGAGCTTCAGCTCACGCTCGGAGCACTCAGGGTATCGCAGCGCGGGCCGAAGCTCCGCGCTGCGCAAGGCACCCTCGCCTCTTCCCCCACTACGCCCTTACACCAACTCCATCGACCCCGGCAGCGGCACCTTCGGAAACACGCCCGCACCGGCCGCGATTTCCTTCGGGAAGATATCGAGCTTCGACGCGTTAAGCAGCCAGTTCCACGAGATCTCGCGGCCCGTGTAGGCCGACATGCGCCCACCGATCGCCGTCAGCGTGCTCAAGGCCACGCGCTCGCCCTCGTTGATCGGCGAGTTCGCCCGGATGCTGGCGATGAGATTCTTGTGCTCCTCCACCATGGGATTCGGATTCGCGCCGTCGTACTTGAAAGCCTTCGCGCCTTGGATGTCGCCTTTGCAGTCCGAGGTGCCCTTCGTGCCGACCAGACGCTCGCCGATGCGTTGCGACGATTTCGGCGTGTGCCGGCACATGCTGGTGACGCGTGCGCCGTTGGCGTACTCCATCTCGACGGCGAAGTGGTCCCAGATATTGCCCGCGAGCGCGCCGCGATTCTGGCGGCCGCCCATGCCGTAAAGCTTCACTGGAGGTCCGCCGAAGGCCCAGTTCATCACATCGATGTTGTGGATGTGCTGCTCGACGATCTGGTCGCCGCTCAACCAGTCCCAATGGTACCAGTTCCAGCACTGCCACTCGAAGTCGCTGAGCTTCGCGAGCCACGGTGACTTCGGGTCGTCCTTCGCGCGGAACCAGATGCCGTCGCCATTCCAGTAACACTGGCCGCCCACGAGGTCGCCGATCGCGCCATCCGCGATCCGCTGCATCGTCGCCATGTAGCTCGGCTGGTGCCGGCGCTGCGTGCCCGCCCCGACCGCGAGGCGTTTTTCCTTCGCGAGTTTCGCCGTCGCGATCACGGAGCGGCAACCCACCGGATCGACGGCGACCGGTTTTTCCATAAACACATTCCGGCCCGCCGCGATCGCGGCTTCGAAGTGCATCGGCCGGAAGCCCGGCGGCGTCGCGAGGATCACTAGGTCCACATCGCTCGCGATCACCTTCTTGTAGGCGTCGAAGCCCGAGAAGCCGGGGACCGTGGGCGCCAGCTTCAGCTTCGTCCGCGCCGCCTCCACCTGGCGCTCGAAGAGATCGCCGATGGCCACGATCTCCACGCCGGGCGAGGAATCCACGCAGTTTTGCGCCGCGCCCGTGCCGCGTCCGCCGCAGCCCACCAGACCCACGCGGATGCGATCGGAACCGCCCTGCGCACCCAGCGCGCGCGGTGCGGCCATGCCTGCCAGCAACGCCGCGCTCGTCGAGGCGGCGGATAACTTCACAAAATCACGGCGGGAGAGATCGGAGCGTAGCGGGGTACTCATAAAGACAGGGGAAGGGTTGGGATGACACCTGGGCTGCGAGCACCGCGCCCGCACCGCACGACCAAACCAGCACACCATCGCCGCTCCTGCCAATGAAAAAGCCCCACGACCGGGGTATGGTCGCGGGGCTCGAAGAATTGCTCAGCTCCTGACGGGAGACTTCAGCTTAGCCGGACTCATGCAGTTGGAGGCA
>JAZKEV010000019.1:0-552 GCA_040386765.1 Verrucomicrobiota bacterium | reverse complement strand
GAGCAGCGGGGCGAGATGGCGAGCAGATTTCGCGCGAGGAACCCCGACGCATACCCGGAGGGTATGTGGAGTGGGTGACGCAGCCTGAAAGCTGCCGCCAGATCGTCTCGATGCGACCCGATCAACTGTATGAGTTCGGCTCAAAAGTTGAAGCCCACGCCGAGGCCCCACGTGACCTGACCGTCTTTGAAACGATCGTCGAGGCTGCGGGCGTGGCGGAAGAACCAGCCGTACTCGGCCATCGCGTAGATGAAGGTCCGGGGCTGCACATAATACTTCACGCCGCCTTCGAGGCCAGCCGACCACGTGTCGCGCACGGAGTCGCCGTACACGCCGCCGATATTGGCGCCGACGAAGGGCTTCAGCGCGGAGGTGCCGCCGAAGTGCTGGTCAAACGCCAGCTTGGTCGAGCCGTTCCACTGCGTGCCGCCCACATCGGGGTTCGAGTAGTTCACCGATTGGCGCAGCGCCCACATCAGGGTGTTGGTGAGATACTGGCCATAGGAGAAGTTGATACCGCCGAGGGTATTGTCGAAATCACGATTGGCTGCG
>JAZKEV010000018.1:0-6717 GCA_040386765.1 Verrucomicrobiota bacterium | reverse complement strand
TGACCTTGTTCAAGGTCTCGATCATGTGCACCGGGATGCGGATGGTGCGGGCCTGATCGGCGATGGAGCGGGTGATGGCCTGGCGGATCCACCACGTGGCGTAGGTGGAGAACTTGTAGCCGCGGCGGTACTCGAACTTCTCGACGGCCTTCATCAGGCCCATGTTGCCCTCCTGGATGAGGTCGAGGAAGGAGAGGCCACGGTTGGTGTACTTCTTCGCGATCGAGATCACGAGGCGGAGATTGGCCTCGACCATCTCGGTCTTGGCTTTGTGGGCCTCGCGGACGTGCACCATCGTCTGAGAGACGACGGCCTGCAGCTCGGGGCAGCCGATGCGCTGGGCGGCCTCGATCTGCTTGAAACGGGCGTGGATCGACTTGGTGTCGATGGCGGCGTCCTTCTTGGTCTTCGGGTGCTTCGCGCGCTCGATCTGCTGGTTGAGCGCATCGATCTCCTCGAGGATCGGACGGATCTGCTCGAGGTATTCCTCGTAGACCTTCAGCTTGAAATAGAACTTGTGGAAGTGGTCGCGCAGGTCGCGCTCGCGCTTCTTGAACTTGGAGAAAACCTTCTTCTTCTCCGCTTCACCCTTGGCGTGCAGGTACTCTTCCCATGCCTCGGCGGTCTTGCCCTCTTTTTCCTTGGTGTTGGCGACGAGCTTCTCGAGGCCCTTGAAGTACGATTCGCGGGAGTCGATTTTCTTGTCGATCACGACGCGGTCGAAACGCTCGGTGCGATCGATGAGCTTCTGACCGAGCGTGCCGATGTAGCTGCCGATGACGGCGGCTTGGAAAAGGGCTTCCTGCGCCTTCAGCTCGGCGTCCTCGATGCGCTTGGAAATCTCGACTTCCTGCTCGCGGGTCAGCAGCGGGACCTGGCCCATCTGCTTGAGGTACATGCGGACCGGGTCGTCGAGGATGTCGTTCTGCGACGTACGCGATTCCTCTTCCTCGGCCTCTTCCTGGCGCTGCTTGTAATCTTCAACCTGATCGGGCTCGAGAATCTCGATTTCGAGGTTCTGGAGAATGGAGAGGACGTTATCGATTTCCTCCTGATTTTCGACGGACTCGGGCAGCGCTTCGTTGATGTCGTCGAACGTGAGGTAACCCTGTTCCTTCGAGAGCCGGATGAGGTGGCGGATCTTATCGTTGATACCGCCCGCTGGCATGTTTTCCGTACCTGCCACTGCGCCATCGGCAGCAGGAGCGGTTTTAGCGAGTGCAGCCTCTACGGCTTCGGATTGGGCGGAATCGGCGGATGCGGACTTGGACTTGCGGGACATGAGAAATGAGTGAGGCGACCGAACGAACGACGAAGACGGAAATGGTCAAACCGCCGCGGCCAATACAAGCGGCGTGCGGAGCAGGCGGTGCAATTCTGAGCGTTCCTTCAAGAGTGAAATTGGGTCAGATTCACTGTCCGCATGGGGGTTGGCCAAAGCAAGTTCTATTTGCCGCAGGCGGGGCTCCAGCGCCCGGGCGCGGAGGAGCTTCAGCCCCTCGAGGGCGACCTTCTTGGGCTCCTCGATATTGGGGGTCTCGAAGAGCAGGTGGGCTATAAGTTGCCGTTCCTCCTGACTTTCCAGCAGAGGGTCGAGGTGGTCGCGACCCGGCCAGTTGTTCTGCTCGAACTCCGCTAGGAAGCGGTTGAGGAGGGCTCCGGCGAGGTGGCCAGTATCGACCCAAGCGGCATCGGGGGGCAGGGCGTGGCTCAACGGACCGCCCAAGGCCTCAAAATGCAGCAGGATCAGCAGCAGATCGCGCTCGGGGGTCTGTGCGATGGTGGCCGCATGGGTGGGCAGCGCCGGGGGGGCGGAATCGGGGTTGGGGGCGGGGCGGTTGGCGGCCTGGCGGGCCTGACGACTGAGGAAGGTCTGGAAATCCTTCTCGGCCGCGAGAGGGGCCAAACGAAGATGCGAGGATGCCTCGGCGAGGAAGGCGGCGCGGGTGACGGCGCTTTCGGAGGCGGCTAGGATTTCGAAGATGGATTGGGCGGCGCGCGACTTGGTTTCCGCGGAGGCCTTGGCTGCGTCGGGGAGGGTGGCGTGACAGGCGAAGGCCATGGCGCTCTGGGCACCTTTGCGTACCTCTTCGTAGCCCGCCAGCCCGCGTTCGAGGAAGAGCAGGTCCGGGTCGAGTTTTTCGGCGCCGGCCAGTGTAAGGAAGCGTACCTCGAGGCCTGCCTTCAGCGCCAGAGGGAGGAACCGCAGCGCGGCCTTCTGGCCGGCGGAGTCGCTATCGAAGAAGCATTCCACCTGGGCGTGGTAACGGCGCAGGAGGGCGAGCTGGCCATCGGTGATCGAGGTGCCTTGGGGAGCGATGGCGGTTTTCAGGCCCACACTCCAACAACGGATGGCGTCGAGCTGGCCTTCCACCAGAACGAAAGGTTTTCCTTCCCCGGCGGCGGTGCGGGCGCGGTCGAGGTTGAAGAGCAGGTTGCCCTTGGTGAAGATGGGGGTCTCGGGGGAGTTGACGTACTTGGCCTCGCGCGCGGGATCGTCCTCGGGGGTGAGCTCGGTCTGGCGGGCGGTAAAGGCCACGACGCGGCCTTGGTGGTCGCGGATCGGGATCATCAGCCGGCCACGGAAGCGCGGGCGCAGGGCGCCGAGGGTGATCTGCGCATCGTCGTAGATGAAGAAGAGGCCGCAGCGGCGCAGGGCCTCCTCGGAGAATTTGCGGCGGAGCAGCGCGGCGCCGAGGCCGCTGCCGTGCGCATCGGCGGCACCGATCTTGAACTCGTCGGCGATTTCGGGGGCGAAGCGGCGCTTCTCGGTCCAAAGTTTCTGGAAATAGTCGCCGGTGGTGTCCTTTGCCTTGAAGGCCTGATAAAAATGATCTGCGGCGACGTCGTGGAGGTCGAAGATCTCCTGGCGCAGGGAGCGCTCCTCGCGGGTGGGGCCGCCGGAGCCTTCCTCGTACTCGATCACGATGCCGAAGCGCTTGCCGATGGCCTCGACGGCTTCGGTGAAGTTAAGCTGCTCCGTCTCACGCACGAAGGCGATGGCGTCACCGGCCTTCCCGCAGCCGAAGCACTTGTAGTAACCCTTGTCGGGGTTGACGTAAAAGGAGGGGGTCTTCTCGTTGTGGAAGGGGCAGAGGCCCTTCAGCTGCGCGCCGCCGCCCTTGCGCAAGGTCACCATGCGCGACACGACGTCGGCGAGGTTTACGCGCATTTTCAGGTCGCGTACGCAGGTGGGCTTGATGACGGGCATGGAGCGAAGCGGCAACGGGGCAGCCGTAACGGCCGGTCGTCAACACTCCTCGCCCGTTATTGGACCTTAATCAATATCGCATTGCTCGGAAGCCGTCCGCGCCCACAGTTTCACAGTTTCGCCACCCCCGAGGAAACTTCGGCCTCGGTTAGACGACCAAACAACGCATGCGCTTGCTTACCATCACGCTCCTAGCTGTCGGGCTGCTTCAAGCGGCCGTGGCGGCTGATTCGGCTGCCCCGGCCCCGGCGAAAGCGCCTGCGCCGAAAGCGCCCGCCGACCCCATTTGGGAGTCGCGCCTGCCCAATTTCGACGACGCGACCTACGAGCGCGTGGTGGAGCAGATGGTCACTCAGTTTGAGCAGGCGACCGGGCGCAAGCTGGTGCCCGGACCCAAGAAAAAGGTCGGCCTCAAGATCTACGCCGACTCCGGCCCGGGCCTCGCAACGCCGGTCGGAATGGTCAAGGGAATGGTCGCGGCGCTGCGGAAACGCGGTTTTTCGAATCAGGATGTCTTTCTCGTCGGCCTCAATGCCCTGCGCCTGCGCATGACCGGTTACCTGCCGTCGCTCGTCTCGGGTGAGACGCCGTTTGCGGGCAACCCGGTGTACGTGCTCGAGTCCAACCGCTACTACGATCCGCTGTGGTTCTACGATTCGCCGCTCCCGCAGCGCTTCGACCCGATCTTTGCCGAGCAGCAGACCAAGGGCGTCTCGCCCGAATCGACGAAGGACCAGGACCGCAAGAGCTTCCTCGCGACCCCGCTTTTCCTCGATGCGGATTTCTGGATCAACATGCCTGTCTACACGGATCACCCGACGCTCGGCATCAATGGCGCGCTCGTAAACGCCACCCTCTGGAACGCTTCGAACACTGCGCGCTTCTTCCGTTCCCCGGCGAATGCTCCGGCGGCCGTAGCCGAGATGAGCGCCATCCCGGAATTGCGGCAGACCTGGATGTTTACGATCACGAGCCTGCAGCATTACCAGTTCATCGGCGGACCGTTCTTCAACTCGCTCTACACTGTTTCGGAGCCGATCATGTGGCTGGGCACCGACCCAGTGATGATGGATGCGCTCGCGCGCGATAAAATCAACGCCAACCGCAAGAAGTCCGGCTTCGAGGTCGTGGATGAGGAGATCCGCACGCTGGAGTTCGCCGAGACGCTGGGGGTCGGGTCGACGCGGACGAAGGATGCCAAGATCGTCCGGGTGGAGTAAGGGGAGCGAGAGGGCAGGGTGGGGAGCGGGTTTGCGCCCGCGATAAATTCCCTCTTGCGACCGCACTCGCGCTGCGCCCAAGTGTCCTTCGCTCGAACGACATGACTTCTTCCGCGTATCTGCCGTTTTTAATCCAAGCCGTGCTGGCGGCGCTCATCACCGGAGGTGTGATCGGGGCCAGCCATCTTTTTGGACAGAGGTTCAAGAAGAACAAAATCAAGGACTCCGCCTATGAGTGCGGCATTGCGGCGGAAGGCGTGGTGCACACGCGGTTCTCGGTGAAGTTTTACCTCACGGCGCTGCTCTTCATGCTCTTCGACCTGGAGATCGTGATCCTGATTCCCTGGACGTTCATCTACCGGGAATTTCTGGCCAACAACATCGCGATCATCGGCCCCATCCTCTTCTTCATCGGCGTGCTGATCCTCGGGCTGGTTTACGAGGTGAAAAAGGGCGCGCTGCAGTGGGAAAAGTGACCGTGCCAAAGGCCCGGTAAACCCCAAACGCCAAAGCTCCAAATCCCAAAGAAAATTCAAAGGGGACTATTCAATTTGGACTTTGGCCCTTTGAGATTTTTTTGGCGTTTGGAGTCTGGCGTTTGTGATTTCTGACCTATGCGCCTCGAAAAAATCATCGCGCGCAGCCGCATCGTCGACCTGAAGAGCCTCGATCTCGAAGGCGCGCTCGCGGAGCTGCTTGAAGTCTGCGTGGAGAAGTTTCCGGACCTGAAGCCGGAGGCGCTGTTGAAAGGCCTGCTCGCGCGCGAGGGCACAATGACGACCTACCTCGGCTTCGGCGTCGCGCTGCCGCACGTGCGCATCAAGATGAGCCGCCGTTACGTGCTGGCCATCGGGCGCAGCCGGGTGGGCATCCGGCACGATGGCGCACTGGCCGAAGAGCGCGTGCACCTGATCGTGATGTTGATCGCGGGCGAGAATGCGCGCGATTACCTGCAAGTCCTCGCCTCGATCGCGCGGCAGGTGAAGGACAAGGAGCTCGTCGACAATCTCGTCAACGCGGCGGACCTCGACCAGCTTTACGAGCGGATGATCGGCGGCTTCGGCGGCCTGCGCGCCGTCGAGGCGCAGCAGAATCGCGTCAATCGCCTGATGTTTCGCGAGGCCGAGCGCGTGGCGCAGGGGGCGGATTGCAGCACGATCGTGGTCTTTGGCGATACGTTCATCGGTGGCCTGCAGGCGGGCATGCTCAAGTCGAAGAAGAAGACCATCCTTGTGACGCGCACGGCGGTGGAAGTGAGCGCGGACGAAAAGGGCTTCGACGAGACGATCCAGGTGCGGTCGTTTTCGAGTCAGCGGCTTGCGCAGCTCCGAAGCGCGATGCTCGTGGCGCTCACGCGCGGCATCGTGACCTTTTCCGACCGCATCTGCTGCGTGGGCGGCATCACGGGCAGTAATCAATTCGACACGCTGGTGGTCGTGGACATCGAGCGCGAGTTCCAGACGTTGCTCACCGGCTCGACGGCGGACCTGCTCCCCGAGGATGTGAAGCCCGAGGTGCTCGAGCGCGTGATCGCCGTGGCGACCGAGCTGGCGGTCGAGGGGCGCGAGGGTCGTCCCGTAGGCTGTCTCTTCATCGTCGGAGACAACGAGAAAGTCGCGTCGCTTTCGAAGCCGCTCGTGCTGAATCCATTTTATGGATACAAGGAGGAGGATCGCAACATCCTCAATCCGTTCATGGACGAGACCGTGAAGGAATTTTCCTCGATCGACGGCGCTTTCATCATCCGCGGGGATGGCGTGGTGGAGTCGGCGGGCAGCCTCATCCAGGCCACCGATAGCACGCACGAGCTGCCCAGCGGGCTCGGCAGCCGGCACGCGGCGGCGGCGGCGATGAGCGTGGCGACGAATTGCATCTCGATCGTGGTGTCTTCGAGCACGGGGCAGGTGACTCTCTTCCGGCGGGGCGTGATGCTGCCACTGACGGAAAAGCGGCGGTGATTGGGAGCGGGGAGTAGGGCGGTCTGTGACCGCTCTTTCGCGCGGCAACTTGGTGTCTGCGGACAGATTGCCGTTTCGCGTAGATCGTTGGAACACAGAGGTCACGGAGACCGAACCCGACTCACGCAGTTGAAGGGAGTACGGGGGTTTTTTTGACCGCGGATTACGCGGATGTCGCGGATACGCTCACGCGACAACTTGGGTTTATCCGCGTTATCGGCGTTATCCGCAGGCGGTTGTCCGGACGACCGCCGCTACCTCAAGAAATCTCTCTTCCGTTTCATAACACCCTGCCAGCCAGACACCGCCCCTCCGCCTGTAAGACAAA
>JAZKEV010000017.1:0-11614 GCA_040386765.1 Verrucomicrobiota bacterium | reverse complement strand
TCGCCCGGGCCTTTCGCGACGCGCAGGGGCGGCGAATTTGCCGAGCTCCGTGGGAAATTCCTTCATCAGGCAGAGCTCGACATTGTCGTAGCCGATCCGCGCACAGTGATCGAGGGCCTCGACCACCGGCAGGGACTTCATGCCATAAAGGCTGAACCCGAAGGGGCGGGACTTGCCCTTCCGCGCGGCAGCGGCGGAGGCAAACCGGGGCAGAGCCGCGGCGGCAACGGCGGCGGATGTGAACTGGATGAAATGACGACGGGTGGAGTGCATGAGGGTGATCGGTAAACCTGGCTGAACGATCAAAGCGGGAGTGAAGTCCGCGAGGCCGGTCGCTGCGCTTTTGGGGGAAGCGGCGCTGAGCTAATCGTGATCGATCAATTTAAATCAAGATCGATCATGAAGATTTTTATGAAAGAGAGATTTTAGGGGAGATGAGTGCGGCATTGTGAAGAGTGCGAAAGGGAGGAAGGGCGGCAATCTCGGCGTCGGTGAAGTGAAGGTCCGGGCTTGGTGGTTTATGATCGATCATGACTTGACTCAAGCGCGCCGCCTCGGCGTCATGCCGACTACCCCATGACCCTACCTCGTACCCTCGTCGCGTTTTGCGTGGCGCTTGGCTCGCTGGCGGTGGCTGCCCGCGCTGCTCAACCCACCGCCGTCCCAGCCGCGACCGCCGCTCCGCTCCCGGAATTGAGAATCGGCGATCCCGCACCGGATTTCCGCCTGCCCGGCATCGATGATAAAACCCACTCGCTGGCAAGCTATGCGAAGGCGGATGTGCTGGCGGTGATTTTTCTGTCGAACCACTGCCCGGACTCCAATGCCACGGCGCCGCGCGTGATCGAGTTTGCGAAACGGATGGCGGGCAAGAGCCTCGCGATCGTGGCGATCAATCCCAATCACCCCGACGCCGTGAGCGTGGACGAGCTCGGGTATTCTGACTACACCGACAGCTTCCCCGAGATGAAGCGCTACGCCAAGGATCTCGGTTTCGTGTTTCCCTATCTGTACGATGGCGAGACGCAGGCCACCTCGCAGGCGTATGGCTGCCTGTGCACGCCGCACCTTTTCGTTTTCGATCGCGAGCGACGTTTGCGGTACAAGGGCCACTTCGACGACTCGCGGTTTGCCGACCCCAAGACCGTCACTGCGACGGAAGGTCGCGACGCGATCGAAGCGCTGCTGGCCGGTCGCCCGGTGGCCGTGGCGCAGACGGCCCCGCATGGCTGCTCGACGAAATGGCTGAGCAAGAAATCCGCCGTGGTCGCCAGGGACAAGAAATGGAACAGCACTCCTGTGGACGTGGAGAAGATCGACCTCGCCGGCGTCGAGGCGCTGCGGCGCAACGGTACGCAAAAGCTCCGCCTCTTCAACGTGTGGGCGACGTGGTGCGGGCCATGCGTGGAGGAGTTTCCGACGCTGGTGGAGGCTTCGCGGCGCTTCAGCCAGCGGGAATTTGAACTGATCACCATCAGCGTGGATGATCCGAATCACCTCTCGCGCGCGAAGGCGTTTTTGGAGAAACAGGGCGCGGGTCTCGCGCCGAAGTTGAAGGCGTCCCTCGCGAAAGAAGGGCGTCGCACCAACAGCTATCTTTTCACAGGTGCGAGCATGGCGACGGTGATGCAGGCGCTCGACTCCGAGTGGAAGGGTGGCATTCCGCACACGGTGCTCGTCGCGCCGGATGGGAAGGTGCTCTGGCGGCATAGTGGCGTGGTGTCGGAGGGAGCGCTGCGCCGGGAAATTCTGGCAGTAGTGGGTCCTTACTTTGTGCCCGGAGATGGCACCGTCCGTGGCACGCGCTGACGCAGCCCTCGCAGCGCTCGCCGTGCTGGCGGGTGCGACTCTCTCCAGCGGCGCGGAGGCTTATCGCCCGGTCGATACGCAGACCTCGGGGCAACCGTTGCCGCCGCGCGACGCGTTTGCCCGGCTGCGCTTGCCGGAGGGGTTTACGCTTACGCTCGCGGCGGCCGAGCCCGACGTGCACCAGCCGATAGCCATCGCCCACGATGAGCGCGGGCGGCTGTGGGTGGCGGAGAGTTATTCGTACAACGGGTCCGACTTCACCGCGGAGAAGCGCGATCGGATCCTGATTCTCGACGACACGGACGGAGACGGCGTCTACGAGACACGGAAAGTCTTTCACGACGGCTTGAGCCGCCTCACCGGGCTGTTGCCGGGCTTCGGTGGCGTGTGGGTGACGACGGCGCCGACGGTGTCGTTTATCCCCGACCGCAATCGCGACGACGTGGCGGACGGCCCGCCCGTGGTGCACCTCGACGGCTGGTCGCTCAAGGCCGAGCACAACACGGTGAATGGCCTCACGTGGGGCCCCGACGGTTGGCTCTACGGTCGGCACGGCATCAAGGATCCCTCGCGGCCCGGCCGTCCCGGCGTGCCGATGAAGGAGCGCACCGAGATCAGCTGCTCGATCTGGCGCTATCATCCCGTAAGCCAGGCGTTCGAGATCGTGGCCGAGGGCACGGTGAATCCGTGGGGCCTCGATTTCGACGAACACGGCCAGATGTTCATCGGCAGCAGCGTGGTCGATCATCTCTGGCATGTGGTGCCGGGCGCGCGTTTCAAGCGAGCGCTTGGGCGCGAGGTATCGGTCCACCCGAACGTTTACGAATTAATGGGACCGGCCAACGATCACTCGCACCGGACGATTGCGAAGATCGCCACGGTCGCGGGCGCGAGCAATGCCGAGGACGATGATGTGGCGGGTGGCCACTCGCACTCCGATGCGATGATCTATCTCGGAGACCGCTGGCCGGAGGAATATCGCGGCAGCGTCTTCATGAGCAATATCCACGGTCGCCGCGTAAATCGCGACCGGCTGCAACGTAGCGCCGGCGGGGGGCCGCTGGTGGCCACGCACGCGCCAGACTTCGTGCGCGCCAACGATCCCTGGTTCCGCGCCGTGTCGATCGAGTGCGGTCCGGATGGCGACGTGGTCATGACCGACTGGTCCGACAACGGTGAGTGCCATGATCGGGACGGCGTGCACCGCAACAGCGGCCGCATCTACAAGATTTCCTGGGGCGCGCCACGGCGGGTGGCGGTGGATCTTAGCCGAGCGTCGACCGAGGAGCTCGTGCAACTCCAACTGCACCGCAACGATTGGTATGTCCGGCAGGCGAGGAGGCTTCTGCAGGAGCGGGCGGTGCAGGGCGAGCGGATGGAGGCGGCGCACGTGCGGCTGCGCGAATTATTCGATGGGCAGACGACGAGTGCCGCGCGGCTGCGGGCGCTTTGGGCGCTCTTTGTCACTGGTGGCGCGGACGCCGCGTGGCTGGCCGCGCGCCTCGACGACAAGGATGAGCATGTGCGCTATTGGGCGGTGCGACTCCTCGTCGATACGGGACGCGTCGAGGCGGCCCACGCAACTCGGCTCCAGCGTCGGGGCGAAACCGAAACCTCGTGGTTGGTGCAAATGGCGCTGGCCTCAGCGTTGCCCGCGCTTGAAGACCCCGCGCGCTGGACGCTCGGTGCCGCGCTGGCGCGGACCGCGCAGACGAACAGCGACCCGAATTTGCTCCGTCTGCTCTGGCTGGGCTGGCAGGCGTCGATCCCAACGCGCGCCGCGGAGAGCCTCGCGCTCGTGGCCGAGGTGCGCGCGCCGCGGCTGCAGGAGTGGATCGCCCGCCGGCTCGCGGAGCATGCGAGCAAAGATGCGGGGGTGCTGGAGCTGTTGCTCCGCTCCTTCGAGGCGGAGAAAACCGCGGGGCGCGAAGCGATCCTGCGCGGCATGGCGGCGGGATTGGAGCAACGGGCCGAAGCATCGCCGCCCGCCGCACTCATTCCACTGGCGGTTTACTTCGACGCCCGCGATGCCAGCACGCGGACGGCGGCGCTCGCGCTGGGCGCCAAGCTCCGTTCCGATGCGGCGCTGGAAAAACTCCGCGCGGTGCTGCGCAAAGACCAGCAGAACGCCGCCACGCAAGCCGAGGCCTTGCGCGCGCTCGCCGCAGCGAAGCCGCCGTGGCTGGCGGGCGAAGTGCTGACGCTGGTGCGGCGCGGGCAAGCGGTGGAGCCGGCCCTGCGCGCGCTCGCGACCTGCGACGATCCGCAGATCGCGCCCGCGCTGCTGGAGCTGTATCCGAAATTTGGACGCACCGAGCGCATCGCCGCCATGGATACGCTGCTCGCCCGCGAGCGGTCGCTGGCGGCGGTTTTGGACGCGTTGGAGGCCGGGCGCCTGGAGAAAAAGGACATCACCCAGTTTCAAGCCCGGCAGGTGGTGAAGTCCGCGTCACCGGCCTTGCGGGCCCGCTTCGATGCACTGTGGGGAAGCGTCAATACCTCGACGGCAGCGGTGGCGGCGCAGATGAGGCGGCTGCGCGGCACGATGAAGTCCGATTTCCTCGCGCTGGGCGACAAGGGCAACGGCCGCACGCTCTTCGAGCAGCGGTGCTCGGCGTGTCACACGCTGTTCGGCAAAGGCGGAAATCTGGGTCCCGATCTGACCGGCTCCGGCCGCAAAGACCTCGAGTATCTCGTGATCAATATCACCGATCCCAATGCCGCGATCCCCGCCGACTGGCGGCTCGCGATTGCGACGCTCGCGGATGGGCGCATCGTCTCCGGCGCGCTGGCGCTCGAGACGGAGTCGGCGGTCACACTCAAGACGACGGAAGGCCCGGTGACGCTCGAGCGGACGGCGATTCGCTCGCTGGAGCGGGCGAGCACCTCACTCATGCCGACGGGCTTGCTCGACGACCTGCCGCCGGATCACGTGCGCGATCTCTTTGCGTTTTTGATGTCGGACGGAAAATAGGGTTGAGGAGAAGGGGCGCGCGCGTGGTGGGCCTCACGCTTGCGGGCTCGTCCGAATTACCCACGAGCGCCAGCGAGCTGGCGGCCTACCACGCATTCGCCGATTTCAAAAATCATTCCTACAGTTCGATGTGCTCCGCCAGCTCGGATTTCAGGAGCTCGATGAGCGCGGGATCCATGAACGGGAAGTCGTCGGGGATGCGGAGGACGATCAGCGGCTTGTCGGCCAGCTCGGTTTGAAAGCGCTCTTCCACGCGGGCAGCGTGCTTCTTCTCCATGCAGAAGATCATGTCGGCCCAGCCGATGTGGCCGGCGGTGATCTTGATGCGCGCGCTGTTTTCCGTGCCGGCGGAGCGGGCCTCGTAGACCGGATGATTGCGGAAGAGAGACTCGGCGGTGGGGCTGCGCCAGAGATTGCGCGAGCAGACGAAGAGCAGCTTGGTTTTCAACCGCTCAACGTTTCCGCCGCATGAGCTGCATCGCAAGCTCCAGATGCTCGAAGGTCACCATGGCCGCCTCCCGGGGCTCGCGCGCGCGGATGTGCTCGAAGATCTTCTCGTGCAACGGGTGCATCGCGGGCCACAGGCGATCCACGAGAATCTCCTCACCCTGCTGCGTGAAGACGCGGTCCATGGCATCCTGCAGCGACACCACCATGAGCCCGAGCATGTGATTACCCGAGGCTTCGGCGATCACGCGGTGGAAGGCGAGGTTGAGCTTCCAGTACGCGGTCTTGTCGCCGATGACCTCGCGCATTTCGACGACGATCTCCTCGAGCTGCCGGACATGCTCGGCGGTGCGGCGCGTGGCGGCGAGCAGGGCGCACTGCGTTTCGAGGCCGTGGCGCGCCTCCTCCATCATCAGACCGGTCTCGAGATCGGGCTGCGCCATGGCGCGTGCAAAGAAGTCGTTGAACGCCTTGCCGTCGAGCGGTCGCACGATCGCGCCCTTGCCGCTCACGAGATTGACGACCGCGCGGCCGTGGAGCGTGCGCAACGCCTCGCGCACCACCGGGCGGCTCACGCCAAACGTGTCGGCGAGCTGGAGTTCCCCCGGCAGCACGGCGCCGGGCTGCAGCTTGTTGACATGGATGTAATCCATGAGGCCCGAGACGGCCTGATCGACGAGCGTTTGTTTCTGAAGCGGTTTCATCACAACGGACAAAGGGGAAACAAAAGGGTGGGGAGCGGGGCGCGAGCTTCGAGCCTTTGCGGAGGGGCGCAATATTGAACAGGTAAGACGGCAGGACATGACTGCAGAAATGACGCGCTCTCCCATCGGCACGTATCACAGTAGCCGGTACGGTGCTGCTTGCAGAACACTCCGGTGGAAGCCCTCGCTTGGGTCTATCCTGGCGACGAACCGCCCTCCCGCAAATCCCTGTAACTTCCTGGCTCCGCCGCGTGTACTAGGAGCGCCCCACCATGCCCACGTTCCTCCGTGATTTGCGTTTCGCCCTACGCCTCCTCGCGAAGACTCCGGGTTTTTCCTGCACCGCCATTGCCATCCTGGCGCTTGGCATCGGGGTCAACACCGGCGTCTTCAGCCTCGTCTACGAGGCCATTTTCAGCCCGCGGGCGTTTCCCCGCGCGGAAGAGGTCGTCCAGATCCACGCGGTGAATGCAAAGACCAAGGACTCGCGCGCGTTCTCCTACCCGGCCTTCCGCGAAATCCGTGAAACCCGCGCTGCCTTCCGCGGGGTCCTGGCGCAGGCCAACACCGTCGTTGGCGTCGGCGATGGCGAGCAGGCCCGGCGCACCTTCGCCGCGCTGGTCAGTTCGAACTTCTTCGAGGTTTTCGAAGTTCCGCTCGCGGGCGGGCGGGCGTTCACCGCCGCAGAGGAACAACCCGGCGCCGCCCTTCCTGTCGCCATCGCGAGTCACGCTTACTGGCGGCGCAACGGTTTCGCGCAAGACCTCGTGGGGCGCACCCTGCGCGTGAACAAGCGGCTCTTCACCATCGTCGGCATCGCGCCCGCCGGCTTCGCGGGAGCGACGGCGCTGGTCGGGCCCGAACTCTATTTCCCGCTCGGCTGCTTCGATCTTCTGACCAGCCAGGCCGACGCCGTCGCGCGGCGCACGCTCGAGCGCGCGGAGGCGCACTCGCTCATCCTGATCGGGAGGCTCAAGGCGGGAGTAACGCCGGGCGCCGGTGAGGCCGCGCTGGCGCCGATCACCGCCCAGTTTGCGGCGACCTTCCCGGTGGAGCAAAAGGACCAGGAGTGGCTGGCGCGGCCGTTGCGGCGCCTCGACGTGAGCACCGCCCCGCGCGACGACACGCCCATCACCGTGGTGGGCCTGCTCTTCATGGTCATGGCGGGACTCGTGCTGCTGATCGCCTGCTTGAATCTCGCGAACATGCTGCTCGCCCGCGGCGCCGCCCGGCGGCGCGAAATCGCCATCCGGCTCGCGCTTGGCGGCGGGCGCGCGCGCATCGTGCGCCAGCTTCTCACGGAGGGTTTCGTGCTCGCCGCGGCCGGCGGTGCAGCCGGCCTCGTACTCGGCACGCTGGCGGCGCACGCGCTGACGGTTTCACTCGCGGCGCAGCTGCCGTTCGCGCTTTCGTTTCGCGGCGGCCTGAACCCGGCGCTCTTCGCCGCGGCGTTTGGCTTCGCCACGCTGGGCACGCTGGCCTTCGCCCTCGGGCCGGCGCTGCGGCTCGCCCGGACCGACGTGCTGCCGGACTTGAAAGCGCAGGCCGGCGAGGACGCGCCGAGGCGCCTGCGCCGCCGCTGGCTGCCGCGGAATCCGCTCGTCGTCGCCCAAATCGCACTTTCGCTCGGCCTGCTCATCACCGCGGCGCTGTTCATTCGCGGCGCCTTGGCGGCCGGGCGCGTTGACACCGGTTTCCGCGCGGACGACACCGTGCTCATCGAAGTCGACGCTGGCCTCGGTGGCTACAATCGCGCGCGCAGCCTCGAACTCTATCGCGCCGCGGGTGAACGCCTCGCCGCGCTCCCCGGCGTGCAGGCGGCGAGCATCGCCGCGCTCGTTCCTCTCGGCTTGAACAACATGGATCGCCCGGTGCGCCGCGCCGGTGTCCACGTGGCGCCTGACGCGAAACCCGCCAC
This sequence comes from Verrucomicrobiota bacterium, assembly GCA_040386765.1. Classification (GTDB taxonomy): domain Bacteria; phylum Verrucomicrobiota; class Verrucomicrobiia; order Opitutales; family Opitutaceae; genus ER46. The sequence goes on along the minus strand of JAZKEV010000017.1, from coordinate 3,762 downwards.
CGCGTCGGAGGGCGCCGCTTTCGGTGCCCGCTGGAACAGTGTGGGCGCGGATTACTTCGCCGCGATGGGCCTGCCGCTCCTGCGCGGGCGTGCGTTCACCGCCCTTGAAGCCGCGTCCCCGGACGGGCCGCGCGTCGCGATCATCGACGAGGCCCTGGCGCGAAAACTCTGGCCCGACGGCGACGCGCTCGGCCAGCGGATCCAGTGGGGTGGGCGCGGCGGCGTGACGGTGCAGGAGAACGAAACGATGGAGATCGTCGGCATCGTGCCGCCGACGCGCATGGAGCTGTCACAGAAAACGATCGGGACAGCGGTCTTCGTGCCTTTCGCGCAGGGATTCCAGGGCAATGCGTTTTTCCACGTCCGCGGGGCCCGGTCCGACCGCGCGACGCTCGATCTGATCCGACGCGAGTTGCAGGCGGCGGCGCCTGGCGTGCCAGTGTTCAGCGTAAAAACGTTTCGCCAGCATCTCGATGGCAGCCTGCAAGTCTGGATGGTCCGCGCCGGTGCCGTGCTTTTTTCGACGTTTGGCGGGCTCGCGCTCGTGCTGGCGGTCGTCGGTGTCTACGGCGTGAAGGCGTACTCGGTCGCCCGCCGCACGCGCGAAATCGGCATCCGCATAGCGCTGGGTGCAACGCCGGCCGATGTGCTCGCGCTCATCTTTCGCGAAGGGCTCACGATGACGCTCGCCGGCACCGCGTTTGGCCTCCTGCTCGCCTTGGGCATCGGCCGCCTCCTCGCCAATCTCCTCTATGCTGTCGGCCCGCTGGACCCGTGGGCCTTCACGCTTGCCCCGCTCGCGCTCATCGCCGCCGCGCTTGTCGCGTGCTGGCTGCCCGCCCGCCGCGCCACCCGCGTGAGCCCGCTGACGGCACTGCGGACGGAGTGAAAACAGCGTGCGCGCCCGAGCAGACGAATTCGTTCGCACCGAACTATAGGCGCCAGGCGTAGCGCGGAGCTTTGGCGCTCCGAAGACCCTGAGTGTTCCGAGCGCGAGCTAAAAGCTCCGCGCTACGAAATGTGGCTACACCTTTTGAGCAAGCCGCTCTGGAGTGACAAGCCGCGGGGTAGGCGAAAAGGGGGACGCGAGCGGAGCTTCCGTTTCGGTCAAGAGTGCGAGAGCGCGGGTTAAAACCCACCCTACTTTTCCAGGTAGCGGGCCATGAGTGCCTGGGCGGTTGCGGCGCAGCCTTTTTGGGCGTCTGCTCCACCGAGATTGGAGGCGACGAGAAAGGCGTGGTTGCGCTCGGGCGCGACGATGACGGTGCAGTACCACATCGTGTTGGTGCCATCGTGGGCCAGGATGAAGCCGCTGTCGTCCTTGCGGCTACCCTTGGCAAGCGGATGTCGAGCGACAATCCAGCCGCAGCCATATAGCATCTTTGGATCGGGTGCCGGGAGGTGCAGCCAGTCGAAGGATTTTGCGGAGAGCAGACGGACGGCGCGCTGGGGATTGTGGGACGAAGCTTGGAGGTGCAGCGAGACGAAGCGCGACCAATCGGCCATCGTCATATGCGCCGTGCCCGCGGGGGCGACGCCCGGAGGATTGTCGCTGTTGGGGCCGGGCGGCACGGGCTCGCGCTTTTTGTGATGGCCCCAGGGTTGCTCGAGGGAGCCGGGCTTGCCGGGCGCGCCGAAGCCGGCACTGGTGATGCCGAGCGGCGTGAATAGCTCGTCGCGGATGATCTCCTCCCAGGGCCGCTGCAGGATCTTTTCCACCATCGCGCCGACGATCGCGTAGCCGATATTGGAATAAAGGTAGCGCGAGCCGGGCGCGGCGACGGGTGGTTGCGCCAGGGTGCCTCGGACGAGGGCCAGACGCTGCTCGGTGGGCGAGCCCTCGCGGCGTTGCATCTGCTGCCTCAATTCAGGGCTGGGCGCGCCCGGCGCGCCACCGTGGTGGGTGAGGAGATCGCGCACGGTTACCGGCTGCCAGTCCGCGTGGATGCCTTTCACGGTCTCGCCGAAGATCTCGCCGACGGTGGTGGTCCACTTCAGCTTTCCGGCCTCGATGAGGCGCGCGATCACGGTGGCCGTCATCGCCTTGCTGTCGGAGCCGAGGTGGAAGAGATCGTCGGGCGTGATCTTCTCGGGCGAGCCGAGCTTGCGGACGCCGGTGAAGCTGTGGGCGATGATGCGATTGCCCTCAATGACCACGGCGGCGAGGGCGGGGAGATTGTGTTTCGTGCGAAAGGGCTCGCAGAACTCGGCGATGTCAGCCGAGGCGGCGTAGGGCGACTCCGCCGCCGGGGCGAAAGGGGCGAGGAGGGCGAGGGAGGAGGCGAGCAGTGCGGAGAAGAGGGGTTTCATCGTTGGATTATTTCCCGACGGTCTTCGTGACGGTGTTCAGCACCTTGCCGTAGTCGTCGCGGTGCTCGACGATCAGGCCGCCATCGCGGGCGACGCGGACGTGGAGGAAGCCCCCGGAGGGCTCGGGCGAGGTGTAGGGTTGCTTGATGCGGCCCTCGGGATCGCTGCCCTTCTTCGAACCGGGGGCCACGCCGGGGCGGGAGTTTTCGTCGTTGAGCGCGCCGCTGGCGAATTCCTCCACGCCGCTCGGGTGGATGCTGTGATACTGCCAGTGACGATCACCGCAGAAGACCATGAAGCCGCCGATCTTGTTATCGCGGAGCCAGGTGAAGAAGGCGGTGCCCTCATGCAGGAAACCTTCCTTGTCGGCGTGGTTGTCGATCTTGGCGTCGTCGTCGGGCCCGACCATGGGCGTGGGGCTGATGAGGATTTTCCACGTGGCGTCGCTTTCGCGCAGGGTGCGCTGGAGCCACTCGCGTTGCGTTTTTCCCCAGAGCGATTTCTCGGGGCCATCGGGCATGGCGTTGGCGGAGCGGTAGTCGCGGCCCTCGGTGAGCCAGATTTGAAGGTGGCGGTTTACGCGATGCGTGCGGTACGTGGGCGAGGTGATGTCGCCGGCGGGAACGATCGGCACCTGCTCACGGAACATCGCGATGCCGGTGACGGGCAGCGGAAGATTGGCGGTTTCGTTGTCGCCCTCGTTGAAGCGGAAATCGTGATCGTCCTTCGACCAGTAGGTGGCGGTGCGCGCATAGAAATCGATCAAGCGCGGAAAGCGCGCCTGCTCGTGCCAGCATTCGCGCAACTCCTGCACGGTCTTGGCGGGGCCATTGAGGGGATTGTCGTAGTAGACGATGTCGCCCGTGCCGACGAAGAAGGCGGGTTTGAGATCGGCCATCGCGACGAACGAGCGGTAGCCGAGGCGCTTGTCCTCCTCGGTGGCAGTGATCGCGGGGCCGGCCCGGCCCGCTTTGCCGGACATGAATTTATTATAGTTCATGCAACTGCCGACGATGAACGAGAGCGCCTGATCCGAATCACGGCCCGGCAGCGTGGCAAACTGGCAGACGGGGCCGGGCTTCGCGCTCGACTGGTCGGCGCCGAAAAGCGGGCGGTAGTAGTAAGTCTCGCCGGCGCGCAGACCGGAGAGCGCGGCGCGGACGATGAAGTCGGTGTCGGCGGTGGCCTTGAGCCATGCCGTACGTTTGGCCGCGGCGAAATCAACGGTGAGCGCATACTCGAAGCACGCCACGCCCGCCGCGCCGGGCACATCGCCGCGCGCGTCGAGCGTGGGACCGGGAATCGCGGTGAGGCGCGTCTGCAGGAGAGCGGTGGTCGAGGTGACTTCGCCCGCCATCGAGCCCTGACCGAGGAAAATTTCAGCGCGCGCAAGCGTGAGGGCGAAGAGACAGGCGAGGACGGCGAGAGGGGAGCGGGCAGTCATGCGCCTCA
>JAZKEV010000016.1:4031-4600 GCA_040386765.1 Verrucomicrobiota bacterium | reverse complement strand
AGATGCCGTTGCGCCCGGAGAACATCACGGAGCTGTCGTAATTCTCGGCGCCGAGGACGACATCGGCGATGTCGCGCACGCGGATCAGCTCGTCGTTGTGCTCGCGGATGATGATGTCGCGAAACTCCTCCGCGGAGTTGAGATCGGTCTGGGCCGTGAGGTAGACGCTGCTCATCGAGCCTTTGGTCTGGCCGACAGCGGAGAGCACGTTTTGCGAGGCGAGGGCGGCACGAACATCGGAGGCGCTCAGGCCGAGGGCGGCCATGCGCTCAGGCTTGAGCCAGATGCGCATCGCGAAGGTGCGGGCGCCGAGCACGTCCGCCTTCTGCACGCCGGGGATGGTCGAGAGCTTGGGCTGGACGACGCGGACGAGGTAGTCGGTGATCTGGTTGGAATCGAGCGAGTCGCTGTAGAAGCCAAGATAGGCCGAGGCGGTGGTCTCGCCCACCGCGACATCGAAGACCGGGTCCTCCGCGCCGGCGGGGAGCTCGCCGCGGACCTTGTTCACCTTCGACGTGATCTGGGCGAGGGCGGCATCGCGGTTCATGTCACGGCCAAGGGATTTGGCT
>JAZKEV010000016.1:0-4021 GCA_040386765.1 Verrucomicrobiota bacterium | reverse complement strand
GTAGTTGAGGCGCAGGCGGACGGCGATGCTGGCGAAGCTCTGTCGGCTGGTGGACTCGACGTAGTCGATGCCATCGGCCGAGGCGATTTCGCGCTCGAGGGGCGTGGTGACGAAGCCGCGGACGAGATCGGCATTGGCGCCGGGATAGGCGACGCTGACGGTGACGACGGCGTTGTCGGTGCGCGGATACTGGCGCACGATCATCGCGCGGATGGCTTGGTAGCCTGCGATGAGGAGAAAGAGATTCACGACCGTCGCGAGGACGGGCCGCTTGATGAAGATATCGGTGAAATGCATGGGACGCGGAGGCGCAGACGGCTCAGCTCTGGGCGGGCGTGGGGTTCGGGCTGTTAGCCGGAACGACCTTGTTGTCGACGGAGACAGCGGCGCCGTTGCGGAGCTTCATCTGGCCGGCGGTGACGACCTGCTCGCCCTCCTTGATGCCCTTGAGAATGGAGACCTGATCGCCGCGCTTCTGGCCGGTGGTGACGAAGCGCTGCTCGACCACGAATTGTTTCTTACCCGGGGTAGCGGACTTTTCAGCGGGCTTTTCGACGACGACGTAGACGGAGTTGCCGTAGGGACTGTAAACGACGGCCGTGCTGGGCAGCTCGAGGACGGGCGTGGCATTGGGCAGCTCCACTGTGACCTGCGCGAAGAGACCGGGGCGGAGCGTCTCATCGGCATTGGGCACGATGGCGCGGATACGGACATTGCGCGTGGTGCCGCTGACGCGCGGATCGATGGCCTCGATCTTGCCGGCAAAGGTGCGGTCGGGAAAGGCGTCGACCCGCACGCGGACGGGCAGGCCGGGCTTGAGGTGAGGAAGATCCTGCTGTGGAAGCGCGAAATCGACGTAGGCGGGATTCACGGCTTCGAGGGTGACGAGGGCGTCGCCCTTGTTGAGGAACTGGCCGATATTCACCTGACGAATGCCGAGCCGGCCGGAGAAGGGCGCGACGATGCGCTTCTTGGCGAGGATAGTCTTGATGTTCTCCACCGCAGCTAGGGCTTGTGCGTGGTTGGCCTCCGCGGTGTCGAGATCGGCGGCGGCGTTGGTATTGCTGGCGCGCAGATCGCGGGCGCGGGCGAGCGAGGCAGCAGCGAGCTTGGCGGCAGCGTCGGCGCTCTTGAGCTGCGCATCCTCGGTGGTGGCTTCGAGCTCGAGGAGCAGGTCGCCGGCCTTGACGACCCGGCCGGAATCGAAGGCGACCTTGAGGATGCGGCCATCGATCTCGCTGCGCATCGTGATGCCCTGGAAGCTCTCGACGGAGCCGACGGCGGAGAGGGTATTGCCCCACGACTGCGCGGTGGCGGACGCGGTGGTGACTGTCGCCGGCGCGCGCTTCATGCTGGCCATGGCGGCGGCGGCCTTGCGGTCCTTCTGGATGCGATAGCCGAAGATCCCGCCGACGACGGCGAGGGCGATGAGCGTGGTAAGAAAGATGCGGGTCTTCATTGAAAAGAGTTTGAGAAGATTACTCGGTCGGCGCTGCGGCGCCGCGCTGGAGAAGTTGGTAGCCGGCGATCAGGTCGCCCTGCGTGGCGGGCTCGAGGTAGCGCGCTATCTCGCCGACGGCGGTGAGATAGCGGACGAGCGCGGCATCGACCGTGGTGCGACCGCGGTCGGTGAGGTGAAGGTGATGGGCGCGACGATCGGCGGTGTCGCGCGTGCGGGTGATAAAGCCGAGCGTTTCCAGGCGCACGAGCGCATCGGTGACGGCGGCGCGCGAGACGGCGGCGTAGTCCGCGAGGTCGGCGGGCATTACGGGCTCGGGGTCGAGGGCAAAGAGCGCCACCAGCACGGCAAACTGCAGCTCGCTCAACGAATATTCGGTGAGGGCCCGATGCAGCGCGGCCTGGATTGAGAGGGTGGTATCGAGGTGGGCGAAGACGACCTTGCAGCCCTCGGGATTGAAGCCCTTCCGCTGGCGGGCGATGGAGACGAGCGTGCGGCACGCGAGGCACTCGCTCCGGCGGAGCCGGTGGGAGCACGCGGGACCGACGGGCCGCAGGCCGGCGCGAGAACGCGGGAACTTCATCCCACCAGTATGGAGGAGCGCGGCGGAATACGGAAATACTTCATGTGGTGCGCGAGCTATGCTTTTTAGGTATGGGACATGGGAGGGTGAAGTTTCTCCGGAAAGGAACAAGGAGGAGTTTCGCCGGCCGGGTGGGCGCGTGCTTGCACTTGCGAAAGCAGCCCGCAGCGTGAAGGGACCATGAAGAGCAGGAGCAGCGAATCCTTGGGCATGATGGAGCGCCGGCACTTTTTGCGGACGACGGGCCTGGTGGCGGCGGGCGCGGCCTGGCTGGGCGCCGGTGGCAGGGCTCTCGGTGAAGAGACGCAGGTGACGCTGCCCTTCGACAATGGAGGGCGCGATCTCGTGGCCTATCCGCAGAAGCGCCCCCTGATCCGGCTCACGACGCGGCCGCCTCAGCTCGAGACGCCCTTTTCCGTTTTCAACGAAGGCGTGTTGACGCCGAACGATGCGTTTTTCGTGCGCTATCATCTCAGCGATATTCCCACGCAGATCGATCCGGCGACCTTCAAACTCCGCATCCACGGCAAGGTGGCGAAGTCGCTGGAACTCTCGCTCGACGAAGTGAAGCGCCTCGCGACACCGGTCGATCTCGTGGCGGTGAACCAATGCTCCGGCAACAGCCGCGGGCACTTTACTCCGCGGGTGAATGGTGGGCAGTTGTCGCATGGCGCCATGGGCAATGCCCGCTGGACGGGCGTCCCCCTGAAAGCGTTGCTGGAAAAAGCAGGCGTCGCCAAAGAAGCCAAGCAGGTGGCCTTCGACGGCCTCGACCGCGCGCCGCTCCCCGCCACGCCGGATTACGTGAAGGCGCTCGACATCGACCACGCGCTCGACGGCGAAGTGATGCTCGCTTGGGCCATGAACGGCGAAGATCTGCCGATGTTGAACGGTTATCCGCTGCGGCTCGTCGTGCCCGGCTACTACGGCACCTATTGGGTGAAGCACGTGCACGACATCGAGGTGCTCGACTCGGTCTACACCGGCTTCTGGATGGCGACCGCGTACCGCGTGCCGGATAATCCTTCGAAGTCGGTCGAGCCCGGCACCGCGCCAAAGAAGACCGTGCCGATCAGCCGGTTTACGATCCGCTCCTTCATCACGAACGTGGCGCCGGGCACAACGTTGCGGGCGGGGCGTGAAGTGCCGATGCGCGGCATCGCCTTCGACAGCGGACACGGGATCCGCGAGGTGGCATTTTCGGGCGATGGAGGACGGACGTGGCACGCGGCGGAGCTCGGCAAGGATATGGGTCGCTACAGCTTTCGCGAATGGCAGCTCGGTTTTAATCCGCCACGCCGCGGGAAACAGATGCTGATGGCCCGGGCGATGAATCGCATCGGCGAAACGCAGCCGATGGAGCCGCTCTGGAATCCGGCGGGCTACCTGCGCAATGTGGTCGAGTCCATCCCCGTGGAGGTCGTATGAAACGCGGAGCTATTTTAACCTTCGGTGGTGCGATCGGCTTTGCGGCGCTCGCGAGCGCGCTGACAGCCTTGGAGATAAAGCTGCCGGCCGAATCGGCGCGGCTCGCGGAGTCTCCGCTTCCTGGATACGCGCTTGCCCAGTCGATGTGCATGACGTGCCACTCGGTGGACTACATCCAGTCGCAGCCGAAGTCCCCGAAGACCTACTGGCAGGGCGCAGTCGTAAAAATGCAGAAGGTATTTGGCGCAACGATTCCGGACGAGGCGGTGGCGCCGATTGCGGATTATTTGGCAAAGACGTACGGGGCGGAGCCGGCAGGCGTGAATGCAGCGGCGAAGGATGCCGTGGACGTGAAGGCGAAGAAGTAACCTGCGTGGGCGGGAGGCTGGTTTGAAGTAGGACGGGTTTTAACCCGCCCTGGACTGGAAATCTGTAGCGGCGGTCTATGACCGCCGAGCGCGAGAAGGCGGCTAAACCCCGCCTACCTGGGGAGCCTTATCGTGAAGCGTGCACCGCCACCGGGTTCCCGTTCGTGCCGCTGCTCGACGTCG
>JAZKEV010000015.1:3132-3911 GCA_040386765.1 Verrucomicrobiota bacterium | reverse complement strand
ATCAAGGAGGTCGAGGTGACGAAGGCGCCGACGCCAGACCAACCGGCGGACTCTATTGGCGGCTCGACCAACCTGGTCACGAAGTCGGCGCTCGATTTCAAGGAGAGCGTGCTGACCTACCGCGTGGGGGTGAACTACAACACGTTCCGCGAAGACCTGCAGAACTTTACGCCCAATGCTGCGCTGACCTACCTCACGCGGATCGGCCGCGAGCGCGACATCGGCATGGCGCTCTCCCTCAGCTATACCGATACCGAGGCGCCGCGCGATCGCGTGCAGACTGCGCGTACGGCGGCGGATGGCCGGGCCACCCAGGCTCGCAGCCTGTCGAATATCAATGAGCGGATCCGCATGGGTGGCGGCCTCAAGTTCGACTACCGCGCCGGGCGCGACCTGAGCGTGTATCTTAAACTCCAATACAACTACTACTATTTCGACAGCCCGCGCCAGGTCTACGCGTCGGCGGTGGCCGGTGCGGGCCGCGTGGCCGACTACAGCCGGGTGAGCCGGGCGCAGATCGAGGCCGGCACGCCGGCGCGCGACAGCACCAACCAGACCGCGGGCGTGGCTCCGGGCTTCACCGATAGCTACACCGAGATGGTCAGCTCGACCTGGCTCAACGAGGCCACGTGGAATGTGAAGCTGGGCCGGCAGTATCTGGGCGAGATCGGGGGCGAGAAGCGTTTTGGCGGCGACCAGAAGCTGACCGCGCGCCTGACTTTCAATCCGTCGAACTTTGCCAGCAACCTCCGCTCCTTCGATCTGAACATGGCGGGCAA
>JAZKEV010000015.1:0-3122 GCA_040386765.1 Verrucomicrobiota bacterium | reverse complement strand
AATATCGGCATGGCGATCGACACCACCGCCAATCGCTCGCGGCCCCTCTTCCGCCAGACGTACGGCCCCTCTATCGGCCTGGATACGAACTGGCGCAACTACACCGCGCGGCTCCTGCAGCAGCCGGAGCGCAGCGAGGAGACGATGGTCAATGCGAAGCTCGACTACGTGAAGGATTTCCGCGCCTTCTCCAAAGCGGTTCAGCTCAAGGCCGGCGGCACGTGGCGCCAGCAGGATCGCTTCCTCTCGGTGGGCCGGCCCAACTGGACCTTCACCGGAGCAGATCGTGTTGCGGGCACGATCGCGGCGACGGGCGCCAATGACGACAATCTCGCGCAGTTCATCGAGGCCGAGCCGGCGCATCCGCTCTTCGACCAGCGGAATGGCGTGTGGCCCGATCTGCCCGGCATCAATTTCCCGGCGGTGTGGCGGACGTTCAGCGAGCGTCCGGAGTGGTTCGCCCCCGAGGGCACTTCGGTGACGGTGGCGCCCAACGACAGCAAGATCCTCGAGAACGTCTTCGGAGCCTATGTGCAGGGACGGGCGCAGATCGGCCGGTTGAACGCCATCACGGGCGTACGCTTCGAGAAGACCGAGATCGAGGCGGCGGGTCGCTACACCGACGCGCGCAATCCCAACACCAACCGCGTGCAACGGCAGAATGCCTATCACGACTACTTCCCCAGCGTGCTGCTGCGCTACAATCTGCTCCGCAACCTGACTGCCCGGGCGAGTGTGACGACGGGCGCCGCGCGGCCCAACATGCAGGACCTGTATCCCACGACCACCGTGAGTTACAACGCCACCACGGGATTTGGCACCGTGACGCAGAACGACCCCGGCCTGCGCCCGCAGCAATCCACCGCGTATGATGTGTCGCTCGAATATTACTTCGAGCCAGCGGGCCTGATCTCGGTCGGGTTTTTCCGCAAGGACATCAAAAATTTCCTCGTGCGGATGAGCGACGAAATCGAGTTCGGGTCGGACAACGGTTTCGACGGCGACTTCGGCGGCTTCACGCTCAGCACGACCACCAATGGAGGGGAGGGCATCGTCGAGGGTTGGGAGATCAACTACAACCAGCAGCTCACGATGCTGCCCAAGCCGTTCAATGGCCTCGGGCTCTTCGCCAACTACACGAAACTCTCCACCCACGGCACCTATTCCAATGGCGAGCGCGAGCTGGCGGGTTTTGTCCCCGAGACGGCCAATGCGGGTGTCTCCTTCCGCTGGCGCCGCCTCGAAGCACGCGTCTCGTGGCGCTATACGGGAGATTACCTGCGGAGCTACAATACGAACGTCTTTGCGCAAAGTCGCTACCGCGCGGTGGAGACCACCGATATCAGCCTCCTTTACAAATTCAGCCCGCGCTTCGCAGTCTACGTCGATGCGATCAACGTCGGCAACAACTGGCCGCAGAACTACACTGGCACGGATCCCGGCCGGATCACCTTTGCGGACGACTACGGCACACGCTACAACATGGGCGTGAGCGGTCGCTTCTAAAGACGCCACGATGAGGTGCGCCGCGTGGCTCTTGATCTCGGCGTTCGCCGTCGCAACGGTGACGGCGGAGTCGCGGCCTAATATCGTCATGATCCTCGTCGACGACATGGGCTACGCCGACCTCTCGTGTTACGGCAGCAAGGCCCACCGCACGCCCCACATCGACCGGCTCGCAGCGGAGGGGATGCGCTTTCTCGATTTTCACAGCAATGGCGCGGTGTGCAGCCCCACGCGTGCGGCGCTCCTTACCGGGCGCTATCCCCAGCGCTCCGGCATCGAGGCGGCCATCGGCTTCGTGCGCGACGAGGGCGTGCCGCTGGAGGCTACGATGGTCTCGGAGGTGCTGCGGGCTGGCGGCTATCGCACGGGCGTTTTTGGCAAATGGCACGTGGGACACGTCCAGAGCTTTGGGCCGAACGACCAGGGGTTCGACGAGAGCCGTTGCGCCAATAACAATCCTGACTACCACTCGCATGTCTCGCGCGATGGCAAGGTGGACTGGTATCGCGACCAGACGCTGGCCGATGAACCGGGCTACCTCGTCGATGTCGTCACGCGGCATGCCACGCGCTTTATCGCCGAAAACAAGGAGCGCTCCTTCTTTCTCTACGTGCCGCACCTCGCGGGGCACTTTCCTTATCAGGGCCGGTCCGATCCCCCGCATCGTACCGCCGGGCGGACTTGGGACGGCGATTCCAAATATGGCGCGCTGCCGAAGACGGAGCAGAAGCGCGCTTATCGGGAAATGATTGAAGCGGTCGACGAGAGTGTGGGAAAGATCGTCGCCGCGCTCACCGAGGCGGGCCTCCGCGAGCGCACGTTGATCTTCCTGTGTTCGGACAATGGCGGCTACGCCAACGTGAGTGACAATGGCCCCTATCGCGGCGAGAAGGGATCCCTCTTCGAGGGTGGCCATCGGGTCGCCGCGATTGCGCACTGGCCCGGTCACATCCGCCCAGCGACGACCGCGGCCACGGCGATGACAGCCGACCTGATGCCGACTTTCATTGCCGTGAGCGGCGCGGCCAAGCCAGCGGGACTGGCGCTCGACGGCGTGGACCTCAGCGGCGTTTTGCTCCGCGGCGAGCAGTTGGCGCCGCGAGCGTTGTTCTGGCGCGATGTCGACGAAAAGGCTGTACGGCTGGGACCGTGGAAGCTGCTGCGGCGGGGCGAAGCGACGGCACTTTACCATCTTGAGCGCGATCCCGGCGAGGTGCGGGATCTCGCAGCGGAAGAGCCCGCACGGGTGCGCGAGCTTGCGGCGAAGCTGGTGGGGTGGGAGGCCGATGTCGGGCCGCGCGCGACCCAGGTCCTTTTGCCCGCCAAGACGCGCTGACTCCTTATACTATGAAACTGCGAACCCTGAGCTTTCTTTTTGCCGCGTGGAGTCTCGCCTTGCCGGCGATCATCCCAGCGGCGGTCGATCCCACCTCGCCGACGATGCTGGCCGGCTCGTGGGTGCCCGCCGATCCGCATACGATCGATTTCGACAACCTGCCACGCCTGCCGTCGCAGCATGCGGTGGTGAGCGATGTGCTCGCCGCGGGTGGGCACCGAGTGAACCAGCACAACTATCTGGTGCATTTCGCCGGTCGCTTCTGGGCGATGTGGAGCGA
>JAZKEV010000014.1:0-3300 GCA_040386765.1 Verrucomicrobiota bacterium | reverse complement strand
GGAGGATGCGGTGACCGTACGTCTCTTCGACGGCAAGATGCAGAAGATCGCCCGCGCCGACAACGCGACGCAGACGGCTCCTGTTTCGATCATGCCGCCGATGATGGGTGTGCTCCAACCGCGCGAGATCCGCGATGTGGTGGCGTATCTCGTGAGCCTCAAGGGCGGTGGCGGAAACAACAAGAAGGCCGCGGCGAAGTCGGAAGGGCAGTAAATATTTCCAGCGCGGTGGCGCTGGTAGCGCCGTGCCGCGCCGGATCGATGATAACCCGCCGCGTAACCGGTGGGATTTCGGGCGGGCTGCGCGTACAAATGCGAGACGAATCACGGAGCACCGCCCACCGCCGCGCTCAGATCGCTTCGGCCGCCAACTCGCTCAGATCCACCTCTCCCGCGATACCGAAGGGCGCGAGATTGGTCGTGCCCAGATTCACGCGCCCCACATGCACATCGACACGCGGCCAGCCTTGCGGGGTGTGGACGAAGAGATCGCCGTGGTGCGCGAGGGCGTGGGCTTGAAGCGCAGGCGGAAATTGCGAAAGGCCGGCGAAGTAGTGGTGGCCGTTGCGCTCGATGGTGGTGACGCCGATGGCCGCCGCGGCCGCCATATCCTGCGTGAGCGCGATGGGGCCGACATTCGTGAGGTCTTCGCCGCTGAGGACGGCGGGCAAGCCCTGCTTGCGGCGCTGGGCGAGGAGGCAGGCATTGGCGACGCTCTTGAAGACGCCCTTACAGTTCTTGTGCGTTGTGCCGGCGTAGCCGAGCGCGAGGGCGCGGGCCGTGCTGTCGAGCTCCGCGTCGCTTTCGTCGATGACGATCGGCGGGCGGTCGGGCCAGGCGCGGGAGAGATCGCCGATGGCGGGCGAGAGCGCCACGTCGCGATGCCACGGCTGCTCGATAAAGAGCAGGTGCGGCCAGAGCGCGGCGAGCGACGGCGCGCCCATCAACTCGCGGACGGTGTCGGCAAAAGCGCCGACCTCGCGGAAGCTCTCGTTGCCATCGAGGCTGAAGGCGTAGTCCTCGCCGCACTCGCGGGCGAAGATCGCGGCCATGCCCTCGAGCCGGGCGCGGTCGCGGGCGGTCTCGCCGTTGATCTTGATTTTGAAGTGCCGGAGCCCGTAGGCGCGGATGCACTCGATCAAGGTCTGCGGCAGCCCATCCTGCACGCGGTCGGCCGGTGCGAGATCGGTGCCGTCGAGCGAATCGGAAAGGCCAATGGTGTGGCGCGCAAATACCTCGCTGGCCGGGTGCGCGGGCAGCCAGTCGCGTGGGGCGCTTCCGGCGAGGCCTGCGTGCAGTTTGCCAAGATCGAACCCGAGCGCGTTGTCGCGGAGCGCGGTCGCGAAATTGATGCGGCGCGCGCGGCATGCCGCGTCGATGAGCGCGCGCTCGACCATGCTCGTGCCGAAATTGGCCAGCAGCGACGGCAGGCGGCGCTCGCGGGCCCAGCTCATCTGCCGCGCGTAGGTTTCCTGCCAGAAAGCAAAGGCCGTCGGCGCGTGAATCTCCCGGGCGTGCGCGATGGCAGCGCGGATGACATTGAAGAGCTCGGCGATCTCCTCCGTGGTGGCGCGCGTGGCGTCCTTGGTAAACCACTTGGGCGGGAGGTTATCCGCGGCGACCCCGGTCTGAAGCTGGCCGTCGATCTCGAAGGTCAGACGCACGATCGCGTGGGGCAGTTCGGTGAGCGTCGCGATGCCGTAGCGAAAGGGCATGCGCAGCTTGAGGGGGAACTGAAACAGCTCGGCTTGGCGAAGGACGATCATGTAGTCGCCTGCGATAGAGAAGGAATCGGGCCAGATTTCCAGTATTCTGTGCGGAAGAGATCGGAGAGAGGGCGATCACACCCTTTGGGCGACACTCGGGTATTCGGGCGCCGTTCAGACGCTGCGGCCGTTATTTCGAAGGCGCGGGCTTCCGGAGCAGCTCCGGGGTGCCTTTGCCGCGAGCGGCGACCCACTCGGCATAGGCGGGCGATTTGCGAAATTCCGCGTACACCTCGTCGTCCTTGATGCCCTCGAGCATGTTCATCTTTGGAAAGTTGGCTTCGAGTTCACTCAGCACGTCGGCTACTTCTCCGTGGTTTTTCGACGTGACCGCGATCAAGAGCAGCGAGTCGTAGGCGGGGAACAGCGCTGGCTCGACGGCCAGTGCGGCGCGCGCGGCCTTCTTCCCCGCGGGCCAGTCCTGCGTGAGGATATGCACGTTGGCGCGGAGGCAATTCAGATAGGCATCGCCGCCGATCTCCTTTTCGAACGACGCGAGCCGGCGAAGCGCACCCGCGTAGTCCTTCCGCATGAAGTCGCCATCGAGCAGCACCAGGTCGAGGGTCGGATCGTTGGGCAGGGCAGCCGCGATGGTTTCGAGCGACTTGAGATAGGTGGCCTCGTCGAGGGCCTGGGCGGCACGCATCTCGAGCAGGAGGAAAAATTTCTCTTTCCGCAGCACCGCGGGCAGCTTTTGCAGGAGGGCGAGCGCCTCGGCGTGCTTCTGTTGACGGATGAGCGTGAGGCCGCGCTGCATTTGGAGCAGGTTCTTCACGAGCGCATTTTCGGAGGACGTGAGTTTCTCCAGCAGGGATTTCTTCTTTTCCGCCAGTATCGGCAGGAGGAGCCGCCGCGAGGAGGCACCAAAAGTCTCGCCGGTCAGATAGCTGAAGGCATCGATCCACTTTACGCCGCCGCCAGTGCGACGGGCGCAGATAAAGGCGATGTAGTTGACCGCGCCTTCGCCGCTGACGAAGCGAATGAGGACGCGGCGCTGTCCCTCCTTCTCCTGCACGCGCACAAAATGCGCCGACTCGAACGCGTTGAGCTCGGCTTCGAAGCTTCGGGCAAAGCCCGTGCGCAGGCCGCTCGATAGCTCAAGGACCTCCTTGTCCGCAACCTCGAGGCCGGCGGTGATGGCTTGAGTGAAGGCGAGCGCGTCGAAAACACGCGTGAGCTCGCCCAGCTCTTTTGCCTCGAACCGCTCGACGATCCACTGGCCAAACTCTTCGCACTCCTCCTTGCTGGGCAGCTGCGCGGACGCGACAGCCTCGGTCGCAGCTATGCCGCGTAGCGCAACGCCGAAACCGAGGCCCAGTATGAGGCCCAGCCGAAGAAGGAGCGAGAAGGTCATGACGCAGAGGGAGCGGCAGCGGGAGTTGCGGGCGTCGTCGCGGGCTTTTTCTTATCCGGCAGCGAACGCGTGGCGACCTCTTGCTTGAGCTTCGCCACATACGCGTCGGCCGTCATCACGCCTTCGTCGCCGCGGGCGCGCGAGCGGACGGAGACGCTGTTGGCCTCGGCTTCCTTCTGG
>JAZKEV010000013.1:310-1536 GCA_040386765.1 Verrucomicrobiota bacterium | reverse complement strand
GCCTTCGGGGGTGCGCAGGGAGACCTGAAACTGGGCCTCCTCGGTGGCGGGCAATAGCGATTTCTGCACACGTTTCATGAGGAATCCGACGCTCATGAGCGCGCCGAAGCAGGCGAGCACGACGATCCAGCGATGGCGCATGGAGAACCGCAGCATCGCCATGTAGACGTGCTCCAGCGGATGGTAAAAAACGTTTACCAGCCTGGCCATGCCGCGTTCCAGCCAGTTCGGCCGGGTGATCCGGAGCACCCGCGCGGAGAGCATCGGGGCAAGGGTGAAGCTGACCAGCAGCGACACGGCGATGGCGAAGGACATCGTCAGCCCGAAGCTGCTCATGAAACGGCCCACCATGCCGCTCAGAAACGCGACGGGAACAAATACCGCGAGCAGCGAAAGCGTCGTGGCCATCACGGCCAGACCAATCTCCCGGGTGCCGTCGATGGCGGCATCGAGCGGCGACTTTTTCTTCTCCTCAAGATGCCTGAAAATGTTTTCCACCACGATGATGGCGTCGTCGATGACGATCCCCACGGCGAGCGCGAGGGCCACCAGGCTGATCATGTTCAGAGTGACATTGGCAATCCACATGAAGCCGAAGCTGGCGAGGATGGAAGTGGGAATGGCCAGCGCGGAGATAATCGTGGCGCGTCCGTTTCCGAGGAAGAAAAGGACGACGAGCGCGGCGAGCACCGAGCCAAGCACAAGATGTTCCTTCACCGCGGCGACGCTGGTGCGGATCACCAGCGAGTTGTCCCGCACGACTTCAATCCTGTAACCGGCCGGCAGCCGCGTCTCCAGGGTGGTGAGCCGTTCCCTAAGCGCGTCCACCACCGCGATGGTATTTTCTCCCGACTGTTTCCGGATGGAAAGAACGACGGTCGGCACCCCGTTGCGGCGCGCGCTGCTCTGCGCATCCTCCTCGCCATCCTCCACGCGCGCCACATCCCCCAGCCGCACAAGTCCGCCCTCGTGCTCACGCACCAGAAGCCGGGCGAGCGCCTCGACCGACACGACCCGCCCCTCCACACGCAATCCCGTTTCCCGCGCTTCTCCCTGCACGGTTCCGGCGGGGATCTGCACATTCTGGCGCTTGAGCGCTTGTTCGACATCGGGCGCAGTAAGACCGAATGCCCGCAGGCGCACGGGATCAAGCCACACATTGATCTGACGCTTGCGCCCGCCAAGCAGCGTTACCTGGCCCACGCCGGCGCTGCTCTCCAGCTGGC
>JAZKEV010000013.1:0-300 GCA_040386765.1 Verrucomicrobiota bacterium | reverse complement strand
GCTCCACACGCGGCGCGTCCGCTTCATCGGGCAGATCGTTGAGAATGCGGTTGATGCGATCGCGCACTTCCTGGGCGCCCACCGAGCCATCCTTTTCCAGCAAAAAAGCGACGATGACCTGCGAGATGCCTTCGCTGGAGGTGGAGTGCAACTCGTCGATCCCGCTGACGGTATTGACCGCCTCCTCGATCTTGTTGGTGACCTCGGTCTCCATCTCCTGAGGGGACGCCCCCGGCATGGAAGTCGTGATCACCACCGTCGGAAAGTCCACCTTCGGAAAAAGATCCACCGGCAGACGCG
>JAZKEV010000012.1:9908-12922 GCA_040386765.1 Verrucomicrobiota bacterium | reverse complement strand
CCCACCAACCCTCCAGTATCCAGCGAGTCAATACGCCTCGCCCGCCCCGGCGAGCTGCGCCGCGCGGCGGCCTTCCTTTCCATACCCTCCACCGGCAGCGACCCGCTTTGGCTCTGGGTCGCCGGCGCCGCCGAGCGTATCGTCGGCGTCGCCCGCCTCTCCGCCGCCACCGGTCGGCTCGAGCTCGCGGTCCGACCCGCATGGCAAAATCGCCCCCGCGCGGCGGACTTTATCGACCACGCCCTGGCCTCCGCCCGTGCCTGCGGCCTGCGCCAGCTCGAGTGCCAGGTCGATCCCGCCAGCCCTTTAGCCGCCCGACTCATTGGCGCCGGCGCGGTGCCCGGCCCGCTCCATGAAGCCTGGCTGATTCTCCCCGTGTCCCTGCTTCGCACGTTCGAAGCGCGCCTCGCCCGCAGTCTCGAACGCTGGCCCGCCCCCGTCCTGCCTCTCGCCGAGGCCCACCTACCCGGCGTCCGCGTGCTCTGTAGCTCCTTCGGCCTGCTCACGCCCGAGCGCATCTCGCTCCAACCCACCGCGCCCGACGGCTTCGATCCGCGCTATTCCTTCGTGTTCGTCGCCGAAGGCTCAGTCCAAGCCGCCGTCCTCTGCCGGCCGGTTGGGGCCACGATGTATCTGGAAGCCTTCGCCTGCCACCCCGCCGCCGCCAAAGCCTACCCCACCGCGATCATCGCGCTCCTCCTGCAAGTCTTGCGCACCGCCGTCACCACCGGCCGCCCTGAGCTGGTCTGCGTAGTTCAACCCGACGCCACCCCGCAACTCGGCCGCTTCATCGCCCGCGGCGGCGGCCACTGCCTCCGCCGCCACGCCCTCTACCACCTCGACCTTTCTCCCGAGGGAGGCGCGCTGCCCCCACCGCGCGGGCTATCGCCCCGCCCGCCTAGCTCGAAGTGAGCCTTAAGCTCGCAACGCCAAAGACCGCCTCCCCGAAAAGATGCCAGCGCTTCGCCGATTAGGCGAAGCCCGCACCGCTTGAATGCCCTCGGCGCTTCCGAAAATTAGCGCAGATAAGCGTTCCCTCTTTTGAACAGGAAGTGCGATTTGCCGTAAAAGGCGCGGTATTTAGGAACGCTTCTCTAAAGCCGCGATTGCCGCGCTACTCCGCGCCCGCTTTCGTCTCGCCCATGCCCCTCGGCCTCTTTCGCGCGCTCCTGGCCGCACCGCTCCTCTGGCTCTCCTGCGCCGCCGCCGATTTCGCCTTCACCCATCCCGGCCTGCTCCACACGCAGGAGGACCTCGCGCGGATGCGCACCGCCGTCGCAGCCAGGGAGGAGCCGAGTTTCTCCAGCTTCGAAAAGCTCCGCGTGCTACGCACGTCGCAGCTCGACTATGTGCAGCGCGGCCCTTTCGCCGAGATCGGCCGCAATCCCACGATCAGCCACGTCGAGTTCGATACCGATGCCACCGCCGCCTACCACTGCGCCCTCATGTGGTGTATCACCGGCGATCGCCGTTTCGCCGACCGTGCCATGCGCCTCGTCGACGCCTGGTCCACGACGCTTCAGCTCGTCTCCGGCGCCGACGCCGTGCTCATGGCCGGCCTCGGCCCCTTCAAGCTGATCAACGCCGCCGAGCTGCTGCGGCACACCGATTCCGGCTGGTCCGCCGAAGACGCCGCAGTCACCGAAGATATGTTTCGCCGCGTCTTCGTGACGACGCTCCAGAACTTCGCTCCCTTCGCCAATGGCAATTGGGACACCGCCGCCATCAAGACCCTGCTCGCCGTCGCCGTCTTCTGCAACGACCGCCCGCTCTTCGAGCGCGCCCTCCGCTACTACGTCGCCGGCTCCGGCAACGGCCGCCTCACCCACTACATCGTCGACGACACCGGCCAGTGCCAGGAAAGCGGCCGCGACATGGGCCACACCCAGCTCGGCCTCGCCCACCTCGGCGACGCCGCCGAAATCGCCTGGCATCAAGGGCTCGATCTCTACGCCTACGCCGACAACCGCCTGCTGAAGGGCTTCGAGTACACCGCCCGCTACAATCTCGGCGAGACCGTGCCCTTCCGCCCCATCCTCGATCGCACCGGCAAATACCGTCACACCGAAATCTCCGCCAAAGGCCGCGGCGCGCTCCGCCCCGTTTACGAGCAGATCTATCACCACTACGTCCACCGCGCCGGCCTCGCCGCCCCCTGGACCCAGCGCGCCGCGGAGAAGCTCCGCCCCGAAGGCGAGTCGCGACCCTCGGGCGACCACACCGGCTTCGGCACCCTCCTCTACACGCGCTCCGCGAGTCCTCCCCTCGCTCAACCACCATTCGCCTCGTCCGCTCCCGCCGCCCCGTTCGTCCCATTGGCGCCCGCCGCTCCCGCCGCCGTGATCGCGCAGCCCGCATTGACCGGCATCGCGCTGACTTGGATCGCCCCGCGCGGCGCCACGAACTACACCGTTTCTCGCGGCGCCGAGGTCATCGCACGTGACCTGACATCCCCCGCCTTTATAGACACCGCCGCGCAACCCGGCCAGCTTCACACC
Source organism: Verrucomicrobiota bacterium (assembly GCA_040386765.1). GTDB lineage: Bacteria > Verrucomicrobiota > Verrucomicrobiia > Opitutales > Opitutaceae > ER46. The sequence goes on along the minus strand of JAZKEV010000012.1, from coordinate 10,424 downwards.
TACACCGTATCCGCTAAAAACCTACACGGTATCGGCCCCGCCTCTGCCGCCGTCACCGTGTCCGCCAGCCTGCCCGAGCCGTGGAAATCCGCCGATATCGGCGAGCCCGCGCTCCACGGCTCCGCCCAGCACGATGGCTCCATCCTCACGCTGGAAGCGCACGGCGCCAATCTCGGCGAGCTCCGCGATCAATTTCACTTCGCTTACGCGCCCCTCCCCGCCAATGGCACCCTCATCGCCCGCTTCACCCCGCCCGTTTCTTCCCAACTTGGCCGCTTCGGCCTCGTCTTCCGCGCGCACCTCGCGCCCGACGCGCCTTCGGTCGCCTTGCTGATCGTACCCGACACCTCGCGCGAGCTCGAGCGCCCCGGCTGGAAAGCCCAGCTCGTGGTTCGCACCGCGGAGTCCGCCGTGCGCATCCTTGGTTCCGTGCCGCTCGCCGCACCGCTGACCGCCTACGGTCGCCTCATGCAGCCCTGCTGGCTGCGGCTCACCCGTCGCAGCGGTGCCGTGTCC
>JAZKEV010000012.1:0-9898 GCA_040386765.1 Verrucomicrobiota bacterium | reverse complement strand
GACAACCGTCCAGTTCGACCACATCTCGCTTTCGCTCGCCAACCCCTAGGCTACTTCGTTTACGGTAGAGCGTTGTCCGGCTGTCCAACCCCTCAAAGCGTTCCCATAACGCTTCTTGGCTCGGCCGTCCTTACCCAAACCCATGCTCCTACCCTGCACTATCCGCCTTGGCGTTTTCACGCTGGGTGCGCTCGCCGCTGCGTCGCTCGCCGCGCAAACGACTGCGCCCACCACCAGCCTCGCGCCACCGCCGCCGGAGGAGCCCGTGAAGCTCTCGCCCTTCGTCGTCGCGGAGTCTGAGGACCGCGGTTACGCCGCCACTTCCACGCTCGCCGGCACCCGCCTGCGCACCGATCTCCGCGATGTGGGCGCCGCGATCTCCGTCGTCACCGCGCAGCTGCTCGCGGATACCGCGTCGACCAACGCCCGCGATATCCTGATCTACACGACCAATACCGAGATCGGCGGCTTCGAGGGTAACTTCTCCGGCGTCGCCACCGGCAACGGTTTCTCCAACGCCGAGTCCACGCTCCAGAGCCCCAGCACCGCCACGCGCGTGCGCGGCCTCGCCGGCGCGGATCTCACGCGCGATTTCTTCCTCACCTCGATCCCGCTCGATTCCTACAACACCGAGCGCATCGATATCTCCCGCGGCGCCAACGCCATCCTCTTCGGCCTCGGCAGCCCCGCCGGCATCATCAACAACCAGCTCAAGAGCGCCGATCTCCGGAAGCCTTCGTATTCGTTCCAGCAGAGCTACGGCCGCTTCGAGTCCCACCGCGAAGTGCTCGATGTGAATACGCCCCTCGTCCAGAATCTCCTCGGCCTTCGCTTCATCGCGCTCAACAAACACGAGAAATACCGCCAGGAGCCCGCCTATGAGCAGGATCGCCGCATCTTCGCCGCCTTGAAATTCGAGCCGCGCCTCGTGCGCGATGGTCTCACGCAGTTTCAGGTCAGTTACGAAGGCGGCCTGCAAAACTCCAATCGCCCGCGCCCCACCCCGCCGCACGACGGCCTGAGCGTGTGGTACAACGTCCTCAACAAAGTCGCGGTCGATCCCACCGTGCCGACCAGCGTCACCAATAACCCCTTCCTCTTCGCGCACCTCGGCGCGCCCGGCCGCTGGTTCGGCCAGGTCGCCGCCGTCTTCACCGATCCCGCCAGCTCCGCGCAGGGCGGCAATGGCGTGCCGCCTTTCATGATCGGCCGTGGCGGCGTGCCGTTCACCCAGTGGTTTGCCGTCGGCGCCTACACCGCGCAGGGCAACAACCCCAACTTCTTCCTCAACCAGCAATTCGCGCCCGCCGGCCAGGCCTACACCGGCCTCTGGCGCTACCAGGAACTGCGCGATCCCTCCGTCTTCAACTTCTACGACACCCTCCTCGACGGCCCCAACAAGCTCGAGGAGTCCCAGCTCCGCGCGCTCAACGCCACGTTCCGCCAGACCTTCCTCCGCGACCTCGTGGGCTTCGAGCTCGCCTACGACAAGCAGACCTACAACCGGAATAATTTCGGCATGTTCGGCTTCGACGCCTACACCCTCAACGTCGACATGCAGAGCCGCCTCGTCGACGGCGCGCCCAACCCCAATTTCGGCCGCCCCTACGTCGCCTCCGACTCCATCGGTAACAACTTCGCGGATACGACACGCGAGGCCTATCGCGCCACCGCCTACGGCACGCTCGACCTGCGCAAGAAGGAAGGCTTTCTCCGCTTCCTCGGCCGCCACGTCTTCACCGGCACCTACACCGATCAGCGCAGCGAGAACTTCAATCGCAGCATCAACGGCTACTCCTACGGCCTCGACCTCAACGTCTACGCCAACAATCCCACCGCCACGACCTATCCGGCCTACGCGGGCATCCACTATCTCGGCGGCTCCATCGCAAACCTGACCTCCCCCGCCGGCGCGAATATCTCCGGTATCACCTCCGTGCATACGCCACAGTCGAGCGGCACCGCCCTCGTCTTCGACGCCCGCACCAACCAGATGGTGCGCGTCCCCGTCACGGTCATCACCGCCAGCGATCGCGACATCTCCAAGCTCTACTCCGGCGCTTCGAAAAACAAGAATACCACCAAGAGCACTTCCGCCGTCTGGCAGAGCTACCTCTTCAACGACAAGCTCGTCGGCCTCGTCGGCTGGCGTCAGGACAAGTTCGATCTGCGCGATGCCGGCCCCGCCCGCCTCGCCTCCGGCACCGGCGAGACCGATCCTTACAATCCCGCCTGGGTCCTCCCCGCCACGCCGACGATCTACGCCAAGGACGACACGATCAGCTGGAGCGGCGTCCTCCACGCCCCGCAATTCGTGAAGCGCTGGTTGCCCCGCGGCACCGATCTCAGCGTGTCCTACAACGTGTCGAAGAACTTCCGCCCGTCTTCGACCATCGCCGATGTCTACGGCCGCCCCTTTAGCCCACCCGCCGGCAAGACCAAGGATATCGGCGGTACGATTTCCGTCCTCGATCAGAAGCTCATTCTCCGCGTCAACCGCTACCGCACCACTCAGTCCAACGACAGCGCCACCTTCTACAATACCTTCTGGCCCGGCAACGACGTGACCCGCGCCATGAACGGCCTCCGCATGTCCAATGTGAGCGAGGTCGTCATCAACCGCTGGTTCGGCTTCACCCCCAACGACCCGCGCTACCTCCCGCTCCGCGCCAGCCTCACCGATCCCGCGCAGGCCGCCAATCTCAACCCCGGCCTGACCGCCGCCGAGACCACCGCGCGCAATCTCTGGTTCACCCAGCGCACACGCGAAGAGTGGCTGCGCCCCGTCGACCCGCTGCTCGCCGAGAGCTGGGCCTTCTCCCAAGCCGCCAACGGTGGCACCTGGACCGCCACGCGCCCGCCCAATGTCGGCAACATCGCCGACACCGTTTCCGAAGGCTGGGAATTCGAAGGCACCCTCAACCCTACGCGCAACTGGCGCATCACCTTCAACGCCGCGATGCAGGAGGCGAAGAAATCCAACGTCGGCTCCGATTTCACGGAGTTCATCAAGCGCAACCTCCCGCTCTGGACCGATGGCAACGGCCAGCTCGCCACCAACATCCGCCAGATGGAAGGCCTCGAGGACATCACGTATTTCAACGCCTTCGGCACCTCGCAGCTCGGCAATCTCGCCATCACCAACATGTACGTGCCCTACCTCAACGCGCTCGCCGCCAATGGCTCGCCCGTGCAGGAGCTGCGGCGCTGGCGCTTCAACGTCGTCACCAACTACGATTTCCGCACCGGCATGTTCAAGAACTTCAGCCTCGGCGGCGCCGCCCGCTGGCAGGACAAGGTCGCGACCGGCTTCCCCGCCATCCGCAATGCCGCCGGCGCCTGGGTCTACGATGTCGCGCATCCGTACTACGGCAGCGACGACCTCAAGTTCGACGCCTGGCTGCGCTACGGACGCCGCGTCTTCAGCGACAAGATCCGCTGGAGCATCCAGCTCAACGTCCGCGACCTCCTCTCCGACGACGACCTGATCGCCGTCACCGCCCAACCCAACGGCCAGGTCGCCAGCGCCCGCATCCCGCAACCCAACAAGTGGACGATCACGAACACGTTCTCGTTCTGATCCGTTTGCGAAGGTAAGGCGCGTTATGCGTGTTGCCGTAGCTTCAGCGAAGGCACATCCCTAACGCGCCGCTCAGGACACCCGCCCCCCCCAAGGCGCGGCGGTTTCCGGATAGACCGTCCTACCTAACTCCGATGCCCACCCCTCGCTGGATCCCTCGCGCTCCTCGGCGTGGGCGTGGGTGTCGTGCCCGCGCACGCCAGCGAGTTTTCCGCCGCACACGCGACGACGCCCACCCGCGTGCGTTTCGACCAGCGCGTCGCCTGCCGCTCACTCGCCCGCGCTCACCCTGCTCCCGACTCTTGTGTCCACTGAGCGCCCCGCAATCCACCGCCCGTCCACCATCGTGACCTTGGGCACACCCGGCGCCCCTTTCTCGCCGCGCTGAATCATCCCCGCCAGCTGCTCGATCGCCGCAGCGCCGATCTCCTCCGGCCGCTCCTCGATCCCCGCGAAGACCGAGCGCCCCGACTTGTTCGCACTCGCAAAGGCCACCGCGCCCGGCACGCGTAGTCCGAGCGTCTGCGCGATCGGCCGGCATTCCTTGTCGCCCGCCGCGATGATCGCATCCGGCCGCTCGCGCGCAAACCACGCGGTCAATTCCTCCGCCGTCGGCAGCGCCTCCGCGTGGAGCAGCGGTCGCACCAGCTCCGTGCCACCGATCAAGTTTTGCCAAGCCACCGCACCCGAGAACCCGTGATGCACGCGCACGTCGTGCTCCCTCGGCAGCACGAGCCCGATGCGCCGATATCCGCGCTCGACGAGCCGTCGGCATATTTGCAGCGCGTTGCCAAACTGGTTCGGCACCACCCGGTGAAACTGCGGCTCCAAAACCGCGTGCGTGGTCGTCACCACCGAAAACTGCGTCCAGTCGAGCAGCGCCCGTACGGCCACCGGTTTGACCACCGGCAGCAGCACCACGCCCTCCACGCCGCGCGTCCGCCAGATGCGTTGCAGGTCCGGCCTCGGTTCCATCGCATCTCCAATCCGGTGCAGGTCGAAGGCGTAGCCCAGCTCCTCAGCCCGCTGCCGCGCACTGCGCACGATGTCGCGCAGGTACGGCAGCTCCTCGCGCTCGGCCACGGTCGTGAGCCCCGCAATGCTCGCTTGAAATGCCGGCTTCTGCCTCATCCGCAGGTGGTGCATCAACTTCGCCACGGTCGGGTCCGGCCGGTAGCCGAGCTTCGCCGCCGCCGCCTGCACCGCTGCCCGGGTCGCAGCCGAGATGCGTGGATGGTTCCGCAATGCCAGCGACACCGTCATCGCGCTTACACCCGCCGCCGCGGCGATCGTGCGGACGGTGGGGCGGGGTTTCGACGCATCGGACATGGCGCGGTGTTGCCCGTTACCGCTCCGAGCCGCAATCCACATTCGATTCGACGCCCCGCGATTTCGCCTGCCTCATCCAGCCATGTATCGCGCATTTTTGACGACGCTCCTCGGCCTTGCCCTGCCCCTCGTCGCACTCGCCGCCGAGCTCCCCAAGCCGCCCTACCCGCCCAGCCCCGTCATCGAGCGCGTGGAGTTCGATTTCAAAACCCACCAGCGCCTCGCCCCCGGCAGCGATAACTGGCCGACCACGTGGGCCGACGACGGCCATCTTTACTCCGCCTGGGGCGACGGCGGCGGCTTCGGCGGCAGCAATGGCCGCGGTCGCGTGCTCCTTGGCGTCGCGCGCATCGAGGGCGATGGCGTCACCTACTCCGGTAAAAATATCTGGGGCGGTCACCAACTCGTCAGCCCCGCGACCTTCGGCGGCAAGAGCTACGGCATCCTCTCCGTCGGCGGCATCCTCTACATGTGGGTCGCCCCGCAGCCCAATCCCCACCTCGCCACCTCGCAGCTCGCCGTCTCCAAGGACCACGGCGCCTCGTGGCAGCTGGCCGATTGGAAGTTCGAGTTCGGCGCAGGCCTCACGATCCCGACCCTCCTGAATTTCGGCCGCGACTACGCCGGCGCCCGCGATGGCTACGTCTACAGCTACTACATCCAGCCCGCCTGGGGCCCGGGCATCTCAACCCGCACCCCCGCCCACACCTTCGACGTCCATGCGCCCGGCCACATCCATCTCTCGCGCGTGCCAAAGGACGCGATCCTCGAACGCTCGCGCTACGAATTCTTCTCCGGCCTCGGCGCCGACGGCAAACCTACTTGGTCCACCGACCTTGCGAAAAAGCGTCCTGTCTTTTCGGATACAAACGGCGTCGGCTGGAATCTCAGCGTGACCTACAACGCCGGCCTGCGCCGCTACCTCCTCACCACCGAGCACACCGACACGCACGCCGGCAAGTTCGGCCTCTTCGACGCCCCCGAGCCGTGGGGCCCGTGGACCACGGTCGCCTACGACGACACGTGGGGCGCGGGCGTGATCGAAGTCACCGGCTTCTACTGGGTCTTCCCCACCAAATGGCTGAGCAGCGACGGCACCCAGTTCACGATGATTTTCACTGGCAAGAACAGCAACGACTCCTTCAACACCGTCAGCGGCAAGTTCCTCAAGCGCGATACACCGAAACCGGTTCAGCCCTGAACCCGCATCCTACCCCGAGCGCAACCTGCTCGACTCGCATCCTCTTCTCTCGCCATGGACCTCCCCGCCCTCACCGAAAAAGCCCTGCTCCTCCGCGAACGTTTCGCCGCCGCCGCCGCAGCCAAAGGCCACCGCGGCTGGACCCGCGAGGAAGTGATGCACGGCTTCGTCGGCGACGTCGGCGACCTCATGAAGCTCACGATGGCCAAAAGCGGCCTCCGCGAAATCGCCGACGCCGACACCAAACTCGGCCACGAGCTCGCCGACTGCCTATGGAGCGTGCTCGTGCTCGCGAAATTGTACGAAGTGAACGTGGAGAAAGAGTTTTTGCGGATGATCGAGGAAACCTCAGCCAAGCTCGCGAAAACACCGGGCGCTAGCCAGCACCTGTAAGTGCGGCACGTTCCAAGTCCCCAAAGCGATCCGGTACAGAACCGCTCGTTGGCTCTGGGCGTCTTGTTAAGCCTGTTCATCGCGAGTGAATCGGCCTCGCATGAGATATTGCGGAGCTTCTTCGGAGTCGCATGGGACTACTGTCTCGATGGCGTGCAACACGTCATCGCGTGAAAACTTCCCGCTTTTGACCATTCCTTGGGCGGCGACTTCGATGGAAGCTCCACGCGCGACAAACGTGCGCAGCGCTGAAACTGCGCGGTCACGCTGCTGCGTGTCGCTCGCTTCAAGCCAATCGGCGATGAGTTCCAAGACGTCCCGTAGATTCATCTTCTGCGCCTTACGTTAAAGACGTGCCATGGCGGGCACTGGCGCGACTCGTACGTCCGCCCGAGGCGTGCAGATCGCGGGGTGGTTCTTGCGCCTTCCTTTTTTCAGCCGCATTGGGATACACGCTCTTGTCAGGCACATTTGAGAAGATAGACGAGCACCCCGCCATGAAATCCCAGGACGAATGAGGTGAGCGCAAACGACGCCACCGGAGAGATTTTCCAGAGAAAAGAAAAGTCACCGCAGGGCCTGCCCGCGAGCCGGGTAAACAGCAGATCAAAGCCCAAATAAAGGCAGGGCACGGACACCAGCGCGCAAACAATCGGTGTCACCCAAAAGCGCGGGATGCCGGCACCAGCCAAGGCAAACACCAGACCAACGAACGCGAGTGTTTGGCTGAGCAGTCCACCTGACACATAGAAGCCAGCCCGAGTGCGATCTTTCAGGAGTGACATGGAAGCGGCCACATAGCGCTCATAATCGCGGCTGGGATGAAGCCAGCGACCTTCGCTCTTCAGCGCTACGTGCTGCGGAAAGGTGAAAAGGCGAATTTTCATTGCGCTCCACGGAATGCCGCCGGCAGCTCCAGCGAGGTAATGTCCGCATTCATGCACGGCGATAACACCGAAGATCGCGGCGAGACATGCGAAGAAGATGGAAATGCCGATGAGCATTTTGACGAACGTCAAAGATGAGCCATGAACGTGCCTGGGTATGGGCATTGGCTCCATCGCTTTCTTGGAGCCCTTATTCATTTTCCGAATACAAATGCTCGATTAGATCTCGTGCTTCGGCCTCGCTGCCGCAAATGGCTCGGTCCCGGCATCAGCCCATATGGGCATCGAGAATGCGTGGGACTGAACTTCGGTGTGCTCAGGCCACTTGATCCCCTCTTGAAGTCAGGGCGAGCTTCTTGACGAGTGCGTCAGGGATGGGATTGGCCGGTGAGAAAGTGACACCGGTCTTGGTCGACTTAAGCCCAGCCGCGGCGATGTCGCTGGCGTGGGACTTGATGGCGGAAGGCGCGAGATAAAGGCCGCACTGCTTGCTGAACGCCGCATAGCCCGCGACGATGGATTTTCCGATCCTGAACCCGGGCATCTTGTAGGCGATGACTTCTTCCGCGTCAGGCAGCGCGCGCGCAAGTTGAGCGCGCAATCCAACCAGCAGAGGGCGGAGGTCTTTAGGAGCCTCCGCTATGTAGGCGTCGTGATCAGCAAACATGGTCACAGCAGGCCGGTGGGCCGAGAAAATGTGAACGGTGCCGGCCGGGCGCGCAAGCGATTATGCTGATCGGCGAGTAGCTACAGCAAAACTCGGCGGCGCCTTCGGCAAAGACCGGTTCGTATCAGGGCTTACTCACGCGTGACTATCCGGCGTTCAATCCCCGCCATCGAAACCTTCCGGCCCGAATCCATCTCGCGCATACGCCGTGAAATTAGCTTCTTCCACTCGGGGCGTTCGTGGCGAAGCCGAATCATGTAAGCATTCAACTCCCGTCGCTCGCGCAATGAGAGTCGGGAAACTGCCTACTTTAACTGGAGCAGCGTCATGAGGGTAAGAATTGACGCCAGGCGCTCATCATCAAGACGGGCTTCTTTTTTGCCCAACTTCACAGATGAGCCTGGACGTAACAGGTCACGGCGTTGGCTCCGTCGCCTTGTCAGCTGGTTCGTTTTCAAACGGTGCCGGCTAAGGTCAGGATGCGATCGGCGTTGCTTCGTATGTGGCGAGCGAGAAGCCGATAAACAGTGCCTTTCTCTTCAAACCAAGACGTCGAAAGTGCATCAAGGTGTGTCTGAAGGTCCGGCGCCTCCTCGGTTGATATTCGCGCTAGCGCCGTGCTGAAAACTTGGGCGGCTGAATCTGCGCCAATCGCTCGCAGCGCCGCGATGGTCCGGGAAAAATCTGGATCGGCCGGGATGCCATCTTCGGAGATCGCGTCGAATCCCCCATTGCCGATCGTGCCTATGGCACCGGCTATAAGCTTAACTTCGCCAACAGTATCGCGCCAAACGTCCGGAGCATCTCGCCATAACCCCGAATGGACCGCGCTGCAGAGGTGCTCATCTTCCGAAACGCTCAGCAACTCCGACAGAGGGGCGCGCAGACACCACATCACAAAGCGATCGTATTCGTCGGCGGTCATGCTTTGCCCAATGTCAAAGATAAGCCACGCCACGGCTTGTTATGCTTTTCGGCGTTACTCGACACTATACACGATGGGAGATGACAGCAAGCCGACGCGAATCGCAACGGGGCATACTCAGGTGGTTGGGCTTTTGGATCATCTACGAATATCCCAATCGGATGCGCCATCCTCCCACTTGCGAAGCATCACTGCGTTGCCAGCTTGATTAAACGCGACACGAATAGGACCAGCCGCGGCGAGCCGAGACTGATAACACGCAACGATGAATCCTCTATCAATATAGGTTTGGATTGGGCGCCCAAGAAGGACTTCGACGTCGGATCTCGACATCTGAGGAATAATGCAACCAGCGCGGCGAATTGGATCCTGATGGACAGCAAGAGCGGTGACGAGGCCGGCTACTATCGTGGCGGCGAACATTGTCCATCGTCTGCGGCTCATACCATACCAATGCCGTCGCGCATGCACTAGAGCTTCGTCGTGGGTAAGCATCCTTCTTCTGCCTAACGTTAAGAGGAGCCCCGTCAACCACACCCCATCACAAGCTGAGCCGGTTCAGGCCGGGACCGATCTGCACCTGCTATCCGCTCCCGCCACCGCTTCAGATGCCACCCCACCCTCGCGTATTCAATCTACCTAAAAACGCGAAAGCCCCGCTCTCCTTGATCTCGGAGGGCGGGGCTTCGTTTGACGACGGTTGGTCGTCGTTTTGTTTTAGGGCGTCACACCGCTTGCAGCGGTGGGTGGCGTCTTTTGTTTGAAGATAAGCTTGTCGCCGTCACGCGCAACAATAACCGGCTCGCCGTCCTTGACCTCGCCTCGCAGCAAAGCCTCGGCCAGCGGATCCTCGAGGTAGTGCTCGACGGCACGGCGCAGCGGACGCGCGCCGTCCTTCTCGTCGTAGCCCTTCTCG
>JAZKEV010000011.1:0-2493 GCA_040386765.1 Verrucomicrobiota bacterium | reverse complement strand
GGCGAAATCGCCCGCGCAATTGCGGGAAAAGCTTCGCTTGCGGGTCGGGAGTATAGTAAGCGTCCGACCGGCGTCCTCGGGAGCATGGTTGATCGTCACGGGGGGTGACGCCCACGGTGACTATTGGTCATGCACGAATGGTCACCGATGGTCAGTCCCGAGTTAAGCCGGCTGCCACTGCGACGGCGTGAGTGCGCTCAGGTCGTCGTGGTTGGTCATCCGCGGCAGGCGCGCGAGGATGTCTTTGAGGTAGCCTAGTGGATCCTTGCCGTGGCGTTGGCACGAGACGATGAGCGAGTAGAGGATCGCGGAGCGCTGGCCGGCGTCGGGGTGGCCGATGAAGAGCCAGTTTTTCTTGCCGATGCACGACGGACGAATCGCGTTTTCGACGAGATTGTTGTCCAGCCGACTCTGCCCGTGGTGCAGATGTGCAACCAGCGGCTCCCATTGGCTCAGCAGATAATCGCACGCTTTGCCGAGCGTCGACTTCGGCCGCACGCTCTGCCGCATCCGCCACGCCAGGCGGCGGAGGCTGTGCATTGTGCGGGCGAGCCCCTCCGGTTTCGCGCGTTCCTGGGCGCGCTGCCGTGGCTCGAGCTTCTGCTCGTCCCACTCTCGTTCGCGGCGATACATCCGCGCAATCAGTCGCAACGCCGCCTTGGCGACCCGCGGATGATCGTGCTGCGCTTCGAAGAAGTAACGCCGGGCATGGGCCCAGCAACCGAGCCAGGCGACCGCGGGATGAGAACGCGCATATGCGGCATAGGCTTCGTAGCCGTCGGACTGCATCAGTCCGACATAATCGTCGGTGAGCAAGCTCGTGAGTTCGCCATGACGGCGGGACAAGCGCCAATCGAACACGACGTCACCTCCCGGGGCGCTCACCACCCAGAGGTAACCCTGCACGGCCCGGCCGCCTTTTTCGTCCGGATCGATAAACTTCACCGGCGTCTCGTCGCACTGGACATATTGCCCGTGGAGCAACTGCGCGTGCATGAGTTTGTAGATCGGCTCCGCCCAGTCGGCGGCGATGCGCACCCAGTCCGCCATCGTCTTGCGGCTCAGCGGCGCGCCCCACTGGGCCGACATCGACTCGATCCGATACAGCGGCAGGTGGTGCTGATACTTCGATATAACAATATAGGCAATGAGCCCCGCCGACGCGTAACCGCCCATCGCCACCCGCGGCAATGCCGGCGCGATCACTGGCGCCAGCTCCCGCTCAGCCTTGCGCCGGAACTTCGGCCGCACGATTTCACGCTTCACCAGCTTCGGTCCGATAAGGTCCACTTCGAAGGTTCGCTCCTCGCTGATGCGTTCGAACGCCAGTGGGTCGGCCTTCACCTCGTCGGGCACAAGTTCGATCGTCTCCACGACGGGCAAGCCGGCAAAGAGCTCCGCCGGCAAGGGACGTTTCTCGGGCACCGGCGTCCGCCGCTCATACGTCACGGTCTGCGCGGGGCGCTCCGCCTGGGGCGTTTCCGGCAGCCCCAGCTTGGTCTGCACCGCCGAGTCCAATGGCAGCTTCTCGCTGCGGCTGCCGAACACCTGCTGGCGGAACCACGCCACTTGCGCTCGCAGTTCCTCGTTCTCCGCTTTCAGCGCGAGATTTTCGGTGTAGAGCTTTTCCGCGGGCGGCATCGGCGACAGGCGAGCCGGAACGACGCCACATGTATCCTATATGTCAATACATTTAACGCTCATACCACGTTTTCTTGCAGCCGTCTTTGAGATCGATCCCGGCCAGCAGCATGGTCAAGGCCGTCGGCTCCAAGTCCACCTTCGCCGTGCCGTGCAAGGTCGGCCAGGAGAAGCGCCCTTTCTCCAGTCGCTTCGCCGCGACCCAAACTCCGGTTCCGTCCCACCAGAGGATCTTCACCCGGTCCCGATCCTTGTTCGTAAACACAAACAGCGCTCCGCTGAACGGGTCCTCCCGCAACTTTTCCGCCGCCAATGCCCAGAGGCCGTTAAACTGTTTGCGCATGTCCACCGGTTCGACGGCGAGATAGATGCGCTGGGTCGTGCTGAAGCTCAGCATCGGCCGAGTCGCTCCACCAAGACTGCAATTTGCTCCACGTCGGCGCCGCGCACCACGACTCCGCTCGGCAGCGCCACTTCGATGCTGCTCGGTGCCGCAGTGCGGCGCGGCACATTTACTTCCACGAAGTCGTTCTTTGCGCCCTGCTGCCGATACCGCTTCAGCCACGCGACAAACCGGTAGAACCCGATGCCCTCGCGCTGGGCAAACGCTCGCTGGGTCAAACCGCTCCGCTGATAGGCCGCAATCATCGCTTCGCGATGGCGACGCACGGCCAGCCGTCGTCCCCGCGCATCTCGTTTCTCACCGGTTTCCACCACCTCCGTTGCGATCGATTCCATCCCGCCACTCTACCAGCGCCCGCTGGCGACGACTAGGAGGTCGCCGGTCGGACGCTTACTCAGCTGCCTGGGCGTGACACAGACATTCCTGTCTGTCCGATCCGACTTCGCAGG